>DVHZ01000092.1 GCA_018711685.1 Candidatus Excrementavichristensenella intestinipullorum | reverse complement strand
GTCCCCCGTCCCCCGTACCCCCGTCACCTGATTCCCCGCCCATAGGCTCCCGAAAGCGGACGGACAGCACAACGGGAGCCAAACCCGCATCCGCCCGAGCGATGAGCCTATGGGCGGCACTAACTTCGGGCGGAGCCGCCAGCCGCAGCGCACGCGGCGGAGCCCACCTCCCGAATACGCGGAGAACCCCCTTGCCGCCCAAGGGCAGCAAGGGTGAAAACCAGAACACAACCTTTTCGATGACCTACATGCCCCAAAGCTCCACTTCCACCGCAACCCTACCGGCGCTCCGCACAGCAGCCCCTACGCCTCACCAGACCACCAATAGCCCCAACGCCCGCGTCGGGGGGTCCCGGGGGGCGGAGCCCCCCGGGCGCTGCAGGGCCGCCGCCGGATGGCGGCGGCCCTGCAGCAGGGGACCGGGCAAGCACGCTTTCAGGCGGATTCGCGGGGCAGGGGAAAGATGGGCGAAAGCCCGGCTGCAGGGGGCTGGGCTTTCGACGGAGGAGACGGCGGGCCATCCGGTAGGGTCGAGGGAAGGTCAAGGCGTGGGATATTCGTTGCACAGCAGATGGAGCGCGGGTTCATCCTCCTGGATGGCGGGGAAGCGACCGGCGCTTTCCAGGAAGTAATTGTCCGTATTGTCGTCGTTTACCTTGGACACCTCGCCGACGATCAAGTCGCCGCTGCCCGGCTGGGGACCGAAGATATGGGCGATATAGGGGGTGAGGGAGATGCTGTTGCCTGGCGTGAGATGGATTTTCTCGCCCGCCTGAAACACGCGCCGGATGCCGTCCATATAGACGGTGACGTCGGTGTCCAGCTGATGGCCGGATTTATCCGCGTTCCACAGCATGACCTCCAGTACGCCCCCCGCACGGTTGATGATATCTTCAGTCTTATACACATGGTAGTGTTTGGGTAAGCGCTGTCCCTCTCTCATGAGGATATACTTTTCGCAGTAGGGCACCCCGACGGCGGGATTGTCCATCAGGCCGTTGCGCACCGTATAGAGCACCGCGCCTATCTTTTGAAAATCCCCGGAGCCGAAATCGGTGATGTCCCAGCCCAGCATGGTTTGGAACACCGTTTGAGCCTGGGAGGCCAGTTCTTTCCACTGTTGGGGGCCGTAGAAGGCGGTATCGGGTAGGCGCACGCCATATTTCTTCAGCAAGTCTTGGGCCCAGCGAATGGCCTGATTGATTTGGGAACGCTTCATAATTCGTATGCCTCCTTGAAGATGGGGAATGCTTCATGCCGCTTTGACCCGCCGGCAGTTTTCGCCAGGCGGGGCGGGGCGCGGCATAAGCGCCGGGCGCGGGATGCTTTCCGCGCCCGGCGCAAGGCTTTGTTGCCGCCGAATGGGGCTACGTTCTATCAGGTCAGGATTTTCAGCGTGACGATCTCAAAGGGCTTTACGGTCATGCGGGCCACGCTGCCCTCCATGTCCGGAGTGCCGATGGTATCCTCCCGCAGGTTGGCCAGATACAGGTGGGCGAAGGGGAAGCGGATGCGGATGTTGGCCTGAACCTGCTGGTCGGTGGAATTGTAGAAGCGCAGAATGTAGCCGTCCTCGAAATCGCACTGTTTGAAGGCGGAAACCAGCAGCGCGGGATTGTCGATCTCCACCATGGAGCAGGTCATGGGCAGGCTGCCGCCCTGGGCCACGGGAGCCTGGATGGAGCGCATGGGCACGTTGTATTCCCGGGCGGCCAGGTAGGTCTGGGCCTGGACCCAGGTGCCGCTGTGGGGCATGACGCTGTACTCAAAGGTCCAAGTGCCGATGCACTGGCCTTCGGGGGCCGGCTCGCTCCAGCCGCCCATCTCCTTACGGGTCTTGATGACCCGCTGGCTGATGACGCCGGTGCAGCGCAGCAGGGTAATTGCCAGCACAGTCTGGCCGTCCTGATTGTAGGCTTCAAATTCGTGGAGGCCCCGGTTGGCCACGGTGACGCCGAAAGCGCCGTCGTTGGCCTCGCAAAAATCCTTTTGGGAATGGGTGAAGTACAGTTCCCGCCAGTTGGGATCGATGCGGGGCTCCACCGGCCGCTTATCCACGCTGAAGGTTCCGGCGGACCAGCAGTCCTGGGCCTTGACTCCGGTGGGGAAGAGGGCGCGCAGGCGATGGTGCTTGCAGCGATTTTCCACGGTGGTTTTGATGTCGATGCGCCGGATATTGGGATACAGGGTGACCTGGCAGGTAAAGGGGCAGTCCAGGGTTCGGTCGGACCGGCACAGATTGCGGTCCTTAACGTCTTCGGGCAGGGGCAGGACGCCCTTGATCACCAGGCGCTGCATGACGGCGTTACAGGCGGTCTTTTCCACGGACAAGCTGGCAGGATCGGGGCACACGATGGCGTCCTGGTCCGGGGGGCAATAGGTGTATTCGTCGCCGCAGTCGCCGCCGTCGGCCAGCAGGTTGAGGCCCTCCAGCACCCGGCCGCTTTCCTTGTCCACCACCCGGAGGGAGCCGTCCGGGCCCACGGATACCTGATAGAATTGGTTCTCCAGAGCGGCGCCGTCCAAGGCCTGGGGGGGCTCGTCCTGGTACACCGGCTGGATGCGCAGGGTCTTGTAGCCCATGGGGGGGATATCCTGAGCCAGCACCCCGATGCGGCAGCGGTTCACGTTGTACTGATGGGGGAAGCGGGCGTATCCCAGGTCCAGCCAATTGGCCACCTGAGCGTCCAGCAGCACGCAGGGCAGCTCCTTGTCCCCGTCGAAGGCCCGCACCGCCTTGGGCAGGGGCTTCATGGCCTCGGGACTATTGTCCACGTGGTGCAGGGGGAAGTGACCGTCCGGGCCGCTGTGCTCGTAGTCGTTGCGGGAGGTGGAGCGATGGTCGAAGTCCACTACCGCCTCGATGTAATCCTGGCGGCTGCGGCCGGTGGGGTTGAACACCGTCAGGGCGTAGTCGCCGCCCAAGGCGCTCATATCAATGCCCTTGTAGAAGTCCCGGGCCACGTCGAACATGTAATCGCCGATCTCGAACACCTGGTTGTACCGGAAGAGCATGTCCCGATGGATGGCGTCCACGGAGCAGCCGCAGATGCTGTCGTGGGGCTGGTTTTCCATGAAGTATTTCCAGGCGCGCAGCAGGATATCCCGGGGATACTCGCACCCCTGCTGGGCGGCGATGGCGAACATGGGCTCCAGATAGCTTTCCAGCAGCCTGGCGGCAGTATGGTTCAGCTGCTTGAGGTACATGCGGGTGGAGAGGGTAGAGGCCAGCAAAATGGAGTAGTGGACGCCGCACAGCTCGCCCTGGATTTCCTTCACGCCATCCCCCAGAGAGCAGCGCAGGTCGTGGACAAAATTTTCCAGGGTGGTATGCTTGACGCCGCCCTTGGTCATCAGGGCGTTGGCTTCCGTCAGCACCCGGGACAGATAGGGCACCGGCTCCAGGTGGTCGCCGCCGTTGGACAGGTAGATCTTATCGGTATTGGACAGGCGGGCGAAATTTTCGATGTAGTTGTCCAGGCGCTTGGCCACGATGGCGGGATCGCTGCTCAGCTCCGCGCCGGTGAAGTAACCGTCGGGCATCAATACGGTGAGCACCCGGGTGCCGTCCGGTGCGCGCCAGTAGAATTCGGTTTTGTCCACTTCCTCTGTGGCGCCCCGCCAGAACATGATGGTGTCCATGCCCAGCTTGCTCAAAATCTGGGGCATCTGAGAGGGGTGGCCGAAGGAATCGGGCAGGTAGCCCACCTGCATCTTCGCGGCCCCGAAGCTGTTGGCCACGCGGGTGCCCAGCAGATAATTGCGGATGTGGGTTTCCCCGGTGATGAGAATCTCGTCGGGCAGGATATACCAGGGCCCGATGACGATGCGGCCCTGCTGGATGTACTTTTCCAGGCGGGAACGGTTGTAGGGCTTGACCTCCAGGTAATCCTCCAGGGGCAGGGTTTGCCCGTCCATCATGAAGGAAACGAAATTGGGGTCGGTGTCCAGGATGTCCAGCAGTTGGTCGATGAGGTGTACCAGGCGGATCCGGGTTTTCTGGTAATCCATATACCACTCCCGGTCCCAGTGGGTTTTGGTGACGGCGTAGAGCTGGTAGCGCTTGTCCATAGGTTTTCTCCACCATTTCTTAGTATGATATAGAAGTGCCGGCATGGCCCCGGGGCCTCGGGCGCCGGGAGCCCCATATCCCGCCGGGAGGCGGGGTTACCCCTTCACCGCTCCCGCCGTCAGCGCGGAGACGATGTAGCGCTGCAGGGTGGCGAAGATCAGGATGATGGGGAAAATGGATACGATGCTGGCTGCGGCCAGGTAATGGGTGGTGATCTCGTGGAGGGAGGATTGCAGGTTGACCAGGCGCACCGCCGCGGTCATCATGCTGGTCTTGTCGATAAGGATATAGGGCACGATGAATTGGGACCAGCTGGAGATGAAGATGAGCAGCACGCTGGACAGAATGCCCGGCGCGATCACCGGCAAAATGACCCGGGTCAGCGTCATCATGGGGGTACAGCCGTCGATGGTGGCCGCCTCGTCCAGGGCCTTGGGAATGGTATCCATAAATCCCTTCAGGAACCATACCTGAAAGGGCGCGGAAATGGCGATGCAGATCATGATGACGCCGGAAAAGGTGTTGAGCATGTTGATCTTGCTGAAATACTGATACAGGGGTACCACCACCACCAGGGGCGAGATCATTTGGAACATGAGGATGATAAACTGAAGGGTCTTGCTCCCCCTGAACCGCATCCGGGAAAAGCAATAGGCCGCGGGGATGGAGACGAACAGCGTGCCCAGGATGGTAAAGAGGGAGATGAGCAGGGAATTGCCAATAGCCCGCAGAAATTGGCTTTGGATCAGCACGTGCTCGTAATTTTCAAACATGGGCCGGTCGGGCAGCAGGGAGGGAGGGACCTCGTAGAGCTCCTGCACCGACTTAAGGGACATGGACAGCGTCCACAAAATGGGGAACAGGAAAAAGGCGGCTACGATGATGTAGATGATGTACAGCCGCAGTTTGCCCATTCGCTTCATGGCCTTCATGGACATAAGCTAATCCTCCTCCTTTCCGGCCCGAATGTAAATCAGCGAGAAAAACACATTGATGCACAACAGGATGACCGCCATGGCGCAACCCTTGCCCATATCCAGTTGCTGGAAGATGGTGCGGTAGGCGCCCAGCACCAGCACTTCGGTGCTGTGCCCGGGTCCGCCGCCGGTAAGGGGCATAATCATGTCGAAGGTATTGAAGGTGTTGATGATGTTGAGCAGAATATTGACGGTGATGACCGACTTCATGGAAGGGATGGTGACGCTGACGATCTTGCGCCAATTGCTGGCGCCGTCCACGTCGGCGGCCTCCAGTACGTCTGCGGGCACCGTCTTCAGGCCCGAGTACAGCAGGATCATGCTCTGGGCCGTGCCCCGCCAGATGTTGGCCAGGCACACCGAGAAGATGGCTGTATTGGGGTCGCTCAAAAAGGCCACCTGGCCGAAGCCCAGCAGGGAGAGCAGGTAATTCAATATGCCTCCCGCGTTCTCCGCGTACATGATCTTCCAGATGATGCCGATGGCTACGCCGGGAATGGCCCAGGAAACCAAAGAGATGGTGCGCACCGCCACGGTGCCCCGCAGGCGGTATTTTTCCCCCTTATCCACGCAATAGGCGATGACGAATCCCAGCAAAAACTGGAACACCACGCTGATGGAAACGAAGATCAGGGTAACCGACATGATCTCGGGGAAGGCGGAATCCCGAATGACCTTCAGGTAGGATTTGGTGGTGTAATCGTAACTGGGCTTGGCCAGGGAGGCGTTGGTAAAGCTCAAGCGGATGACGTCCAGGGTAGGAACCAGAAAAAAGGCCAGCAGGACCACGAACAGGGGGAGCAACCAGAGAAGGGGCCTCTGGTTGCTCACATAAGCTGCTCGCTTTCCATGCGCGGTTTTTAATGCGTTTTGCTTCATTAAAAACCCTCCTTCGCGCTGATGAAAATCGAATGGTGCTCGTTAGGAGCGAAACGGCCGGCAATATATCCGGAAGATTTTCTTAGTACAGCTCCACGTTTTCCTTCATGGTCTGAACCGCTTCCTCGCTGGTCTGGGCGCCGGTGATTACGTTGGCGATAGCGGTCTGGAACTGCTGGGAGATGTAGGTGTAGATTTCAAAGCCGGGGCGCACGTCGCCATCCTGAAGCAGCTCGCAGAATTTCACGGCCTGCCAGTCGTTGGCGAAGCGCTCGTCGTCGTACAGGTCGGCGCGGCAGGGGATGTTGCCCTTCACGGTGCAGTAGTCCAGCATACCCTGGCGGCTGATGAAGGCCCGGATGCCCAGCTCGGCGGCCAACTGGCGCTTCACGTCATCCTGGGCGAACACGCCCACAGTCCAGCCGCCGCAGCAGGTGCTGGGCTCGCCTTCGGCGCTGATGGGAATGGGCGCGATGCCCCACTCTTCCTCGAACTTCTCATCGCCCATCAGCGTGGCCAGCTGGGTGCCGACCCAGCTGCCACCCACGAAGCAGGCGACCTTACCGGTCATCACGTCGGTGTTCACGTCGGTGTCGGTCATGAAGGAAGTAACCCGGGTGGGGGTGATGCCGGTGTCGATGGTCTGCTTCAGGAAATCAAAGGTCTTGATCAGGGCGTCGTAGTTGCTGCCCTCGGCGAATACCGGGTTGCCTTCCTCGTCCAGGATCTGGCCGCCCAGGGACCAGAACCAGGGCCACACGTCGCAGGAGGTGGTCTCGTTGGCGCCGGCGGGATACAGGAACATATAGCCTTCCTCTTTCAGGGGCTCCATCATGGCAAACAGCTCGTCCCAGGTGGCGGGAGGCGTGGGCATGACGCTCTTCTGGTAATACAGCGCCCGCACGTCGGTGTCGTACCACATGGCCACGATGTCGCCGTCCTCATTGGTCATGGCGTCCTGGGCAAAGGGGAACCAGCTGTCCAGGGACAGGCCGTTGGCCTCGAAGACATCGGTGACGGGCTGGAGATAGTCGTAATACAGCGGCAGATAGAAGCTGTCCACGGAAGCCACGTCGGGGGCGTTGCCCGCCGCCGCCTGGGTGAGCAGCTTGCTCATGGCGTCGGCGATGTTGATGGACTGGGCGGCGCAGGTCACCTTGACCTCCGGGTGGTCCTTGACAAAGGCCACCGCAGTGCCCACCAGGTAATCGGCCATGGCGGTGTCGGTGGTGTCAAAGCCGTCCTGGGGCAGCCAGGTGATCTCGATGGACCAATCGTCGTAATACACGCTATCCACCGTAACGTTGGGCTCGCCTCTGTCCTCCTGGGCCACCGCGCCGGTAAAGGACGCCAGGGCCAGCATCAGGATCAACGCCAGACTCAGGATCTTTTTCATGCAAATAGCCTCCTCCATTGTTTTTGGGGTACTCGGATATCGCAGCCGGCCGCCGCTACGCTGCACCTATATTAAACTCTTTTTATTCTGTAATGTCAATAAGAACTTCAAATTTAACATTAATTGCCCGTATTTCCAAGACTTTTAAGGATTAATTGGAGTTACAGCCCCAAATTGATAAGGAATACGGACGCGCCCGCTCGGAGTAAGGAACGCGTCCGTATAAATAATTTACTCGCTCCGGCCGTGGCCCTGAACGTATACCGTCATGAGGCCGTGAGGGGGCATCTCCAAATGGGCCTTGCCCTGGGCGATATTCGCCGGGGCTTGGGTGGTTTCCAAAGCGTCCCGCAGCTGGGCTTGAGCGATGGGGGCGTCCAACCCTAGGGCCAGGGATGCGGATTGGCCGTCGCCTCCGTTCAACCGCAGCAGCAGCCCTTCGCCCTGAGGCTCTACCGATACCACCGCAGAGCGGCCCTCCACCTGGATAAAGCCATGCTTCTGGGGCAGCGGGCCCGGATGGGCGCTGTTGGCATAGGCGTAGATGGGATGGGAGAACAGCACCCCCTGCCTGCGAAGCCAGGTCCAGTCGAAGCTATGGGTGACCCCCAGCCCCACCTCGAAGCGGTGGAAGCCGTGCTCGGGATAGGCGTCGGGCACGCAGCTGGAGCGCAGCAGGTTGAGGTCGATGCAGCCCTGGACGCCCCGATAGCCGTACTTGCAGTCGGTGGTGAGCAGGAGGCCCGGTCCTCCTGTCTGGTTTACCGGGGCGGCGTACAGGATGGCGGGCACGTCGTGGCCCAGTAGGGGCCGGTCCACCCATCCCGCCGGCACGTCGTACCGGACCGTTTCCGCCGGATAGGCGTAGGGCACGGCGAAGCGCAGCTGGGGGGTGGAGTAACCGGAAATGCCCTTGTCGTTCCAATCCACCTCAAAGGCGAAGCGCAGCATCCGGGCGCCCTGGTCCAGGCTCACCCTTACCCGGACCCACGAATGGCGGAATTTCATCTCGTAGGCGATAGAGGGGCGCAGCCCTTCCAGACGCATCTCTTTGACGTCCACGAAGCAGGTTTCGTTCAGATCCTGGATCAGCCCATAATTTCCAATGGTCCAGGCGTTATAGGGCAGTACCTCCGATTCCTCCGCCAGCCACAGATAGGCGCCGGGGCGCTCTTTGGGGATCAGCTCCTGGCCGCTTTCCAGGTCGATGAGGGAAACCAGCTTCATGGTATGGGAGGCGAAGCTGGCCCGAATGTGCTGGTTTTCCAGCACCAACAGGCCGCTCTCCATCCGATGCACCCGGGGCTCGCTGCCCTGGCACAGGGCAAGGGGCTTGGGGCTGTAACGCAGGTAATAGTTGGCGTAGCCGTAAGGGGGTACCGACGCGGGAAAGACCACCTTCAGGAAGGTGTGCTGCCAGTAGGGCGTTTCCCCTTGGGTCAGGGTATGGGGGACTTCCTGGCCCTCTCCGTCCACCACCTGAAGGGAACGGGCGGGATACTTCCAGTCCCATACCGTCACCTCCACCAGCTCGTCCCGGTGGTACTGGGTGGGGTTAAACAGGGTGTAGGGGCGAACCGGTCCGCCGCCCCGGCTAGCGGCGCTGACGTTGTATTCGCTGGAGGCGAACAGGCGCTCGTGGGGGGAGCTCTTGCTGGCGCCATACCCGGCCCCCGCCCCTTGGGCGGTGGAGTCGGGGTCGTCCTGCACGCCCAGCAGTGACGTATCCACCCGCTGCCCTATGGCCCGCATGGCCCGGTTGGCGTTGGCCAGGGCCTGCGCATAGGCCTCCGCCGCCCCGCCCAGAGCGTATTCCCGGCTCTCCCGCACACAGGAACCGGGCAGGATATCGTGGAATTGGTTGAACAGGATGCGCCGCCAGGCCTGTTCCAGTTGGGGCAGCTTCAGCTCGCCCCCGGTGGCTTGAGCGGCCATGGCGCAAAGGGCCTGGCTGTCGTGGAGCCGGTCCTCTCCGTAGCGGTTGGCCTGCTTGATTCGGGACTGAGCGGTGTAGCAGCCGGTAAACACGAAATTCAGCTCCCGGTCCACCACGGGAAGCCGGTCCCGGGCCTTTTCCAGGGCCTGGAAGAACTGGCCCATCCTGCCCATGGAAATCCGGGGGAGCAGGGGCCAGGCGGCCATGTCCCGTATCCGGCGGATATCCCGCCGGGTGGGTCCGCCGCCGTGATCGCCCACGCCGTATACCACCATGGCCGTGTCCACCCCGTTCTGCCGACAGAAGGCGGGCACGTAGCTGAGCATGTCGTAGGTCACCGGCCCAAGATACCAGTTGGGTTCGCAATAGGCCAGCACCTCTTGCCCTGAAGGCGCCCGGAAGCGATAGGCACGCTTGCCGTCGTAGCCCCGGCAATGGTAATAATAGTTTACTCCGGCGCTGCGGAGCACCTGCGGCACGTAGGCGCTGTGGCCGAAGGTGTCCGGCTCAAAGTCCAGGTTCAGGCTGTCCATATCCACCCCTAACAGCCGGCTCAGGTAACGCTTGGCGCAGATCAGCTGGCGGAGCATGGCTTCGGTGCCCGCCATATTCTTGTCGTGCTCCACCCAAGTGCTGGCGGTGACTTCCCACCGGCCCTGGGCGATGCGCTGGCGGATGGGTTCCAACAGGGAGGGGCAGTATTGCTCGATTACCGCGTAGGTAGAAGCCTGGGATTGGGAGAAGTAAAAATCCGGAAATTCCTCCATCAGGTCCAGCATGGTTTGGAAAGTGTCGATAATTACCCCTACCGTCTCGTCAAAGCCCCATTCCCAATTCATGTCGATATGGGCGTGGGCGGCGAAGATCACCTGGGCGCTTTTGACCAGCTCCCCATAGACGGCCCCCAGCCGGGCCTCCGCCTCCAGTACCATTTCCTTGGTCAAAGCGCCGGTTTTTTCCACGCCGCCTGCCAACCGGTCAAGTTCGGCCTCAAAGTCCTTTCGGGAAATATCCCGGCAAGTCATGGCCTGATCCAGATAGGCCAACTGGGCCAATAGCCGCTCTTGCCAGTACCCGCCCCCCTTTTCCAGGCCCAACGCCTCCAGCAACATTTGCTCGTCCATGTTTTTTTCCTCCTATTCGTCGATTTCGCGGGGAATACAGTAAACTAATTTTACTAATTGTAGTCCAATCCCCACTGTTTTGTCAACCTCTTTCCCGGGCGGCGGGAGAAGAGAGGGGGATGCCAGGCATAACTTGAAAACTTAACATTATATCTATAAACTGATATTACGAGATAAGGGGGAGGGTATTTATGAGCGCGCTGACGCCTCAGGGCATCAACCACCAGCGGCAGCGGGTGTTCAACCGGGGGTTGATTTTTCAACTGTTGGCCACGGAGGATAGTATGTCCCGTACCGAGCTGGCCAACCGGAGCGGCCTAACCAAGATGACCCTGTCCAACATCATTGCCGATTTTATCCAGCGCGGCTATGTGATTGAATACACGGAGAAGAGCCCTGGCCCTCACAACCCCATCAAGCTGGCCATTTCTCCCCAGGCGCCCAAGGTGGTGGGGGTGATGATTCACCGAACCCACGTATCGGCGGCGCTGTGCGATTTACGGCTGAACGTGCTGGAGTCTCGCCGGGTGGCCATAGAGGCATACGACGAGGAAGCGCTTATCCATACCGCCTTTCAGCTGACCGACGAGATGGTGGCTCGGGATCAGGTGCTGGGTATTGGCATTGCCTCGGTGGGGCCGGTAGACATCAACAACGGCGTCATTTTAAACCCGCCCAATTTCTGCGGCCTGCACGATATTCCCGTGGCCGGCAGGTTCCGCCGGCGCTACGATCTGCCGGTGTACTTCAACCACCACTTGAACTGCAACGCCTTGGCGGAGCGGTTTTACGGCAATGGCCGGGCCTATCACGATTTTATCTTCCTGTGTGTGGATCACGACATCAACCTGGGCATCGTTACCGGCAATCAGCTGTACAACGACAGCACCGGCTTTTCCAGCGAGATCGGCAGGGTGCTGGTGAATTATATGGGCCCGGGCATGGGTGGGGAATACTTGGGCGGCGTGGGCGATTATATTCGCTTTGAACTGTGTCAGGATAATCCCAATAGGCTGTTTTACATGGTGGATATGCTGGCCGCCGTCATGGGCGGCATCTGCGACCTGCTGAACCCCCAGGCCATCATTCTGGGGGGAGAGGAGGGGCTGTTCGGCCCGGAGCAGGCCAAGCAATTTGCCATAGCCCTGAACCAGCGCCTGGCCATCCATGCCTACCGCCATATCGACGTGCTGCCCGCCTTCCGCACCCAGAACCTGGAGGCATCCAGTAGCGCCATCAGCGTCATCCGGCAGATCTTTAAGGGCGAACTGCTGGTATAGGCGTTACGCGCCCTGGCGGATATAGAAGGGATATCTCTTGAAAAACCCAATCCCGCTCGGGCTTGCCCGGGCGGGATTGCAGACTGCCCAAACCTCTCGAGAAGGGTTAGAAGGCCGCAGCCTGTCAAATGCACTCCGAACCCGCGCCCTGGGCGGCGGGTTCGGTATCCCTGCATAGCAAGGCTTCATTAGGCTGTTTCCCGCCCTGAAGGCCGTGAGGCCGAGAGGGAAACAGCGCCAACGCTCCCAAAAGAGCGCCGCAGGCGTACTTTTCCCACACACTGAAATCCCGCCCGGGTTTGCCCGGGCGGGATTGTTTGATAATAGGGATTACTTCTTTTTCTTCTGCTTGGCTTGCTTCTCCAGGATGGCGGCGTGGGCGGCAGCCAGCCGGGCGATGGGCACCCGGAAGGGAGAGCAGGACACGTAGTCCAGGCCCACGTTGTGGCAGAAGATGACGCTGGACTGATCGCCGCCGTGCTCGCCGCAGATGCCCAGCTTGATCTCCGGGCGGGTCTGACGGCCCAGCTTCACGGCCATCTCCACCAGCTTGCCTACGCCGTTCTGGTCCAGATGGGCGAAGGGATCGAAGTCGAAAATCTTCTTCTGGTAGTAGGCGTCCAGGAATTTGCCCGCGTCGTCGCGGCTGAAGCCGTAGGTCATCTGGGTCAGGTCGTTGGTGCCGAAGGAGAAGAACTGCGCCTCGGTGGCGATCTCGTCGGCAGTGACGGCGGCCCGGGGGATCTCGATCATGGTGCCTACCCGGTAGTCCAGCTTGACCTGCTTCTCCTTCATGACCCTATGGGCGGTCTCGTCTACGATACGCCGCACGTAGGCCAGCTCCTTCACGTCGCCTACCAGCGGAATCATGATCTCCGGATGGATGACGTGGCCGGTTTCCTGGGTGACCTCGATGGCGGCCTCGATAACCGCCTGGGTCTGCATCTCGGCGATCTCCGGATAGGTGACCGACAGGCGGCAGCCCCGGTGGCCCATCATGGGGTTAAACTCGTGCAGCGCGTCGATCTTGGCGATGATGGCCTCGGGGGTGGTTTCCAGCTCCTTGGCGATGGCTTCGATCTCGGCGGTCATGTTCTTGCTGGGCAGGAACTCGTGCAGCGGCGGATCCAGGTAGCGGATGGTCACCGGCCGCTCGCCCATCACCTGGTAGATGCCCTTGAAGTCGCCCTTCTGCATGGGCAGGATTTTGTTCAGGGCAATGCGCCGCTGGCTCTCGGTGCTGGCCAGGATCATTTCCCGCACCGCCGCGATGCGGTCGGCGGCGAAGAACATGTGCTCGGTACGGGTCAGGCCGATGCCCTCCGCGCCGAACTTCACGGCTACCGCCGCGTCGTGGGGGTTATCCGCGTTGGTGCGCACCTTCAGGCGCCGCACCGCGTCGGCCCACTCCATGATGGTGGCGAAATCGCCGGACACGTCCGCGTCCACCGTGGCGATGGCGCTGCCGTACACGTTGCCGGTGGAGCCGTCGATGGAGATGAAATCGCCCTCGTGGAACACGGTCTCGCCCACCGTCATGGTCTTGGCTTCCTCGTCGATATGCACCTCGGAGCAGCCCGCCACGCAGCAGGTGCCCATGCCCCGGGCCACCACCGCAGCGTGGCTGGTCATGCCGCCGCGGCAGGTGAGGATGCCCTGGGCGTGATTCATGCCCTCGATATCCTCAGGAGAGGTCTCGGTGCGCACCAGCACCACCTTCTGCCCGGCCTGGGCGGCCGCGGCGGTTTCCTTGGCGGTGAAGTACACCTGGCCGCAGGCGGCGCCGGGGGAAGCGGGCAGGCCCTTGGCGATGGGGGTGGCCGCCTTCAGCGCCTGGGGATCGAACTGGGGATGGAGAAGGGCGTCCAGCTGCCGGGGCTCCACCTTCATGATGGCTTCCTCCCGGGTGATCATGCCCTCGTTCACCAGGTCCACGGCGATCTTCAGCGCCGCAGCCGCGGTGCGCTTGCCGTTACGGGTCTGCAGCATGTACAGCTTGCCCCGCTCGATGGTGTACTCCATGTCCTGCATGTCGCGGTAGTGGTCTTCCAGCGTCTTGGCGATGCCCACGAACTGCTCGTAAACTTCGGGCATTACGTCCTTCAGGGTGTCGATGTGCTGGGGCGTGCGCACGCCGGCCACCACGTCTTCGCCCTGGGCGTTGATCAGGTATTCGCCGTACAGCCGGTTCTCGCCGGTGGACGGGTCCCGGGTGAAGGCCACGCCGGTGCCCGAGGTGTCGCCCATGTTTGCCGAACACCATGCTCTGCACGTTGACGGCAGTGCCCCAGTCGCCGGGGATGTCGTTCATGCGGCGGTAGTAGATGGCACGGGGATTATCCCAGGAGCGGAACACCGCCTTGACCGCCTCGATTAGCTGCACCTTGGGGTCCTGGGGGAAGGACTCGCCCTTTTCGTCCCGGTACAGCTTCTTGAACAGTACCACGACGCCCTTCATGTCGTCGGCGTCCAGCTCCGTGTCGTACTGCACGCCCTTTTCTTCTTTCACTTCGTCCAGCAGCTTTTCAAACTTGGCCTTGGGGATCTCCATGACCACGTCGGAGAACATCATGATGAAACGGCGGTAGCTGTCGTAGGCGAACCGCTCGTTCTGGGTCAGCTTGGCCAGGCCCTTGACCGCCACGTCGTTGAGGCCCAGGTTCAGAATGGTGTCCATCATGCCCGGCATGGACACCCGGGCGCCCGAGCGCACGGATACCAGGAAGGGGTTGTCCAGATCGCCGAACTTCTTGCCGCAGATCTTCTCGGTCTCCTTCAGCGCCGCGTCGATCTGGGCCAGAATCTCGTCGTTGATCACCTTGCCGTCATGGTAATAGGCCGTACAGGCTTCCGTGGATACCGTGAAGCCCTGGGGTACCGGCAGGCCCAGCGCGGTCATTTCCGCCAGGTTGGCGCCCTTGCCTCCCAGCAGGTCCTTCATGCCTGCGTTGCCCTCTTTAAACAGGTATACGTACTTGTGCGTCATGTTGCTCCCCCTTACGTTGTGCTGGTTGTGTGTAGGTTTCGCACCATTTAGTATAGCCAATTTTCCATCCATATACAAGAGCGCACAGGTTAATTTACAAAGCCATATTAATATATGCTGGTCAAAAAACAACAATGACCCAACAAGATACCAGGCTCTGGACGGATATGGGGCGCGGGGGATCTGCGGTGGAGCTGGGGAGGGGCACTTTTTTGGCGGGCGCACATCCGGGCAGGCGGAATTGCGCTGGGGGAAGGCTGGGGACCATCAAGAGTGCGGAAGCGGGGGAGTGTGGAGCCGGGGCTAG
>DVHZ01000091.1 GCA_018711685.1 Candidatus Excrementavichristensenella intestinipullorum | reverse complement strand
ACGCAGTTTCCGTCCTTGGTATAGCCCACCCAGCCGTCGCCGGAGGCCACCAGGTGTTCCCACGTCAGGCCCCAGCCCCCGTTGGCGTGATCGATGGTAAAGGAGCCGTTGAAGCTCTCCATGGCCACCGTCCCGCTGAAGCGCTTGGGATCTTTGGTCTACCTGCTCCCAGCTCTTGGCGATGCAGGGCTGCAACTCCCCGCCCACTTCCGTCAGGATACACAGCCACTCGGCAAAACAGGGCATCACCATATGCTTGCCCTGGGCGTTATCGCCCAGCGGGTCCAATGTGACCACATCGCTGCTTATGGCAACGCGCACCTTGTCCGCCAAGGGGGCATCGCTCTGGGCAAAACTGCCAGTGCTCATGGAAAACAGCATGACGAGTGCGAGGATCAACGCCAATGTCTTTTTCATAGTTCCTTCCCTTTCCTTTATCATCTTCTGCCGGTGTCAAGGTCCTCTGCCTCAAGCAGTCGTCTGTGGGTCCTGAATCTCCTTCTCTCATCCTGTCCTTGCAAAACATCTTGAGGGGGGGTCAATGCGGAACGTGCTCGAGCACTATTAATTATAATTATATTCAGTTCATTGTCAATATCCCTCTTGTATTTGTATATAAAAACGACTGTTTGTCCAAATAATTCCAGTATAAAATGTGCTATTTCTCTATTTTTATGTCGTATTTTGGAACTGTCTGCATATTTATCTTTTTCGTGCTCGGTTTTATACATTCTAAACACTGCTGTTCGTCAAAAAAATGCGGCAAACAGTTGTCAACCGGTTCGCTCTTTGGTATACTACCGTCAAGCGGTGAAATATACGAATTTTTATCGTGTGGGCTAAGCGCAAAATTTATCCTCTTTTCCCGGATATAATTTTAGGCTTCCCCGCTCCATGTGTCCCGCTCCTTCGGCCCCTCCCGGCGCGGGGAGGCTATCGCCGCCAACTGGCAAGGCTGTGTTCCTTGCGCTCATTTGTGGATAGCGGAGGTGTGTTCCATGACGATTAAAGAAATCGCCCGCATCGCAGGCGTCTCCAGGGGAACGGTGGATCGCGTCCTCAACAACCGGGGCGGCGTCAACAGCGACACCGCTCAGCGCATTCGCCAAATCGCCCAGAGCACCCATTACGTGCCCAATCTGGCCGGCAAAAACCTGGCCGCCAAAAAGAAGCGTCTCCGCTTCGCCTATATCATTTTGACCTATGTGGATATTGAGCGCCAGCCCCTGCTGCCCTCCGGTGTGCTGGAGGAAAAACTGCACTTATCGGAATACGGCGTGGAGGTGCAGGTCATCAATTGCCCGCTGAACGACGTTTCTACCATGGTGCGCACACTGGACGCCCTGGGTTCAGAGGGCATAAACGGCGTTGTCTTGGTGCCCTTTTTCCATCCCAGCGTGGCCGAAAAGATGCGCCAATTGACCCAGGCGGGCATTCCCATCGTCACCTACGGCTCCGACCTGGAGGACACCGGCCGCCTCGCCTATGTAGGCATCAACCACCGGACCAGCGGCGAAACCGCCGCCCGGATCATCCGCCTCATGACCCGCGGCCCCGCCCAAATTGCCCTGATCACCAGCGACGACATCATGCTCCAAAGCCGTCAACTCCGTGTCCAGGGCTTTGAGAAGGAATTGGCCCGTTCCTATCCGGATATCACGTTGGCAGAAAAGTTAACGCTGCACAACGACGATTTCGTGTGCTACTCCGCCACCAAGTCTCTGCTGGCGCGGCGGGATTTAGACGCAATCTTCATCAACGCCACGGGCATACGCGGGGTATGCCGTGCTCTGGAGGAACATCCCACCCACATTCCATCGGTGCTTTACAGCGACGAAGCCCAAGCCGCGCCCCACATGAAAAAGGGCACGGTGGACGTTCTCATCAACCGTAACTCCAACAAATATGGCGACATTCCCCTAACCACCCTCTATCGCTACTGTGCCCTGAACATTGCCCCAGAGCGAGACAAAATCTACACCGATATCGACATCCGTGTACTGGATAACTTAAGCCCCCATTTTATCACTTAGCCCACGATCCACGGCCAGCTCTGGCGCTTGTCCATGCCTCGCGCAGATAGTGACTTCTCTTTTTTATCCGGCCTGTGAGGTGTACATTATGTACTATACCATAAAGACCATCTCCGATCTCATCGGCATTACGCCCCAAACCATACGGTACTATGAAGAAAACGGAGTGCTTTCCCCCAAGCGTGATGCCCGGAACGGCTATCGATATTATACAGTATGGGATTATGGCATCCTGCTCATGGCGCGGCGCTATCTGCGCTATGGGTGCAGCGTGGCCAAAAGCAGCGAACTGTTAAACAACACGTCTGTGGAGCGCACCATAGACGCTACCCGGCGTCAGGAAGCGCAATTGGAAGAGGAGATCGCCGACAAACTCAGGATCTTAGATAACCTGCGCAAATGGCGCGCCCTATTGGAAGCCGTTGGCCAGGGAACCGGAGCATGCCGGATCGACATGCGGCCGGGGCTCTTTCGCATGGAAAATATGGAAGACACCACTTTCCTTCCCGAGAAAGAAATTTACCAGCGCACCAAGCAATGGCTGGCCATGACCCCTTTCGTGTTCAATACCATCCGCTATCCCCTGGAAGATGTGCAAAAGGATACCTGCCACCGCTTTTCCGCCCTGGGCATTCTGGAGGAAAACGCCCGGCTCTGGAACATTCAGGCGGATCAATACGTGACGTATTATCCGCCCCGCCTTTGCGTCATTCAAACCATTGGCGGCGAGGGTTTTGACACCATGCTTCCTCTCAGCCGGCGGATCGGCAAAGCCATGTCCTTTTTGGCGGAAAAGGGGCTTTCCCTTACCGGCGATATCATTACCCGCATGGATTATGCGCAAAAAAGCGCCTCAGGCTACTGCTCTTACCAAACGGCCTGGTTCCCCATCGATTAAAACCCTACAACCCTCGGAGGGTTCCGGGCCCGGTCTGCATCTTTCGCCTCGATAGTTATCTGATTTGACGGCGCCTTCATCCGCCAATCTGGGAAAAATGAATAATTGACTTTACGATGCTCTGTCGGTTTATACTCGTCATGCTTTTAACAAGCACACCATAAACGAGGAGGAAACCTTATGACGCACAGAGAACTTTTCCATCGGGCGAGCCGCCTGGCATTGGCCTTGATCCTATGCCTGTCCTTCAGCTTGGGAACCATGGCCCTGGCCCAGGGAACCGACGGGACCTATACCGCCAGCGCCCAAGGAAACAACGGCCCCGTGACGGTAAGCGTCGTCGTATCCCAAGGAGAAATTGCCCAGGTGGACGTAACCAGCCATAGTGAAACCGCCGTCATCTCCGATCCCGCTATCGAGCGAATTCCTGCTGCAATCGTGGCAGGACAGACGCTGGCCGTGGACACCGTAAGCGGCGCCACCAATACTTCCAACGCTATCCTTAGCGCGGCGGAACTGTGCTTAACCCAGGCCGGCTTCGACATAGCCGCCCTCAAATCCCCCCTGCCGTCTGAAGCGCCAACCGGCCAGACCATTACCATGGAAGCCGATCTGGCCGTGGTCGGCGCGGGCGGCGCCGGCATGATTGGCGCCATCCAGACCGCCCAGCTCGGCGGCACCGCCATTATCATCGAAAAGACCGCTGCGGTAGGCGGCAATACTGCAGCTTCCGGAGGCAATTACGCCGCTGTTGACCCGGAGCGCCAGCAGCCCCAGGGCATTGAGGACTCCGTTGAGATGCATATCGAGCAAGTATACACCGAAGGAGATTCTCTGGCCAAGAAAGAGTTGGTTGCCACCATGTGCGAAAACGCGCTGGACGGGCTTCATTGGCTGGAGGACTTGGGAGTAGAGTGGAACGACACGGTGTTCCAGGTTATTGGTTCCCTTTGGCCGCGCACTCATTCCAATATTGAATCCTCGGGCGCCTATCTGGTACAGGTGCTCAAGGACAATGTAGATGCCCTGAACATTCCCATCTTATTTGAAACTACGGCTACCCAGCTCATTCTGGAAGACGGTCGGGTAGTGGGCGTACGCGCCAGCGGGGCCGACGGAAACACCTATGAGGTGTACGGAAAGAAAGGCGTTTTGCTGGCCACCGGCGGCTTTGGCGCCAACCTGGAAATGTGCAGGGAATTGAGCGAAAAAATCACCGACAACACCCAAACCCTTTGCGTGGCCTCCGCTCAAGGCGATGGTTTGGCCATGGCCGAAGCCGCAGGCGCTCACCTGATCGACCTTGAGAAGATTCAGATGCTGCCTACCAGCCTGACCACCCTGCCCGCTACCAACAACTCCGTTCTATACCTGAACCAGGAAGGCCAACGCTTCGTGCGGGAGGATGGCCGGCGGGATAAGATGAGCATGTCCGTGTTGGATCAGACCGGCGGATACTGCTATATCCTCAACGACCAGGCGGTAGTGGACCAGGATGGTTCCCAAGAAAAAGCGGACGCCATGATTGCCAGCGGAGACGTCATGAAATTCGATACTCTGGAAGAAATGGCCCAGGCTCTGGATATGCCCTTGGAAAACCTGCAAAAAACCGTCGAGGACTATAATAAACTGGTAGCCGGGGAAATTGAAGACGAGTTCGGCCGCACCCTGGCTGAGCTCCCCCTGGGCAAGGCGCCCTATTACGTATCCTGCAAACAATATCCCATGGTGCTCTATACCTGCGGCGGCGTGGAAATCGACACCCACGCCAGAGCTTTAGACGAAAACGGTCAACCGGTTCCCGGCCTCTTTGCCGCCGGCGAAGTGACGGGCGGTGTCCACGGCAACAATCGCCTGGGCAGCCATGCTCTGGCCGATTTAACCGTGTTTGCCCGCATCGCCGCCACAACCGCCATGGGCGAATAATTCGTTCCAACCCTTTGCGCCTCGTCCTCCATGGGCGAGGCGCATCTCGGCTCCCGTCTGATGATGGAATGAATCTTCGGGGGTTTTCTCACTCAGATTGGAGCGCACCCTAAAGACCGCTTTGTGCTTAAGCGAGCGGCCTTTAGGATGCGCAATGCTTTGGAAAAATCTAGAGAAATTCGCCACAAAAAATTATAGACCGAAATGCTCCCTTAAAACCCGCTTGGCGCCTTCCTTCTCCTGCTGCGTCAGCTCGATGCTGAACCAGCGCTCAAAAATCGCGCCCATCTGCCCCAGCAGCATATCCATGCCAGGTACTACCGGATGCCCATATGCCTGGGCGCGCCGGGCAAAACTGGTCAAGGGGGGATTGACGATAGCCTCCATCACGGGTACGCCGGGACGAAGGGCATCCAGGAATTCCAGGTCCTCATAGTCCGCCCCATAGCCGTGCATGCCCAGCGCGGAGCATTGCACCACCAAATCGGCTCGGGCCGCTTCCTCCTTGAGGGCTTGAGGCTCCATGGGCCGGCCGCTTGCCTGGACCCGGGTATGTTCGTCCAATACCTGTGCAATGCGTTGGGCATTTTTCAGGGTGCGGTTGAGCAGTACGATCTCCTTGGCGCCGTGGCGGGCAAATTCATAACCCAAAATCCCGCTGATGCTGCCGGCCCCCAGTATCATCACCCGTCGGCCTGCCAATTGGACCCCCGCGCCCGTTAAAGCGCTTACACAGCCCAATCCGTCACAGCTGCATCCATGGGCCTGGCCCTCCTCCGTCCATACCACATTGACCGAGCCAAATAGGCGGGCGCTCTCCTCCACCCGATCCAGCAAGGGAATGATATCCGCCTTGTGGGGCATAGTCAAGGTGAATTTGTCTATGCCGAACAAATTCCTCGCCGCCATAAATTCGGGCAGACGTCCCTTCTCCAGCTCCAGCGGCCACATGATGGCATTGAGATTCCGACACCCAAAGAGATAATTGTAGACGTAAGACGCGCTGGAATGGTCCATGGGATACCCGATAATTGGAATATACCGGGTACGCATGTCCAATTTTACATGTTCCAGCCGCATTCGATTTTCCCCCCTTACCCTAAACCATCGGCAAAGGTGCGCATCTTTGAGCCTTCAACCGTCCAGAATTTGTTCAGCACCTGGAACTGGTCTCCCAAACAAAAATGGCGCACGCCCAGCTGTGCGTAGTATTGGGCGTCCTCAGGAAATTGAATTTCACATCGAGGTGCCACTCCATACCGCAGCGCCGTCTCAATCATCTTCCGCTCTGCGGCGCGGGTTTCCTCCCGATGCTCAGCAGCATTCCAGCCTCTACTCATGGAATAATCGGATGGTCCAAATTGAACCATATCCACCCCTGGTACTTGACATATCTCCTCGATATGTTCCATTGCTTCAGCCTTTTCGATCATAAAGCACAGCACAACCTGCTCCAAGCGGTGGGCGTGATCCATCTGAGGCATATGGCTCTGGGTGCCAATAAAGCGCCGGTTGGGAAAGCCGAACATGCCGCCCCACTCAGGCGTCTCAGGCTTGAGCATCTTAACCGACTCCGCCACCTGTTCCGCGTTTCGATGATCGGTAAACAGCACAGCCTGAAAACCGGCCGCCACCGCTTTTTGGGCGATGTACCAGGAAGATCTGCTGCGATTGCAGGTTATCGCCCCGATAGGTGGCCTTGGGGAACCAGATATGGTCCACCAGCTCGGCCTGCACTTCCCGCTCCAGGGCGTTGATGATCTCCGGGGTATCGAAGGCGGCGGTCCCGTCTTCCTTATAGTAGGCGTTCTTTCCCACGATGGAGCCCCTGGCGTAGGTAAAATAGTTGACGCTGTGGTAGTCGGAGCCGCCGTATACCTTTACCGATCCGTCCTCGTTGTATTCGGTCATGGCCCGGCTGGCCTCCAGGTACTCGTCCCAGGTCCACTCGGAGGGCAGTTCGCCCAGCCCGGCGGCGTTCCAGGCGTTCATGTTGATGGCTATATAGTAGCTCAGGCCACCGCAGGGGAAGGTATACACGCGGCCATCGTACTTGAAGGCGTCGCTGCCCCAGTTGGCCACCAGGTCGATGCCCTCCTCCTCCACCAGGTCGGTTAGGTCCACGTACATGTTGCTCTCCCAACGGGTATACGCGTTGGACAGGCCAAAGGAGGCCAATACGTCCACTTCTCCCGCCAGGATAGAGGTGTTGACGGACATGTTTCCGTCGGCGTTGTTGTTGTAGCTGTTGAGCTCCACGGTGATGTTGGGATAAACGCTGTTAAAGTCCGCGATCAGCGCGTCCATCCCCTGAGAGCCGCTAAAGGGCATCCAGAAGCTAATCGTGCCGGAGATGGAAGTGTCATCCTCCAAAATCCAACTGGTAATGTCGGCTTCTTGGGCGAAAGCCGCGCCAGAAGCCAGCATCAGGGCTGCCAACAGGATTGCCAGTAGTTTCTTCATGGTGTCCGTTTCCTCCTCATATTTTATTCATTATCGTCAGAGTCGCCCCATCATCGGCGTAACCCCAACAACAATTTCCAATTCGCCTTTCCTCAATTTTGGATCGATCCAAATTTTAGGAAATAAAAACCTAACCTTGCCCCAAATAGACGCCCCGTTCCCGCAGGCGCCTGCGAAGGAGCCCCGTATCCAAGCCGCGCACCGTGCAGCCCGCCTTTACGGCCAACGCAGCGGCCACGCCGGCGGCCTCTCCCATGCCCATGCAGGGAGGGATGACGCGAATGGCCCCGGCGGCGGTGGAATCGGCGCTGACGCACCGGCCGGCCACCAGCAATTGTTCCACCCCTCTGGGCAGCAGGCAGCGGTAGGGCACGCCGTAGTAATCCGACTGAATGGCCACGTACTCGTTGCTGACGGGGCCGAACCGCCCATGCACATCCACCGAATTGGCGGACAGCAGGATGGTATCCTCCGGCACCTTGCCCTGCAGCAGGTCCTCGCCGGTAAGCCAATAATCCCCCACGATGTGCCGGCTCTCCCGAATGCCGATACAGGAAGCGGTGGCCTTCATCCGGGCGTTTTCGCAACCCGGGACGTACTTGCGCAAAAAGCGCAGGATCTCGTCGGCCTGCCGCCGCCCCTCGATTTCCGCACGGGTGAGGCTTTCGTTGTCCGTGCTGTCTACGTTCATGATGCGGGAGGTGTTGACGCACCATTCGTCGGGCTTGGGCATGCGGAAGATGCCTATGCTGACCCGCTGCAGGCTCCAATCCCCGTTGGCCCGGGCCTGGGCAACCCGCCAATGCAGAGAACGGTAATTCACCCCGTCCTTGCGGTAAAAGGTGTGCAGATGGGCCTGGATATCCGCCTCCAGCCGCTCCCCGTCTACGTTAGATACGTGAAAAAACATGGTCGCCGGTTGGACTTGGTGCAGCTGCTGGTCGCCTATTTCATAGGGCGCGCCGCACCGCTGGGCCACGTCGCCATCCCCGGTGCAGTCGATGACCACCTTGCCCTCGATGACCTCCAGTCCCTTTTTGGAGGAAACCAGCACCCCCGCAATCCTGTCCCTTTCCATCAGGGGCCGCAGAAAGCAGGTGTGGTAGAGCACCTTGACCCCGGCCTCCTGGATCATTTCATCCATAATGAGCTTTAGTCCTTCCGGCTCAAAAGGCGTCACGTGTTCGTGACCCAGCACAATCCAAGAGGTAAAGCAGGTACCGGCATGAACCTGAGAGGGATGTATGGCGTATCCCCGCCGGACCATGCGCTCGACGATCTCCTCAAACAGGCCTCGAATAATCATCGTCTTAGCCTGGCGGTCATAGCAGGTCATAAACGGCCCCACCAGGCCCTGGGTAGCCATGCCGCCGCAGGCGTTGGCCTGTTCCACCAAGACCACGCCGGCTCCTTCCCGCGCCGCCGCAATGGCCGCGCACATGCCTGCGGGACCGCCGCCCACGACGATCACGTCGCCGCGCAGGCCCCGCCGGACCTGCCCAAGGTCGATCTTGTCCATACCGCGCCTCCGTTTCCGCTCTTTTTTTGATCCCACCGGGCCCACGGTCAACGCCCTTTAGGTTCAGCCCGCCCTCACGCTGTCGCGCCGCACCAAATATGGCTGGGTCACAATCGTGTCCACCTGCTTATCCGGGTGGCGAATCCGTTCGATCAGGCACTTGGCGGCCTTGAATCCCAGCTCTTCCTTGCGGATATTCACCGCAGTCAGGGCAGGCGTGGCATAGCCGCAGATGGAGGAATCCTCATATGCGATAATGGAAATATCCTGGGGAACCCGAATTCCCTTCTGATATAAAAAGGCCATGATCCCCGAAGCGCTTTGGCCGTTGGCCGCTACGATGGCGTCCGGCCGGTTGCCCCCCTCCCAAAAGGCGCGAAAGGCGATGTTGGCGTCCCGACCGTTGTTCTTCTCCGCCCGAATATTCCATACTTCGTCATAGGGGATTCCATATTCTTCCAGCGCCTGGCGGTAGGCTTTCAAGCGCCGTTCGTGGGAGAGCAGCAGGGCCGAGCAGTTCATCAGGCAGATTTTCCTATGCCCTACCCGCAGCAGTTCCCGCACGGCAATCAGCGTTCCCTCAAAAGGGTCCGCGTAGATGGAGTCTATCCCTTCCTCATAGCTGCCCACGCCCACCACCACAAAGGGAATGCCCGTTTTCTTCAGGTTGCCGATGAAGGCGTCGCTATACGGATGGCCTACCACGAACAGCCCGTCCACCCGCTTTTCTTGAATCATACGGGGCAGCGCCTCCGGAGCGCTCACCGAGCAGAATCGCTCCATAATCACGCCATAATTGGTGCCGGTCAAGCCGCTCATGATGCCGTTGCTGATGTTGAACGAGCACAAGCCCACATGCTGATCGTTATCATAGGTGATCTGGGCGGTATCGGGCATGTAATCCTGCATGAACAGCACGCCCAGGGCGTTGGTAATGCGCGAACTGAGCCCCCGGGCGTTGTTGTTGGGCACATAGTTGAGCTGGGCAATCACGCTCTCCACATGCCGCTTTGTGGCCTCCTTCACCAAGGGACTCTTGTTGAGCACCAGCGAGACCGTGCTCCGGGATACGCCCGCCCTTTGGGCAACATCCTTAATCGTAGCCATGAAAAGCTCCTTTTGGAACGGTCCAAAAATATCCCTCAAAAAAAGCGGATGCACTTCCTTATTTTTTATCATAGCATCCCATCGCCCCCTTGTCAAGGGGCGACGTCAAAAAATTCCCCCAGCGCCCCCGGTTTGCCCCTCAGCCTTGCCCGAAGCCTTCCAGCCGCTCCTCCAGGGCGCGATAGAATTGGGCCAGGTGAAGTCCGTCCGCCAGGGCATGGTGGCATAGTAAGGATACGGGCATCAGCGTCCGATCTCCTTGATCAAAATACTTTCCCCAGGTCAACCGCGGATTGCTGTCCGCCGGGAAAGGCGTGGGCTGAATCAGGGACGTGTAGGTCACCCAGGGCAGGGTGGAGACAAAAAAGAAAGCCTGAGCCTCCTCTTCCTGGATACTCCCGCCCTCTCTAGCCCTTCGCTGTTCCTCCTGGGCATAGGGCAAAAATTGGGAAAAGGGCATACCGCAGTCCAGGTTGCAGTACACATAGGTTCCATCCTCCCGCGCTACCGTGTGCGATGAGGGGCATCGGTCGAATTCTATAATCCCTTGGGCGTCCATGCGCTGGCGCAATGCCGGAATCTGATTCGCCGCGCCTACCGCTTGGTATAAAAACGATAGGAAAAAAGGAAGTCCCTGCGCCTTGACCGTTTCGATAAAACCGGTGATATCCACGTTTACCGTCGTCCCTACATAGGGGTAGGCCATATCCCGAAAGTACCGGTAATGCTCACGCCTGGCATAACCGGCTAAATCAATCCGCTTCGCCGCAGCCATTCCGCGCTCCCCTCTCCTCTTTCCGGCTTCGCCCTGAACCCAATTATACCACCTTTTGCCGCCGGAAACAACGCGGTTTGGGCCCGCCCGCGATGGGTTTGCCGCCGAAATACGCTTGCTGTACACATACTGCGCAGCATGAATTGCGACATGGCAGAGCGCAATACATGCGCAAAAAAGATTCCCTCTGGCGCTTCATGGGGACGGCAGCTCGTTGCCCCGGCGTTTTCGCGGCAGCGCCGCCGCCCTACGGCGGCGGCGCTGCCGCGCCCGGGGGGCTCCGCCCCCCGGGACCCCCTGACGCGATAGGTGTGGCTTTTGGGTGCTCCGGTGCAGCGCCGGTTTTGCTGCGGTGGGAGGCGGGGATGTAGCGTTCTATCGGGGCTTTTTGGGGTATGGGTCATCGGGGAGGCGGTGTTCTGGCGGTCCCCCAATGCCGCCCGCTAGGGCGGCATTGGGGGAGCTCAGCGTATTCGAGACGTGGGCTCCGCCACTTTGCTGCGGCTCGTGGCTCCGCCCGAAGTTACTGCCGCCCATAGGCTCCTCGCCCGGGCGGATGCGGTTTTGGCTCCTGCTGTGCGGCCTGTCCGCTTTCGGGAGCCTATG
>DVHZ01000012.1 GCA_018711685.1 Candidatus Excrementavichristensenella intestinipullorum | reverse complement strand
CCGCTTCTTCCGCATCGCTTTTCCTCCCGGGGCTCGTCATGCCGCTCCCGCATCGTTTCCTCCGGCATCTGCCGCACCGGTTCCGCCGCATCGCTTTTCCTCCCGGGGCTCGTCATGCCGCTCCCGCAGCGTTTTCCCCGGCGCACGCCGCGCCGCTTCCACGACGGTTTTCTGCCCGGCGGCAAGCCGGGAGGGCGGGGCGGGGAAACGCCTTGGCGCAGCAAAGCCCCGCCTCCGGTGGGGGCGGGGCATGGCGGGAAAGGCCTGCGGGGCGATCCCGGAGCAGATGGGCCTGATGGCGACGGGAGAATCAGGGAAAAACTTGAGCCAGCCATTGGGCCAGTTCCGGCAGATCCAGGGCATGAAGCCGCTGGGCCAGCGGTTCCGGCTGGAAGGGGCAACTCTCCAGAGCCTGGGCCAAGCGGGGCCCCAGGGTTTCGTCCATGGCGTCGGTATAGGCCCTGACCTGGCGCATACAGCCCCTTTCGATGTGGGCGAACAGCTCTATGCCGCCCCAGGGGAAGCGGCGCTCCACGTGCCAATCCCCCGCCGGGGATTGGCCGTAGTTCCACTCCCAGCTCTGGTACCGGGCCGTAAGCTGGTCCAGGCCGGGGATATCCAGCCCATCTGCCCAGGCGGGGATGCAGGGGCCGTATTCAGCCCGAAAGGCCTCCTCCATGGCCTGGACAACCTGATCGATGGTCAGGGACCGGTACTCACACAGATTGGCCACCCGGGACTTCACCGACTGGACGCCCTTGGCCTGCAATTTGGCGGGGTCCACGTTCAGGTAGCGGGCCACCAAGCCCATATCGGCGCTCACCAGCAGGGTGCCGTGGTGCAGGGCGCTGTCCTTCAGCAGGCGAAAGGCGTTGCCGGAAAACTTGCGGCCCTCCACGGTCAGGTCGTTTCGCCCCGTGGGCTGGGCCTGAATGCCCAGACTGCGCACCGCATCCAGTACCACCTTTTGCTGGCGGGCCAGGTCGTAATCCTGCCGGGGCACCAAAAAGGAGAAGTTCAGGTTGCCCATATCGTGGTATACCGCGCCGCCCCCCGAGGAGCGGCGGGCCAGGGTGCCCCCCTCCCGTTCCAGCAGGGCGGTATTGCACTCCCGCCAGGCGTTTTGCCCGGCGCCGATCACCACGGTGTGCCGGTTTTGCCACAGGAACAGGGTAGCCAGGCCGGGAGGGGCAGTCCGCAGCAGGGCTTCTTCCAGGGCCAGGTTCTTGTGGGGGTCCGCCTGATTGGTCACCAGAATGCGAGCGTTTTGAATCATGGGGCCTCCTTAGGCGATATAGGGCATTATAGCGGACAGAATGGGCAGCGTGGCCAGGAAAACGAAGGTGGACAGGGCGATGCTGCCCGCCACGTAGGGGGCGTCAGCCCCCTGATCCCCGGCGGCGATGGCTGCCGAAGCCATCACCGGCATGGCGGTCTGCACCAGCAGCACGGGCAGCACCTGGCCGCTCACCGGGATAAACCGGGCGCACAGCCAGGTGAGGGCGGGGGTAATCAGGAAGCGGGCCAGCAAGATGAGGCCGTAGCCCTTTTCCCAGCGCACCTGCCGGGCCTTCACCATGCCCATCACCACATAGCCGGTGTACAGGAGGGATAAGGGCGTCACCAGCGCGCCCAGGTACTTGCAGGCGCTGAGCACGAAGGAGGGCAGGGTGAGCCCCAGCAGCACCATAGCCACCCCCAGCACAAAGGCCACCAGGGGCGCGGGGATCAGCTTTTTCACATCCAGGCGGCCCTTGCCGCCCCCGTCCCGGGCCAGCAGGTAATTGCCCAGGGACCAGAACAGGCTGGTGTTGGCGATATAGTAGATGAGGGCATAGGGGGTGGCCTCCTCGCCGAACAGGGCCACCGCCACGGGCAGGCCGATGAACACGCAGTTGGAGAAGGAGAAGGCGCACATAAAGGCGCCCCGGCGCTTGGCGGGAATGGCAATCAGCCGGGCCGCGCCCCAGCCCAGCAGCACAGACAGCCCCACCGACAGGTAGCAGATGGCGATGGCCCGCAGGCTGGAGGCCAGCCCCTCCCGGTGGAACTGGGTGAGCACGTTGTTGAGCACCAGGGCGGGCATCCCCACGCTCACCGTGAGCCGTGCCAGCAATTTGGCGCCGCCGGCGTCGATCCATCCCCTGTGGGTCAGGGCCATGCCCATGCCCAGCAGCAGGAAGATGGACAGCACGATCATCACCGCGTCAAGCGCCATGCTGGGCCTCCTCCAGATTCAGCGCCCGGTTGATGGCGCTGAGTACGCCCTTGATGGAGGCGATGGACACGTTGCGCTCGATGCCCACGCCAAACACGTTCCGGCCCTTGTATTCCAGCTCGATATAGGCCACGGCCTTGGCGTCGGAGCCGCCGCCGATGGCGTGCTCGTGGTAGCCCCGGAAGGTGAACCCGTCGATGTGGGCCTCCTGCATGGCGGAGAAGAAGGCGTCGATGGGGCCGTTGCCCTCCCCGCACAGGGGATACTCCCGGTGCCGGTAGGCGATCACCCCGGTGAAGCGCACCACCGAATGCCCCGCCGCGCCACGCTCGGTGATATCGTGGCTGAGCAGCCGGTAGGGCGAATCGCTCTGGCAGTATTCCCCCACGAACAGCCGCAGCAGCTGGTCCGCAGTCAGCTCCTTGCCCAGCCGGTCGGCCTCCCGCTGCACCGCCGCGCCGAAATCGGCGTGCATGGCCTTGGGCAGGTTGTAGCCGAAGTGGGACTGGAGCATGTAGGCCGCGCCGCCCTTGCCCGACTGGCTGTTGATGCGGATGATGGGCTCGTAGCTGCGGCCCAGGTCCTGGGGATCGATGATCAGGTAGGGCATCTGCCACATGGGCATGTCGTGCTCCCGGCGGTAGTCGAAGCCCTTCTTGATGGCGTCCTGATGGGAGCCGGAGAAGGCGGTGAACACCAGATCGCCCACATAGGGCTGGCGCTCGGGCACCCGCATCTTGGTGAGCCGCTCGTATAGGGCCCGCATGTGGCTCAGGTGGGTGAAGTCCAGCTGGGGATCGACGCCCTGAGTATACAGGTTCAGCGCCACCGTCACCAGGTCGCAGTTGCCGGTGCGCTCTCCATTGCCGAACAGCGTGCCCTCCACCCGCTGGGCCCCGGCCAGCATGGCCATCTCCGCGTCGGCTACCCCGGTGCCCCGGTCGTTGTGGGTATGCACCGAGATGATGGCCCGGTCCCGGCCCTGGAGGTGGTCGATGAAGTACTCCACCTGGTCGGCAAAGCAGTTGGGCGAAGCGGTTTCCACCGTGGCGGGCAGGTTGAGGATCAGCTTTTTCTCCGGGGTAGCCTCAAAGGCGTCCAGCATCCGCTGACACAGGGCCACCGAATGATCGGGATCGCTGCCGGAAAAAGCCTCCGGGGAGAATTCGAAGCGGATGCCCGCGCCCCCGTCGGGGCGCGCCTTGGCCAGCTCTACCATGAGCCGGGCCCCTTTTTCCGCCATGTGGATGACCCCCTCCAGGTCGGTGCGGTACACCACCTGGCGGAAGAAGGCGCTGATATTGGTATACAGATGCACGATGGCCCTGTCGCAGCCCTCCAGCGCCTCATAGGTGCGCCGGATCAGATGGTCCCGGGCCTGGGTGAGCACCTGCACCGTCACGTCTGGGGGGATCAGGCCCCGCTCAATCAGCGCCCGGGTGAAGTCGAACTCCACCTGGGAGGCGGCGGGAAAGCCGATCTCGATCTCCTTAAAGCCCATGATCACCAGGGCGCTGAAGAAGGTCAGCTTTTCCTCCAAATTCATGGGCTCCACCAGAGCCTGGTTGCCGTCCCGCAGGTCCACAGAGCACCAGATGGGCGCTTGGGTGGTCACGTTGCCGGGCCACTTGCGCTGCGCTAGCTTCACCGGCTTAAAGGGAATGTATTTTTTGTACAGCGTGTTCATCGTTGTCCTCCGACCCCTTTGTCAAAGACAGTTTCCCCTCGATCTTTCCGACGCCGTTCGCCCACCGCCCCCTCGGGAGACGGGCTCCGGCCCAACCGGGCCGGAGGCCCCGTCCGCCCCTGGGGGAGAGGCCCCGGCCCAACCAAGTCTCTCGCGCCCGGCGTCACAGGCGGACCCGGACTTCCTCCACGATGTCGTCCAGCACGGCCACCACCATGGGCTGGCCCTTGCCCGAGCGCAGTTCAATTTTGACCCACTCCGAATTGATTTGGGTCAGTGCACCGCCTCGCTGGCGCACCAACAGGTCCACCGGATCGGTGACCTTGACGGCGGCGGCCAGGACCTGGCCGTTGGCGCCGTTCTTGGCGAAGGTAAAGCATTTAAGGCCCTTGCCGCCCCGGGCCTGGGCGTCGAAATCCACCAGCAGGCAGCGCTTGAAGTAGCCCCGGTCGGTGGCGATGAGCAGCTCCCCGGCGCAATCGTGGAGGAAGCAGGCGATCACCTGGTCCTCGGGGGCCAGGGCGATGCCCTTGACCCCGGAGGTGGCCCGGCCGGTGACGGGGACCTCCTCCAAGGCGAAATGGATGGCCATGGCCTTGCGGGTGACCAGCATCACCTGTTCCTGGCCGTCCTCCCGGACCAAGGCGGCCAGCCGGTCCTGTCCCTTCAGGGCGATGGCGGCGAAGCGGCCCTTGCGCACCTGGTAATCGGCCAGAGCGCTGCGCTTCACCAGGCCGCCGGCGGTGGCGAACAGCAGGGTTCCGCTCCAGTCGCCCTCCACCAGCTCCAGGGCCAGCAGCTTTTCTTCCTTCTCCAGGCCGGGCAGCAGCCCCGCCGGGTTCAGCCCCCGGTCCTTGGGCTTTAAGTCGGGCAGCGCCTCCACGTTTACCGGGTAGCACATGCCCAGGTCGGTGAAGAACAGCAACTTCTGGCCGGTGAGGGCCTTGAAGCGCCACAGGGGCGCCTCCCCCTCCTCCCCGGCGGCCAGGTACTTGTCGTACAGCCGGGGAGAGACCCGCTTTAAGAACCCGGCCCGGCTCACCACCACCCAGGTCTCCTCGGGCAGGGGCTTTTCCTCCTCCAGCACGGCGGGGGCTTCCTCCACCCGGGCTACCTGGGTGCGCCGGGGATCGGCGTATTTGGCCCGGATTTGGGACAGCTCCTCCCGAATCACCTTGAGCAGCTTGCTCTCGCTTTTGAGGATGGATTCCAGCCGGGCGATTTCCTTGAGCAGCTGGGCGTACTCCTGGCGCAGGGTGAGGATTTCCAGGTTGGTCAGCCGCTGCAGGCGCATGTCCAGGATGGCCTGGGCCTGGCTTTCGGTGAGCTTAAAGGCGGCCATCAGCCGCTCCTTGGCCTCCTTGGGGGTCTTGCTGGCCCGAATCAGGCGGATGACCTCGTCTAGGTTGTCCACCGCCACGATGAGCCCCTCCAGCACGTGGGCCCGGGCCTGGGCGTGTTCCAGGTCGTACCGGGTACGGCGGGTGACCACCTGGCGCTGGTGGCGGATGTAGTGGGCGATGATCTCCTTGAGGCCCATCTGCACCGGCTTGCCCCCGGCGATGGCCACCATGTTGACCCCGAAGGTGACCTGCAAATCCGAGTATTTGTACAGCGCCGCCAGTGCCTTTTCCGGGTCCACGTCCTTTTTGAGCTCGATCACCGCCCGCATGCCGGTGCGGTCGGACTCGTCCCGGATGTCGTGAATGCCCCCCAGCACGCTCTTCTTTTCCTCGGACAGGCGCAGGATCTTTTCCAGCATCTGGGCCTTGTTCACCTGGTAGGGCACCTGGGTAATCACCAGCAGGCTGCGCCCGGCGGAGCCGGGTTCCACGTGGACCTGGGCCCGCAGGCGCAGCTTGCCCCGGCCGGTCTCGTAGGCGGCAAAGATTTCCTCGTCGTCCACCAGCAGCCCGCCGGTGGGGAAATCCGGGGCGGGCAGGTACTTCATTAACTCTCGGGTGGTGATGTCCGGGTTCTCGATCTGGGCGATCACCGCGTCGATGGCCTCCCCCAAATTGTGGGGCGGGATGTTGGTGGCCAGGCCCACGGCAATGCCCGAGGCGCCGTTCACCAGCAGGTTGGGGTAGCGGCCGGGGAGCAGGTCGGGCTCCTTCTGGGTGTCGTCGAAGTTGAGGTGAAAGCTCACCGTGTCCTTTTCGATGCCCTGGAGCAGTTCCATGGCCAGGGGGGTCATGCGGGCTTCGGTGTAGCGCATGGCCGCCGGACTGTCCCCGTCGATGGAGCCGAAATTGCCGTGGCCGTCCACCAACAGCCCCCGCATCACGAAGGGCTGGGCCATGCGGGCCAGGGCGTCGTACACCGATCTGTCCCCGTGGGGATGGTATTTGCCCAGGCAGTCGCCCACGATGCGGGCGCACTTGCGGTGGGGCTTGTCCGGGGACAGGCCCAGTTCGTACATGGTGTACAGGATGCGCCGCTGCACCGGCTTGAGCCCGTCCTCCACCCGGGGCAGGGCCCGCTCCAGGATGACGTACTCGGAATAGGGCAGCATGGACTGGTGCATGACCTCCTCCATGGCGCACTGCACGATGGTTTCCCCGGCGGGGGGCGGCGGGGGCGTACCCTTGGTTCTAGCCATTTGCGTTCCCTCCCAGGTCCACGTGTTGGATGAAGGCGTCCTGCTTGTTGAAGTTGGCGTACTGCTGGATGTAGGCCCGGCGGGGCTCCACCTTGTCCCCCATGAGGATGGTCACCATGCGCTCGGCCTCGGTGGCGTCCTCGATGGAGACCTGCATCATCTTGCGGTTCTGGGGGTTCATGGTGGTCTCCCACAGCTGCTCCGGGTTCATCTCCCCCAGGCCCTTGTACCGCTGCAGGGTGTAGCCCTTGCCCATCTGCCGGATGGCCTTGGCCAGGGCCTGGTCGTCGTAGCAGTAGAGCACCTTGTCCCCCTTGGCGCACTTGTACAGCGGCGGCATGCCGATGTACACGTGGCCATCGGTGATCAGCCCCCGCATGTAGCGGAAGAAGAAGGTGAGCAGGATGGCCCGGATGTGGGCCCCGTCCTGGTCCGCGTCGGAGAGGATCACCACCCGGTTGTACTTTAAGTGGCTCAGGTCGAAATCCTCGCCGATGCCGGTGCCCAGGGCGGTGATGATGGAGCGGAATTCCTCGTTGGCCAGCACCTGGTCCAGCCGCTTCTTCTCCGCGTTCAGGGGCTTGCCCCGCAGGGGCAATATGGCCTGAAAGCGCCGGTCCCGGCCCTGCTTGGCGCTGCCGCCAGCGGAATCCCCCTCCACGATGTACAGCTCGTTGCGGGAGGCGTCCCGCCCGGTGCAGCTGGACAGCTTGCCCACCAGGGGCGCGGCTTCCAGCTGGTTCTTCTGCCGGGCCACGTCCCGGGCCTTGCGGGCGGCTTCCCGCACCTTGGCCGCCTGCACCGCCTTTTCCACGATGCGCGCCGCCTGCTCCTGATTTTTCAGGTCCTCCAGGTACAGCCCCAGCTGCTCCCCCACGATGGCCTCCACGATGGGCCGCACCTCGGTATTGCCCAGCCGGCCCTTGGTTTGGCCCTCGAACTGGGGCTTTTGCACGTTGGCCGCCAGCACGCAGGTGAGTCCCTCCCGGAAGTCGTCCCCCGCCAGGTTGTTGTCCTTTTCCTTCAGCGCCCCCACCTTGCGGGCGTAGTCGTTGAACACCTTGGTCAGCGCCGCCTTGAACCCGGTCTCATGGGTGCCGCCCTCGGCGGTGGGGATGTTGTTCACAAAGGAGAACAGGTTTTCCGTGTAGGAGTCGGTGTACTGCATGGCCACCCGCACCCGCACACCTTCCCGCTCCCCATGGAACAGGATGGGCTCGCCTATGGGATTTTTGTCGGCGGTGAGGTAGCCCACAAAGTCGGCCAGCCCCCCTTGATAGCAGTACTCCCGGCTGCGGTTTTCCTGCTCCTTCACCCGCTCGTCGGTGAACCGGAAGGTGATGCCCTGGTTCAGGTAGGCCAGCTCCCGCAGGCGGCGGCGCACCAGGTCGCCGTTGAAGTTCACGTCCTCGAATACCCGGGGGTCGGGCTTGAAGCATACCTGGGTGCCCCGGCGGCGGGTGTTGCCCAGCTTTGCCAGGGGCGCCACCGGGTGGCCGGAGCGGATCTTGTGGGTCTTGGGGTCCTCGGTGGATTCAAACCGGATCTGATAATGGCTGAAATCCTGGAACACGTCCACCACCATCCACTGGGACAGGGCGTTGACCACCGAAGCGCCTACCCCGTGGAGGCCGCCGGAATAGGCGTAGTTCTTGTTGTCGAACTTGCCCCCGGCGTGGAGCTGGGTGTATACCACCTCCACCGCCGATACCCCCAACTGGGGATGAATGTCCACGGGCACGCCCCGGCCGTTGTCCCACACCTCGCAGGAGCCGTCCCGCTTCAGGGTCACGCTGATCTGGGTGGCGTAGCCGTTGGCCGCTTCGTCGATGGCGTTGTCCACGATCTCCCAAATCATGTGATGCAGTCCCCGGGACCCGGTGGAACCGATGTACATGCCCGGACGCATCCGCACCGCTTCCAGCCCCTCCAAGATGGTGATGTCCTTTGCCCGATAGGTTTCAGCCATAATAACCCCCTGTTTCGCCATGATAACACTTAATCATACCACATTCCCTGTTAAGAAACAAACCCGACGGGGAAGTGGGGTGGGTGCGGGGGGTGCGGGGGCGGCCCG
>DVHZ01000090.1 GCA_018711685.1 Candidatus Excrementavichristensenella intestinipullorum | reverse complement strand
GCCGGGCGCGCAACGCGCGCCCGGCCCCCCGGTTTCTGCGTCGAAAGTTGTTCCCCGTTCCGTTCTCCCTACTCAGGCTGGTCTAGCTCCCTGTACTGGCGGAATCGGCGGCGGCAATATCAGAGCCGGATTTCTGTGCGCCGTCTGGAGTGGCATCCGCACCGGCGGCGGCTGCATCCGCGCCGGCAGCCTGAGCGGCGGCGACGTCCTCGCCGGAAACCTGGATACCGGATAGGCCTTGGGAAGCGCTGTCAGCGGCGGTATCCGTGGAAACAGCGCCGGAAGGCGTTTCCTCCTGGACGAAATTGGAAACCTGTTCCTCTATGGCGCCGATGGGTGCACTGGAGCGCTTATCTTCCGAGGAATCGGAGGCAGCCACCACGGTGACCTTGCATACCACCTTCACCTTGGTATTGCCTTTGGCGGTGCAGGTGATCTTGGCGGTGCCCACCTTTTTGGCGGTGATCAATCCGGTGGAGGAGACCTGCGCCACCTTTTTCTTGTTGGTCTTCCAGCCTACGGATTGGTTGGTAGCGGTTTCAGGAGCAACCTGGGCTTCCAACTGGTAGGTTTCGCCTACGGTCAGGGTGAGGGAGGTAACGTTCAGGGTGACGCTCTCGGGTTTGACCGCCTTGATGGTGACGCTGCAGGTGGCGGTGAGCTTGCCGGAATCGGTTTGCACGATACACTTGACCTTGCAGCTGCCCACGCTTACCGGGGTAACCAGGCCGTCCACCACGGTGGCCACAGTGGGATCAGTGGACGTCCAGGTGTAGGTATAGCCGGTTTCGGATTCTCCGGCGTCTCCCGTACTCCCCGTGTCTTCGGTATTTTCAGTATCTTCAGTAGTTCCTGCGTCATCCGTGCCGCCGGTGCCTACGGTATCCTCCGCGCCTGCGCTGTCTCCGGCGTCCTTTCCGGAACCCGGCCAGCTGGGCTGGGACACGGTAGCGGTAAGCTGCACCGGATCGTCTATGACATACATGGTCAGCTTGCTCTGGCTAAGGCTCAGTTTGGGCTTCATGTTGCCTGGGCGGAAACCGCCCCCGGGCCGGAACCCGCCTCCGCCGCCGGGCCCCCCGGTATCGCCGGAGCCGCCGCTGCCGCTGGAGGGATTGGTGGTGGAGAGGCAGGAAGTAAGGGCGTAGCCCACCACGCCCTTATAGGATACCTTATAATAGCCGTTGATGGCATAGCTGAGCAGACGGTATACGGTGCTGCCCGACGGGATGGTTTTGAGCGTTCCGCTGGCGGCAGAGGCGCTCTTGCGCAGGTAGGTTGACTTGGTGGTATACATCTTGGTGGAGGCCGAAGCCGTTGGCGCCAGCAGGGAAGCCAACAGCAGGGCGCACAGCAATACCGAGAGGAACCGCTTCATGGTTTCGCTCATCTCCCAACATTTGCTTCGTCTGGATAACCATAGCAGAAATGTGGGGCGAATCGATGGCGAAAGCGTCAAAAAAGCATGGACGGCTGCGGGAAAAGCGTGAGGCTGGCTTACTGCTGGGATGCCTGTTCTGGGGGCTGCTCCGTGATCTGCTCCAGGGGCTGTTCTGATGAAGGCTGCGCCGGAGGCTCCTCCGAAGCCGCAGGGGCCGGTTCGTCCCGGAGGACCACGTTCTTAGCGGCCATGCGGCGGCGGTCGTCGCTCATGGCGGCGTAATGGCGGCGGGTGGTATTGACGTCGGAATGGCCCAGCACGTCGGCCACCAGGTAGATATCGCCGGTGGCCTGATACAGATTGGTACCAAAGGTGGAGCGCAATTTGTGGGGACTCAGGCGGGTCTTGAGGGGCGCGGCCTGTAGGGCGTATTTTTTCACCATATATTCCACCGCCCGCACGCCCATGCGCTTGTTCTGCAGGGACAGAAAGAGGGCGTCCTCATGGCCTGGCAGGGGCTGCTGCTGCTGGCGCAGGGGCATATAGGCTTCCAGCTGGGCAGCCACTTCCTGGGGGAAATACAGGATCACCTGATCGCCGCCCTTGCGGGTGACCAGAAAAGCCTGGTTTTCGAAGTCCAGGTCGGAGATATTGAGGCCCACCAGTTCGCTGACCCGGATGCCGGTGCCCAGGAACAGGGTCAGGATGGTGAGATCACGAACTTTTGTTCGCTGATGGTAGGCTTGCTGTCGGTGCGTGAGGGCGTCGCCGCTCTCGGCCATATCCAGCATACGGGCCATTTCGTCGATTTCCAGGCGCAAAATGGGCTTTTCGTGGCGCTTGGGCAGGTCCACCAACAGGCTGACGTTGGCGGGAATCAGGCCATGTTTAAATAAGTATTTGTAAAAAGAACGCAAAGTGCACAGCTTGCGCATTTTGCTCAGCTCGCCGTTGGCGAATTCCCGGTCATCCTGGGTGATGTAAAAATTGAGATATTCGGCATAGCGCTCAATATGGGACGCAGTGATGCGGGAGAGTTGGGCGGCGTCCCACTGATCGGGAGAGGCAATAAAGCCGAACTCGGTGGTTTCGGTTTGCAGAAAATGGAAGAACAATTTTAGGTCCCGGGCATAGTTCAGGCGGGTCAAAGGTTGGGTCGTTTGGTCGATGGCCAGCATAAAGGCGGAACATGCGGG
>DVHZ01000089.1 GCA_018711685.1 Candidatus Excrementavichristensenella intestinipullorum | reverse complement strand
CCCCCGTTTCCCCTTCGCCGGGGGGCAAAGCCCCCCGGACCCCCTAGCCGGAGGCCGCCCCTTGGACTGGGCGCTTCCGGGGCTGGAGAGGCCCTTAGCCCGGCCAGGGCGGATGGAACGGAAAAAACCCGGCCCAGGGGCCGCTATGCCCTTGGGCCGGGAAACCTAGTGAACCGGCGGGAGGCCTGAACCGAAGGAAACGGGGCCGACCCACCCCAGGCCTAAAGGGGCACTGGGGCCAGCTGAAAATTCAGGGCGTCGCAGGAAACGCACAGGTAGCACACGCCGCCGGACAAGCCCTGGTAGGCGCTTTTCAGGGCGGGGCCATGCAGGTGGCCGTAGACCAGGGTATTCACCCGGTAGGCCTCCAAAAGCCGGGTAAAGCCGGTATCTCCCTGGGCGCAGGTGCGGGGGGGATAGTGCATCATGCAGACCAGGGGCAGTTCCTGGGAGAGGGCCCTGGCCGCCTTGAGGGACATTTCCAGCCGCAGCAGCTCCCGCTGGTAGATGCGCAGGTCTTCCGCCTTGACGTCCTGCCCGGGAAGAAGCCAGCCCCGGCTGCCCGCGTACAGCACGCCGTCCAGGCAAAGGCAATCGTTTTGCAGGGCGTAGGTTCCCGGGAGCAGCCGCTGCCGCACCCGGCTGATGGAACCCCACCAATAGTCGTGGTTGCCCTTGAGCAGGATCTTTTGGCCGGGCAGCCGCCCCACCATCTCCAGATGGGGCGCGGCCTCCTCCAGCTGCATGGCCCAGCTCAGGTCTCCGGGCAGCAGCACCACGTCCTCTGGCCTTACCCGTGCTTGCCAATCCGCCTGAATGCGGGCAAAATGGCCCGCCCAATGGGGGCCGAACACGTCCATGGGCTTGTCGCCGTTGGACAAATGCAGGTCAGCGACCGCGAAGATCATCGCTATGCTTTTTGCGGCCCCTGGACATATCCTCGTCCTCGTCTTCGTCCTCGTCCTCGTCTTCGTCCTCCCCGTCCTGGAAGTCCGGGTCGCTTTCAAACCCGTCTACCTCCAGCGGGTCGTCGATGTCGATGGCGATTTCATCCATGGTGGCCACGCTGTCGATCTCCAGACTGGGGTCGTCGGGCGGCAGCACGTCCTCCTCGTCGGTGTCGTCGGCGATGCGCCGGGACATCTCCTTCAGGCAGGAAGCGCACAATTCGCCGCCGGGCACCGCCGGGTTCTCCCCGCATTCGGAGCACAGCTCCGCGATTTCATCCTGTTCGCTTTCGCCGCGCACCTCCCGCCGGCACACCGTGCACAAATCTCCCCCGTCCAGAATATAATTGAGCTCGCATCTTGGGCATTTTACCAGTGCCATAGCTATCCTCCCCAACCGCCTCAGGGCCGCGCCCGCTGCGGCAAGCCCCGGCGGGATTCTTAGACGGTGACCATTATAGCGCAACCTACAGAAGTATGCATAGATTTACTAAAATTTTACATTAGACGCAATGCGCCACTGGGCCAGCCGTTCCAAATCCTGCTGATATTGGGGGGCCAGGCGCGGATTATAGATGAGGGAAGCGGGATGGTACAGGGGGAACAGGGGCAAGTCCATAGCCCGCTGGAAGGCGCCGTGGAGGGCGCCGACGGTGGCGTCCCGGTCCAGCAGGGCCTGCAGGGCGGTATTGCCCAAGGTGACCAGGCAAGCGGGGGCGACCAGGCGGATTTCCCGCTGGAGCCAGGGCAAAAAGAGGGCCACCTCCTCCCGGCTGGGGGGGCGGTTGACGGTGCGCCCGGCGGGGGAAACCCGGGTGGGGCGGAATTTGACGGTATTGGTGATGTAGAGTTGGCTGCGGTCGAAGCCGGTCTTTTCCAGGAACAGGTCCAGGTTTTTCCCCGCTTTGCCCACGAAGGGGCGGCCGGCCAGGGCCTCCTGCTGGCCGGGGGCCTCGCCGATCAGCATGAGGGGGGCTCCCGCCTGGCCCTCTCCGAACACCAGCACCTTGCTCTCCCCCGGGTAGAGACCAGCGAAATAGGCGGCCATCTCCCGGTTCAACCGGTTCAGCATAGCTCCAGCTCCTTCATTTTTTCCGCCAAGGCTTGCAGGTCCTGCCAAGCCTCCAGCTTGCGGGGCGGGTCCCGCAGCAGGGCGGAGGGGTGATAGGTGGGCATCATCCACACCCCGGCCCGATAGGTCCAGGTACCGTGATCCCGCCGGATGCGCACATCCCCGCCAATGGTATACCGGGCGGCGGTGCTGCCCAGCAGCAGGATGATCTTGGGGCGCACCAAGGCCACCTGGCGGCGGAGGAAGGGGAGACAGGCTTGCGCCTCGTCAGGGGTAGGAGTACGGTTTCCGGGGGGACGGCATTTGACCACATTAGCGATATACACTTGCTGGCGGCTCAGGCCGATGCTCTCCAGCATCCCGGTGAGCAGCTGGCCTGAGCGCCCCACAAAGGGGCGGCCCAGCCGGTCCTCGTCGCCGCCAGGACCTTCGCCGATGAGCATGAGCGCGGCCTCCGGGTTTCCCTCGCCGGGTACGGGGTAGCGCCTGCCTTGGCATAAACCGCAGCCCCGGCACCCCTCAACGGCCTGAAACAGCTCCATCCATCCACCCATGGCGCGTCTTTCGCCCCTTTCGTTCGCTTTCGCTTGCCCTATTATACCACGCTTTTTGACAAAATAAAACAGGCCGCTTGTTCTCGCTTCGGGAAGCATGAGCGGAAAAGCGTGCCCATGTGGGGCTCAGGGAAAATGGCGCAGGAGAAATGATTCAATCCCCTTGGGCGCGGCGCTGCGGGAGAGGGCTGCCGCACTGGGATTTGCGAAAAAATAAAGAGGCCGCGATGACCGCGGCCTCCATTCCTTGATTGCCTACCTACACCTTAGTAGATGATTTCATCCGGGTTCACGATGGCGTTGATAGCCACCGATTCAATGGAATTCAACGTAGTGCCGATGTCGTCCTTAAACCAGCCCAACAGGTTGGTTAGCAGCGCTACGCACAGCAGGATGAGGATGAAGCTGCCGATAGAGGCTAGAAAATCCATCATCCCCGACAGAGCGCGGAACCAGGCGCGTTTGCGCTGGAACTCGCTCTTGGTCATGATTTTGCTCAAACCGCTGCACCTCCCAACGCTCTGATTATACCATAATTTCCTCTTTGACGCAATCCGGCTCCCATAAGTTCCCGGCCAATACGCTCCGAGTTGACGCGGCTTACGGACCTAGATAATCCAGCCAGGGCCGTTGATCCTGCCCGGTAAGGCTGCCCTGGGATTTCAGGTTGGGAAAGCCCTGTTGGCGCAGCGCCTCGTAGAGCACGATGGCCACCGAGTTGGACAGGTTGAGGGAGCGGGCTCCCTCAACCATAGGAATACGCAGACACCGGTCCATGTGCCGTTTCAACAGCGCTTCGGGCAGCCCCCGGGTTTCCTGGCCGAACACCAGAAAGGCGTCGGGAGGGTAGGCCATCTCACAGTAGCCCTTTTCCGCCTTGGTGCTCAAAAAGAACATCTGAGCCCCCGGATGCTGGGCGGAAAAGCGGCCCCAGTCCTCGTACACGTCGTAGCGCATCATGGACCAATAATCCAGCCCCGCCCGCTTTAGGTAGCGGTCATCCAGGGAAAAACCCAGGGGCTTGATCAAATGCAGCCGTGCGCCGGTGGCGGCGCAGGTGCGGGCGATGTTTCCGGTGTTCTGGGGGATCTCAGGGTTGACCAAAACCACGTTCATGCTTGCGCCTCCATGGCAGAATTTCCAAGTACGCATTCCTGAAGCGTCCGCGCAACCCCGTCCTGGTCGCAGGAAGGGGCTACCCGCCAGGCCAAGGCTTTTACTACGTCTAAAGCGTTGCCCATGGCTACCGGCCAACCGGCGGCACCCAGCATGTCCAGGTCATTGGTGCTGTCGCCAAAGGCCATCACCTGCTCCTTTTTGAGGCCCAGGCGGCCCATGAGAAAGGCCAGAGCCCGGCCCTTGCCACCGCCGGGCGCCATCACTTCCAGATTGTCGCGGCCGGAAGAGGACAGCTGACAGGGGGTGTGGGCGGCCAGCAGCCGGGCCGCTTCCTGGAGCTGGGCGGGGTCTTGACTGAACAGCACCATCTTGAGCACATGGCCCAGGCCCTGGCGACAGGCAACGGCCGGGTCCCGCACCACCGCCACCGGTTCCCAGCGCACCGCTTCGCCGCCGGCTGCCAGGGGCCCTTTGCCCAGTCCCCGGTCCCGGCCGTAGAGACTGGCGTTGAGCTGATATACCACGCCGGGACCATAGAGGACAAAGCATACCCCCAGGTCCATGAGCAGGTCGAAGGCCCTTTGGGCCAGGGGTCTGGGGAAGGGGTCCAGGTAGAGGATATCCCCGGCGGGGCTCCCGTCCACCCGGCCGCCGTTGGCGGTGATCAGGGGCCCGTGTAGCCCTACCGCCCGGGCCAGGGCGGCCACCGCCTCCACGCCTCGGCCACTGGAAAAGACAACCTGCACGCCCTTGGCCTGACAGGCGCGCAGCACCGCGCAGGCAAAGGAGCTTACCTCTTTGCTGCCGTTAAGCAGGGTGCCGTCCAGGTCCATGGCGGCCAGGCGAATGTCCATGAGCTAATTCTCCTCCTTCCAGCCAAAAGGCGCGGGGGCATTCAGGGCAATGTTCTCCCATTCCAGGGCCACGCACCACAAGAGGGGCTCTTTGGCCTTCCAGCGCTTGTTAAAGGCCCGGTCCCCATACTTGTCATCCCCTAACAGGGGGTGGCCAATTTTAGCCATCTGGACGCGAATCTGGTGGGTGCGCCCGGTGAGCAGTTGGATCTGCACCAGGGCGCGCTGATCCCCATAGGCCAGCACCGCGTAGCGCAGGCGAGCCTGCTGCGCCTGGGGCGCGGGCCGGTCCAGCGCCCGTACCCGGGCGGCGGCGGCATCCTTCACCAAATAGTGGGTCAGCTCCCCATGACTGGGGGGCGCACCCTGGACTACGGCCTGATAGGTTTTACGAACCTGGTGGGCGCGGAAAGCGGCGTCTAACCGCGCCTGAGCCCTATCGTTGAGGGCCAACAGCATAGCCCCGCCGGTTCCGGCGTCCAGCCGGTGACACAGCCGGGCGCCTGGCTCTATCCGCCGGGCCCGCTCCAACAGGGTATCGGCGCCTATGCCTTGTGCGTCCGCGTCCACCGGCAGGGCGGGGGGCTTGACCACCCCCAGAAAATCCTCGTCCCGGTAGAGCACTTCCAAGGGTCCGGTGAGGTATTTGTCCGGCAGGAACAGGGCGAGGATATCGCCGCCCCGCACCGGCGCGGCGCCGTCCCAACGCAGGCCGTTGAGGCGGATATCCCGCTTTTTCACCGCCTGGCGCAGCGCCCAGCCGGGCAGCAGGGGCCACGCCCGCGCCAAATAGCGTGGGAGCGGCATCGCCCCCACGCTTTCGGGTACCCTGTGCTCGGTCACAGCTTGAGAATCCAGTTGAAGCGGTCCGCCATGCGGCCCCACTGGATGCCGGTGAGTTCGTCGTACATGCGCTGGGCCACCGGGCCGATCTTGCCGCCGCTGAGGGTGATCTTCTTGTCCTCCCAGCACAGTTCGCCTACCGGGGAGACCACCGCTGCGGTGCCGGTGCCGAAGGCCTCCTGGAGGCGGCCCTGTTCAGCAGCCTCGAAGATCTCGGCGATGGGGATACGCCGCTCCTCCACCTGATAGCCGTCGCTGGCGGCCAGCTTCAGGATGGAGTCCCGGGTAATGCCAGCCAGGATGGAGCCGTTGAGCATGGGGGTGATGATCTTGTTATCCAGCACGAACATCATGTTCATGCTGCCCACCTCCTCCACGTACTTCTGCTCCACGCCGTCCAGCCACAACACCTGGTCATAGCCCTTCTCGTGGGCCACCTCGCCGGCCTTCAGGGAGGCGGCGTAGTTGCCCGCCGTCTTGGCAAAGCCGAAGCCGCCCCGCACGGCGCGCACGTACTTGTCCTCTACATAAATGCCTACCGGGCTCAGGCCGTGGGCGTAGTAGGCCCCCACGGGGCTGAGGATGATGCAGAAAATATAGGTGTTGGAGGCGCGCACGCCCACGAAGGGGTCGGTGGCGATGATGAAGGGGCGGATGTACAGGGAGGTGTCCTTGGCGTGAGGCACCCAGTCCTTTTCTACTTCCAGCAGCTTAAGCAGGCCCGCCATGGCGTCTTCCACGTCAAAGGCGGGAATGGACAGCCGCTCGGCGGAGATGTTCATGCGCTTAAAGTTGTCCCGGGGACGGAACAGCTGCAGGCCCCCGTCCTCCCGACGGTAGCACTTCAGCCCCTCAAAGATGGTTTGGCCGTAGTGCAGCACCATGCTGGAGGGCTCCATTTGGAAGGGACCATAGGGCTCCACCTTGGCGTCGTGCCAGCCCTGGGCCCGGTCGTAGCGCATGGTGAACATATAGTCGGTAAAGATGCGGCCAAAGCCCAGCTTGCTCTCGTCGGCGGGCTTTTGCTTTAGGGTCGGGGCTTGGACGAACTGAATCTGCATAACAGATCCCTCCCTCATAATTTGCCTACCAGTATAACACCCCAATGTTACGGGTATTCGCGCAATCGCCGGGAAGGAAGGCGCTGTTCCAGCCCAGGCGCTTTTGCGCCTGGGCTGGAACAGCGCGAGGGGGCGGGGCGG
>DVHZ01000088.1 GCA_018711685.1 Candidatus Excrementavichristensenella intestinipullorum | reverse complement strand
CGTTTTTCTTATAATATAGTATGTTGAGTTCTGTATATGGGCGCGTTGCCCACTCGGGAAGGATGGAACGACAATCGATCAAAGGAGGCAATCCCATTGAGCACCAAGATGACCATTGACGGCAATACCGCCGCCAGCCATATCGCGTACGCATTTAGCGATGTGGCCGCTATCTATCCGATTACACCCTCCTCGCCGATGGCGGAGTTTGTGGATGAGTGGGGCGCCAACGGGCGCAAAAACCTGTTTGGCCAGCAGGTCCGCGTAGCGGAGATGCAGTCCGAGGCGGGCGCCGCGGGCGCCGTACACGGCTCTCTGGCGGCGGGCGCGCTGACTACCACCTTCACGGCTTCCCAGGGCCTGCTGCTGATGATCCCCAATATGTACAAGATCTCCGGCGAGCTGCTGCCCTGTGTGTTCCACGTGTCGGCCCGTGCCCTGGCCTATCATGCCCTGTCCATCTTCGGCGACCATTCCGACGTGATGGCCTGCCGTCAGACCGGCTTCGCCATGCTGGCCTCCAACTCGGTCCAGGAAGCCATGGATATGGCCCTGGTGGCCCATCTGGCTACCCTGAAGGCCAAGGTGCCCTTCCTGCACTTCTTCGACGGCTTCCGCACCAGCCATGAGATCCAGAAGATCGACGGCATCGACTACGACGAGATCGCCCAGTTGGTGGATTGGGACGCCATTAAGGAGTTCCGCGAGCGGGGCCTGAACCCGGAGCATCCGGTGCAGCACGGCACCGCCCAGAACCCGGATATTTATTTCCAAGGCCGCGAGGCTGCCAACAAATACTACGAGGCCACGCCGGCCATCGTAGAAGCCATCATGAAGCAGGTGGGCAAGCTCACCGGCCGCAAGTACAAGCTGTTCGACTACGCGGGCGCCAAGGATGCCGAGTCCATCATCATCGCCATGGGTTCCGGCTGCGACGCCGCCGAGGAGACGGTGGAGTACCTGAACAAGAAGGGCGAGAAGGTGGGCCTGGTGAAGGTGCATCTGTACCGGCCCTTCTCCGCCAAGCACCTGCTCAAGGCCATTCCCGAGACCTGCAAGAAGATCGCCGTGCTGGACCGCACCAAGGAAGCCGGTTCTCTGGGCGAGCCCCTGTACGAGGACGTGTGCACCGCGCTGCGGGAAGCGGGCAAGTGCGACATCACCGTGGTAGGCGGCCGCTACGGCCTGGGCTCCAAGGAGTTCAACCCCACCATGGTGAAGGCCGTGTTCGACAACCTGAAGAAGGCCGCGCCCAAGAACCACTTCACCGTGGGCATCACCGACGACGTGACCAAGACCAGCCTGCCCCTAGGCAAGACCCTGGACGTGGCGCCGGAAGGCACCAAGAGCTGCATGTTCTATGGCCTGGGCTCCGACGGCACCGTGGGCGCCAACAAGAACTCCATCAAGATCATCGGCGACCACACCAACATGTACGCCCAGGCGTACTTCAGCTACGACTCCAAGAAGTCCGGCGGCATCACCGTAAGCCACCTGCGCTTTGGCAAGAAGCCCATCAAGTCCACCTACCTGATCGACTCTGCGGACTTCATCGCCTGCCATAACCCGGCTTACGTGACCAAGTACGACATGGTCTCCGCCCTGAAGGACGGCGGCGTGTTCCTGCTGAACTGCCCCTGGACCGAGGCCGATATCGACGAGCAGCTGCCCGCCGGTATGAAGCAGAAGCTAGCCCAGAAGAAGGCCCGCCTGTACGTCATCGACGCCATCAAGCTGGCCCGGGAGGTCGGCATGGGCGGGCGCATCAACACCATCATGCAGGCCGCCTTCTTCAAGCTGTCCGAGGTCATCCCCTACGCCAAGGCCGACGAGTACATGAAGGCCTATGCCAAGAAGGCCTATGGCAAGAAGGGCGACGAGGTGGTCAAGAAGAATTGGGACGCCATCGACATCGCCATCAGCGGCATCAAGGAAATCCCGGTGCCCGCCAGCTGGGCCAAGGCCACCACCGGCGCCGAGCCCGTGAAGGTAGAGGCCACCGAGTACTTTGAGAACGTGATCCTGCCCATCCTGTCCCAGGAGGGCGACAAGCTGCCCGTATCCGCCTTCAGCGCCGACGGTTCCGTGCCCACCGGCACCACCAAGTACGAGAAGCGGGGCATCGCGGTGACCGTGCCCGAGTGGGATGTGACCAAGTGCATCCAGTGCGGCATGTGCTCCATGGTCTGCCCCCACGGCTGCATCCGCCCCTACCTGCTCACCGAGGAGCAGGCCGCTCAGGCCGGGTTTGATACCAAGCCCGCCACCGGCAAGGAATTCGCCGGCCTCAAGTTCCGCATCCAGGTGAGCCCGCTGGACTGCACCGGCTGCGAGAACTGCGCCCAGGTCTGCCCCGCCAAGGGCAAGGCCCTCACCATGAAGCCCCTGCACACCCAGCAGGCCCAGGAGGCCAACTGGGAGTTCTGCCAGAAGCTGCCTGAGTTCAACGGTCCGCTGAACGTAAAGACCATCAAGGGCTCCCAGCTGAAGAAGCCCCTGTTCGAGTTCTCCGGCGCCTGCGCGGGCTGCGGCGAGACCCCCTATGTGAAGCTGATTACCCAGCTTTTCGGCGACCGGATGATGATCGCCAACGCCACCGGCTGCTCCTCCATCTACGGCGGCTCCGCGCCCACCTGCCCCTACACGGTGAACGAGAAGGGCCATGGTCCCGCTTGGGCCAACAGCCTGTTTGAGGACAACGCCGAGTTCGGCTTCGGCATGAACCTGGCCGTCACCCAGCGCCGGGAGAAGCTGGCCCAGATCGTGGCCGAGCTGGCGGAGAAGTGGGCCCAGTGGCCCGACAACAAGGCCGCCTGCGAAGCCTGGCTGGCCGGTAAGGACGACGCCGAGGCCAGCAAGGAGGCTTCCGCCAAGCTGCTGAGCATCGTGGAGGGCTGCAAGGACTGCGGCTGCGAGTGCGACCCGCTGTGCAAGCAAGTATACGACATGCGCGACCTGCTGGTGAAGAAGTCCATCTGGATCTTCGGCGGCGACGGCTGGGCCTACGACATCGGCTACGGCGGATTGGACCACGTGCTGGCCCAGGATCAGGATGTGAACGTGCTGGTGCTGGATACCGAGGTGTACTCCAATACCGGCGGACAGGCCTCCAAGTCCTCCCCCACCGGCGCGGTGGCCAAGTTCGCTGCGGCGGGCAAGCGCACCCGCAAGAAGGACCTGGGCATGATGGCCATGAGCTACGGCTACGTGTACGTGGCCCAGGTAGCCATGGGCGCCGATATGAACCAGCTGCTCAAGGCGGTCACCGAGGCCGAGGCCTATCACGGCCCCTCCCTGATCATCGCCTACGCGCCCTGCATCAACCACGGCATCAAGATGAACCAGGCCCAGGCCGAGATCAAGAAGGCCGTGGCCGCGGGCTACTGGACCATGTACCGGTACAACCCCGAAACCGGCAAGCTCACCGTGGACAGCAAGGAGCCCACCGAGTCCTATCAGGACTTCATCAAGGGCGAGAACCGCTACGCCTCCCTGCTGCGCCAGTTCCCCGCCGTGGCCGACAAGCTCTTCGTGGAAGCCGAGGCCGAGGCCAAGCAGCGCCTTGACAACTACAAGCGCATGGCCGGCAACTGAGAACAACCTGGGCTTGCGCCCATCGCCTGACAAACCGAAAAGCCGCCCCGCCGGGGCGGCTTTTCGGTCCACGGAAATCCCCGCCGCCCGGGGCATCGCCTCCGGGGATAGTCCTGGGAGCGGGCGGAAACACCGGATAGCCCCGTGTGTTAACGAATAGCACTTGCGCCCAGGCGAAAAGCCGTCTATAATAGAGAAAGCATAAAATGGGTGAGGGAGCGCCATGAACGATCGGGATACGACCCTGGACCAATTGAAGGAGCGGGTACACGCCCTCTGCCGGCGCAAGCAATGGGGGGAGGACGGCGTACAGAATCCCCAGCAGGTGGCCATGGCCATGACGGTGGAGATGAGCGAATTGCTGGAGCACTTTCAATGGCTGTCCCCGGAAGGGGTAAGGCGGTTGATGGACGGGGAGGACCCCCAGAGGGTGGCGCTGATTGGGGAAGAATTTGCCGACGTGATGATGTATGGGCTGCAATTGGCCCGCACGCTAGACATCGACATAACGCAGCAGATTCTGCGCAAAATTGACATTGTAGACCGTCGGCCCAATAGCCGGCAGGAATTGCTGGCCAGAGGCGAGGCAGATCTGAGATAGGACCCGACGGGGGAAGGAGCGGCCTTATGTACGAGGGCATGTGTGTGGTATTGGATTTGGGGGGCGTTCAAGCGGCGTCTGTAGCCCGAAAAATACGGGGGGAAAACGTCTATTGCGAAATATTGCCCTATGACGCGCCGGTAGAGCGTATCCTCAAGCGTGCGCCCCGGGGGCTGATCCTGGCGGGGGGGACGGGCAATCCCTTTGCCGAAAGCGCGCCGGCGCTGCCGCCCCAGACCATGGACCTGCCGCTGCCCATGTTGGGGTTGGGCTACGGGGCCGGAGCCATGCTCCGGGCCTATGGGGCCAAACCCCAGCGCTCCATGCCCGGGCGGCAGACGGTGGAAGTGACCTTTAACGCGGACCCGCTGTTCCAGGGACTGAGCCAGTCCGAGCGCCTGGTGGAGCGGCTGGATCAGGCAGAACTGCCCCAGGGATTTGTGTCCATCGCCCAGGAGAAGGGCGGTTGGTCCGTGGCCTTTGCCCATCCCGAGGACCGGCGCTGGGGCATTCAGTTCTATCCGGAGCAGAACGATCCCGACGGACTGACCATTCTGGAAAATTTCACCCAGCGGGTATGCGGCTGCGAAAAGAACTGGGGCATTCAGCGCTTTATCGATTATGAGGTGGAATACATTCGCCGCAAGGTTGGCGGCGGGCAGGTGCTGATGACCCTGTCCGGCGGAGTGGACTCCACGGTGTGCGCCGCGCTGATGCAGAAGGCAGTGGGGGAGAAGTTGCGCTGCGTGTACGTGGATACCGGGCTCATGCGCTCCGGCGACGCCGACGCCATCCGCCAGGCCATCGACAAGATGCCGGGGCTGCGCCTCAGCCGGGTGGAGATGGGCGAACGGTTCATGAAGGTGCTGGAAGGGGTGTCCGACGCCAACGAGAAGCGCCGCCTGGTGGCCCAGGAGTTGCTTCAGGTGTTCGAGGAATGCGCCCAGGAAATGGGGGACATCACCTGCCTGGCCCGGGGTACCACCTATGACGACCTGCTGGTTCACAGCGCTTCTCCCGCCCCGGAAACCGGATTCCCCCTGCTGCTGGAGCCCCTTTGCCGCCTGTTTAAGAGCGAGGTGCGCCAGCTGGGCCAGGCCCTGGGCCTGCCGGAAGAAGTCACCCACCAGCAGGCGTTCCCCGGAGCGGGATTGGCCCTGCGCTGCCTGGGCCAGGTGACCCAGGAAAAGCTGAAGATGCTGCGCAGCGCCGACCGCATCTTCCGGGAGGAAGTGCAGGCCGCCGGGCTGGACCGGCGCATCCGCCAGTATTTTGTCGTGCTCACCGGCCTGACCACCCATGGGCCCCAGGATACCTGTGGCCATACCGTGGCCCTGCGGGCGGTGAACTGGACCAACCCGGACAGCGCTACCGCCTATCGCCTGCCCTACGACTTGCTGGAGCGGGTGGTGGAGCGGATTACCGCCGAGGTGGAAGGGATAAACCGGGTGGTGTACGATATTACCGCCAAACCGCCGGCCGGCATCGAATGGGACTGATGCCCGGCCCTATGGTCCCCAAAAAGCCGGCCGGCCCGCCTGGGCCGGCCGGCTTTTGCCCGGGGAAGCCGGATGGGGAGCGTCCCGCCCTCCCCATGGGCCCCCTGACAATCGCCTGGCGCCCGATGACAGGTTTCAAATTTTCGTCACAATACCACCCTTGAGGGGACAAAATTATCGTGTATAATCAAACCCGTAAAGAGGAGGTGATATGAACGGATCACGAGCAGGTACCATGCGGTGCGAAGGACGCCCTCCCCTATGGCGTCTGACGCAAGGAACAACTTTTACGCGGTGACGGCCGTCACAACAGACCCGTAAGCTGACGGGCTGCGCCATAGGAGCGGGCGGCTGACACTGAAATACATGTCCCCTTCTAAATGGCGGGACGGCGGCGCATTTTCCCCACCCCTCATCCCCCGTGCGTCGCCGCCCCGCCCCCTTATGTTTTAGTCCGCCCTCTGGGGGCGGCGTCCTTGGTTCATGAGAGAGTCAGCCCGGACGCCTATGGCGTCCGGGCTGACTCTCTCATGAACAGGGGCCGGGGCTTGTGGGGGGAAAATACCGCGTTGGGGCCTTGTCCAGGGGCTTGCGCCTAGGACAGGCCCGGCGGCCCCGCCGCTGAATCCCGGGGGAGAGGCGTTATCCGTCGTAGGCCCTGGAGCCGCCCCGCTCCGAGGCGATCCGCTTTCTGGAAGCGCACAGGCCATACAGCTTTCCCGCGGTGGCCTCCGCCCAGGAATATTCCTTCATGTAATCCCAGGGTTTACCTGGGAAGGGACCGGATTTCCCGTTGAGAAAATCAAAATAGTCGCACTGGAGCATTTCCGGCGCCACCCGGCATACCTTGCGCTGGGTCTGCAGCGCCTGAGCCGCCCCATAATGGGACAGCGCCTTTCGGATATCCAGGATGGCCCTGCGGTAGCGCTTTTTCACCCGCTCGTCCAGGGGTTCGCCCGGCCATAGCATGTCGATGGCTTCCTCCATGCTCACCGCTTCGCCCCTACGGTCCACGCATAGGGCCAACAATTCCCGGCTCTTGGCGTTGGACAGATGCACCCTATCCTGCCCCGCCCACACTTCGAACTGGCCGAAAGTCTGTACGCGCAGGATGCGCATGTTTAGCCGCCCGCGAAGAAGCAGCGCCTTGTCGATGAGCTGCTCCACCTCCGCCTTCCCGTAAGGCTTAAACAGGAAATCATCCGCCCGGGCCCGCATGGCCTGAATGCATCGCCCTTCCTCTCTAGAAAGGCACATCACCACCATCCTGGGCTTTATCTGGCGCAGCTCCCATTCCAGTCCCGCCACGCCGGGACCGTCCATGTCCACCAGCGCCAGTTCTACTTCCTCCCGATGCAGCTGCTCCAACGCCCGCCGGGGCGCCGTGTAAGCACCCACCACCTCCGCCTTGCCTGTAAGGCGGCACCATTCCTTTAACTGCCCTAGGGAGAACTGGCATCCATCTACGATCATGGTCTTGACCATCGCCTTAACCATTTTTCCCCGTCCCCCTCTCTCCCCGTTGCCAGGCGCTTTGCGGACAGTCGCGCCCTTCTTCTGCCAACAGGTGAACCAGCCCTGCGATGAATTCCCCATTGGTGGGTTTGCCCTTGATCGGCTCCCCCAGCAATCGCTCCAACGTTCCCGCGTCACTTCGGGACCATGCGGTTTCCACGGCGTAGCGTATGCCCCGCTCTACTCCAAAAGCCGTAACCCCATACCGCGCCGCGATATCCGGATAGAGACGCTTGGTCAGAGCGATGGTCAGGGATGGGTCCTGGGCCACTGCCTCCACCGCCGCCTGTAGATAGGCATACCCACGGGCCTTTCTGGAAATGCCCATGGCCTTGAGCACTCCCTCCAGCCCTTCTCCTCCCTGCCCAGTCCCTCCATTTGCCCCTTCCCAAACCCGGGGCGAATCCTCCGGGTGACCGGACATGCCCTTCAATCGATATACCTGCATGCCCTCTAGGGCAGGGAGCAGGTCCTCGCACTGCGCGGGTACAATGAGAAAAAAGGGGGCGGCCTCATGCAGGCTGACACGTTCCATAGTAAAGCGCTCCTTTCACGCTTTTCATCTATGGATAATTATACCATATAACTGCTACCAAAGCGCTCGAAATGACGGCTATATTCCCCTGCTTTATTCCCTTGATCCGGGCAGTTATTGCCATTTTCTCATAATTTGCCACATTTTAGCCGCAAAAAAGCCGTGAATTTTTCTTCGTTTTCCCTTCCCACGCCCATAATCTATCGCCCTACGTCCTTCCCTTTCTCCCTCTTTCATCTATATATAGGTTGCATCGTTCAATGAATACACAATATATCGGCCTCTTAATTCTCTTATTTTTCTTAAAAAAATTCTCGATAATTTAACGTTATGACAGAGGGCTTCGCCCTGGCGTCATCAATCACCGGGCCTTGGCCCGGCGATTGATGACGCCAGAGCGGGTGGGCGGGGGCCCCTCCCCGGGCCGCAGGCCC
>DVHZ01000087.1 GCA_018711685.1 Candidatus Excrementavichristensenella intestinipullorum | reverse complement strand
GATGCGGCTGGCACGCCCCGCCGGGGGGCCAGGGAGGCAAAGCCCCCTGGCCGTGGGGAGCGCCGTCGGGGGGCGGCGGCGCTTACCACGACTATGGATTTAGAACAGGCTGTCCGGTGCGCCGGGACGCTTGAGGCATATCATGCCAAGCCCCATCAGGGCCAGGCCTAATGCCAGATATAGTCCCCAGCCCAGCACCAGGTACATGGCCAGCATCACGGCGCCGTAGGCCAGGATGGCGGGAGCCCGGCTGCGCTGGGGCAGCGGCAGGATGAGACGCCGCCGGGTTTTAGGCGGCTGGGGCAAGGGCATGTCACCCCAGGCGGCGATGCGGGCCAAGGCCGCACCGTCCAGCAGGCGGGTGACCGGCTGTTCCAGCTCTCGGGCTGCGGCCCGGGCCTGGGAGGATACCGGGCCGGTGGCGCAGATCAGCAATTGATCCCGCCCCCGATATTCCCGCCAGCAGTCCAGCACCTGGCTGGCGGTCAGGGCAGGCCCCAGGGCGTGGATGGGGCGCAGGACCAGGGCATAATCGCCGGGGCCATAGCGCCGGTCCAGCCGTTGGCGCAGGTCCTCCAAATCGGGGCGGCGGGCCCATTGCGCCACCAACGCCCGGCCGCCTTGTACGCGCTGTCCCGCCAATTGCCGCCGCCTGCCCGGCCCCGCCAGCCAAGCCCGCCAGGTCAAAAGGGCCAGAATCGCGGCCAAGGCGCCCGCCACGAAAGCTGCCATTATCCGCCCGGTAGCCGCCCAGCCCAATAGAGCGCCCGTTGCCACGGCCAGCGCCATTCCCGCCGTCCGATCGATGATCTTTCGCATACCGATGGCCTCCCACGTTTTTTATACCAATAGTGTGGGGAAAAGCCCGATGGGCTAATCGCCCGATCGGTTTTTTCAATGCGAAAAAGCGCCTCCTGCCCATCGGATTCAGGAGGCGCTTCCACATCTTTTCAATAGGTACTGCCATCGCGACATGGCCTGGAGAATACACGACAGCGCGGGGAGCGCGGCGGTTCGGAGAGAATAGCGGGCTACAGGGCTACATCTTGCGGTAGCGGTCGTAAGCGGCCCGCCGGCGGCGTAGCATTTCCTTGCGCCGGCGGCGTCTGCGCACCGCAGCGCGCAGGCGCAAGATAATGACCAGCAGCAGGATCAGCACCAATAAGCCGCCGCCCAAAAGCACCCAGCGGCTGTTCAGCGCCTGGGCCACATGAGGCAGCAGGCTTTCCAAAGAGAAGGGTACGGCTTCGGCCGCCACGGAGCGGCTGGCCACCACGGTGGCGGTGACGGGCTGTCCGTTGGCGTCTATGGTGACGGTGCCCAGGATGTCCCCCGCTTCCACCGGGGCGGTGAGCTCCCGGGTGTAATTGATGGAAACGCTTTGGCCGAACTGGCTGAGCATCTCCTGGGCCTGTTCGGGCAAGCACTTTATGACGCAGGTGTCTAGGGCGGTGCCGGGTACGATTTGCAGCTTCAGCATACCGCCATTCTCGTCATCCCGGGCGGCGTTTTGGATCACCGCGTAAATGGGGGCCTGGTTGAACATTTCGGTATAGGTATAGGTATCATACCGGGTCATGCCGTAATCCAGCAGCCGGGCGGTATCCACCCAATACTCCCCGTTATCCCGGCCGTTGGCGTCCTGGGTATTTTTGGATTTCAACACCACGGAGATCAGTTCCACGCCGTCCTTGTCGGCGGCGCCGACGAAGCAGCGGCCCGCCCGGGAGGTATAGCCGGTCTTGATGCCCACCAAATCCGGGTAGTAGAAGCGGCTGGTGGCCACGAACATGGGATTGCTGGTCTCCACCCGCCACTTTTCCCGCTGGCTGGTGGCGGACATGGTGTAGCTCTTGGCGGCCACGATCTCCCGAAAGGTGCGGTTTTTCATGGCGGCTTGGGCGATGAGGGCCATATCGTAGGCAGTGGTGTAGTGGCTCTCGTCGTGGAGGCCGTGGGGGTTGACGAAATGGGTGTCCTTGCAGCCCAGCTCCTTGGCCTTTTGGTTCATCAGCTCGGCGAAGGCCTCCACCGAGCCGGACACCGCCACGGCGATGGTCATGGCAGCGTCGTTGCCGGAGCGCAGCATCATGCCGTAGAGCAGGTCCAGCATGGGATACTGTTCGCCTTTGCGGATGCCCAGCACCGAGGAATCGCTGGAGATTTGCCCAGCCTCGGCGCCCACGGTGACCAGCTGCTGTAGGTCCGGGAAATTTTCCAGGGCCACCAGGCAGGTGACGATCTTGGTGGTGCTGGCCGGGTAGGTGCGCCGGTCTGCGTTTTTGGCATAGAGCACGGTACCGGTGGCGGCGTCCATCACCAGGGCCGCTTTGGCGGTGAGGTCGTCATCGGTGAGGTTTTGGGGATTGGCCGCGTCGTAGCCGCCCGACTCCTGGGCCTGCGCCCAGCAAGGTGCGGCCAGGGCCAGCAGCACCGCCAGCACCAGGGCTAGGGCGCGGTCGGGCCTTACAATATGGGCCATTGAATTCCATCCTTTCCGAAAGCTGGCGCCATACAAAGACATGGCAAACAATACTATACCATGTTTGACGCGCTTTGTACAGTTTCAGTTCTATGTAAAATCCTCGACAGGGGCCCCTTGGTGTTGAAATTTCTTGTAAAGGCGTATATAATAGTATAAGGAAATTTGTAATGAGCGGCGGAAGCTAAGGAGGTCGGGCCCATGGCCAAACGCATATTGATCGTCGACGACGAGCCCATGATCGTCAAGGGACTCAAATACTCTCTGGAGCAGGACGGATACGAAACCGCGTCCGCCGGCGACGGGGAGGAGGCGGTCAACACCTTCTTCGCCGGAAAATTCGACCTGGTGCTGCTGGATGTGATGCTGCCGGGGATGGGGGGCATCGAGGTGTGCCAGCGCATTCGGGAAAAGAGCGACGTGCCCATCATCATGCTCACCGCCAAGGGCGAGGATATGGACAAAATCCTGGGCCTGGAATACGGGGCGGACGACTACATGACCAAGCCCTTCAACATTCTGGAGGTCAAGGCCCGCATCAAGACCATCTTCCGGCGTACCGGCATGGGCAAGCGGGAAAACGACGCAAAGACCTTGCGGGCCAGGGATATGGTGATCAACCTAAACAACCGCTCGGTAACCATCGGCGATAAGGAGGTCAACCTAACCGCCAAGGAATTCGACCTGCTGCACCTGTTTATGTCCAACCGGGGCAAGGTGTTCAGCCGGGAGTCCTTGCTGGAAACCATCTGGAAGTACGATTATCTTGGGGATTTACGCACGGTGGACGTGCATATCCGCCGCCTGCGGGAAAAGGTAGAAAAGAACCCCGCCCAGCCCGAATTCATCTTCACCAAATGGGGAGTGGGTTATTATTTTACCGACAAGGATTAAAAACAGCCTGTACTCCATCCGTTGGAGAATCGTCGTCGCCTACCTGCTGATCATCTGCGTGGCCTTTACCCTGGTGGCCACCTCCCTGATCCAGCTGGTGGGCGAATATCTGTTTTCCCAAAAAGTGCGGGAGGAACAACGGGTCACCGAGGATCTGGCAGGCAGCATGGCCCAGCCCCTGTCCAGCCGGGACGCCCAGGCGCTGTACGCCCAGGCGGCCAGCGTGGCGGGACAGTCGGGGGGACGGGTGATGGTGTTGGACCAGGACGGGGTGGTCCAGGCCGATTCCCTGTCCCTGGCCAACGGCCAGCGCCTGGCCATCCAGGAGGTATACTACGTGCTCACCGGCGGGGGCAGTACCTACGGCTTTTACGACCTGCGCCGCAGCGGCTCCTCTTTTTTGCGCACTCTGGGTTCGGGGCCCCAGGCCAACGGCCTGCTGGGGGTGTACACCGCCCCCATGCGTCAGGGAGGCCAGCTGCAAGGGGTGGTGCTGTACCTGTCCGACGCCCAGGAGGTATACGACAGCCTGACCCAGATGCAGCAGCGCATGGCCATATGGCTTTTGCTGGTGGCGGTGGCGGTGCTGCTGTTGTCGGTGATGGTGTCGCGGATTTTCACCCGGCCCATCGCGGAATTGTCCCAGGGCATTCAGCGCATGACCAACGGCGATCTGTCCAGCCGGGTAACGGTGCGGGGGCACAACGAGTTCTCCCAGCTGGCGGAGGCGTTCAACATGATGTGCCAGCGCCTGGAAAGCCTGGACCAGAGCCGCAATCAGTTCGTGTCCAACGCCTCCCACGAATTGAAGACGCCCCTGTCGGCCATGAAGATCCTGCTGGAGACGCTGCTGTACCAGGAGGCCTACGACCCGGATATGACCCGGGAATTCCTGGGCGACATCAACCGGGAGATCGACCGGCTCAACGCCATCGTGGGCGATCTGCTCACCCTGGTGCATATCGATAGCGGGCGTATGCAGCTCAAGCCCGAGCTGCTGAAGCTGGACGAGCTGGTGTACGATACCGCCCGGCGGCTGCGGCCCCTGGCGGAGAAGCGGGATATTCGCCTGGAAGTGACGGTAAAGGACAAGATCGAGACTACCGGGGACGCCCAGAAGCTGAGCCAGGTGTTCTATAACCTGATGGACAACGCCATCAAGTATACCCCGGAGGGGGGCTTTGTGAAGGCGGAGATCAGCCGCAACGGCCGAATGGCCCGGGTGACGGTGGCCGATTCGGGCATCGGCATTCCCAAGGCGGATTTGATCCACGTATTCGACCGGTTCTACCGGGTGGACAAGGCCCGGGCCCGGGCCACCGGCGGCACGGGATTGGGCCTGTCCATCGTCAAGCAGATCGTCATGCTCCACGAGGGCACCATCAATGTGACCAGCGAGGAGGAGGTGGGCAGCACCTTTACGGTGGAATTGCCCATCATCAACCTAACGGTATGAGGCGGGGAGGGAGAGGGATGCGGAAAATGGCCCTGGTGGGGGCGCTATTGATGGCGGCGGCCCTGGCCCTGTCCGGATGTGTCAGTATCCCCCTCACCCAGGTGCAGACGGCGGGCCAGGTGACCTTGCCCGAACCCTCGGTCACCCCACCCCCGGCCCCTACGGGAGACAGCTGGGCTCCCCGTACGGTGCAGGTGGATTTGTATTACATCGACGCGGACCAGCAACAGCTGTCTCCATTGTCCCGCAGCATCCGCCTGGAGGGAGCCGTATCCGTGGCGGAAGCGGCCCTGGAGCGGCTGTTGGAGGGCACCGACGTGACCGGGCTCGTGGCCGTGGCCGCGGAAGACGTGGCGCTGACGGGGTTGGAGATCAGCCAGGGCATCGCCATGGTGGACCTGTCCGTGGACGCGTTGGAATTGGACGGTCAGGGCCTGTGCTGGATGAAGGCGGCTATCGCCAACACCCTGGTGGGTCTGGAGGGCATCCAGTACGTGCAGGTGCTGGTGGACGGCAAGGAGGAGAGCGCCATGAGTCTGCCCACCGGCGCCCTCACCGCTAACAACGCCACGCTCACCGCCCTGTGGGCTCAGCAGCAGGCCGATGAGGAGCGCTTCGCCGCCAATCCGGCCACCGCTCAAATCCAGCGGCGCATCACCCTGTACTTTGGCGCCCAGCAGGACGGCCGGCTGCTGCCTGAAGTGCGGCAGGTGGTGCTGTCCTCGGGCAACGTGGCCCAGGATATCATCGAGGCCTTGCGCCAGGGCCCGGACAGCCCCTACGCCCACGCCGTGCTGCCCCAGGACGCCGCCCTCACCCGCTCCCCGGAAATCGCCACCCTGGAGGACGGGCGGCGGGTGCTGCTGCTATCCTTCAGCGAGGGGCTGTACGAAAAGCTGGAGCGGGACGGCATGTCCGCTTGGCAGTTGGTAAGCGCTTTGACCCATACCCTGTGCCGGACCATCCCCCAACTGGACGGCATCACCGTGGGAGTGAACGGACAGCTCATTACCCGCCTGGAAAGCGAAACGGATAAGCTGGTATTCGAGGACGCGGTCATCGCGCCCCGGGATTTCGACGATGCGGTGGCCCGAATGGCCGTCTTGTATTTTGCCGGCAGCCAGGGCGGCTTGACCCGGGTGGAGCGGGCCATGGACCTGGTCAGCGCCGTCTCCCCCCGCGCCCTGCTGGCCCAGCTGATCGCCGGGCCCGACGGCCGGGACCAGAACGCCCTGCCCGTCTTTCCCCAGGGCGTCACCGAGGCCGACCTGCTGGGCATCCGCATTGAGGACGGCTGTGCCCTGGTCAATCTGTCCAGTAACCTGTACCGGCTCTGCCAGGACATTACCCAGGAACAGGAGCGTAGCCTGATCTATTCCATGGTGAATACCCTGTGCGCCCTGGAGGAGGTGGACCGGGTGCGCTTCTATGTGGGCGGAGCGGCGGTAGATAGCCTGGCGGGATGGATTTATCTGAAGGGCGAACTGCTGCCCAATCCCGGCCTGGTGGCGCAGGCACAGGAAGACATCGGGTAAAAAATGCGGAAAGTACCGGTCCGCCCATTGACGAAACGCCCCCTTTCTGCTATACTACATAGCGTCGCTTGCCGATCCCGGCGGGGTGTAGCGCAGTTCGGTAGCGCACGTGCTTTGGGAGCATGGGGTCGCAGGTTCAAATCCTGTCACCCCGACCAGAATCTGGCCTCTTGGTCAAGCGGTTAAGACACCGCCCTTTCACGGCGGTAACAGGGGTTCGAATCCCCTAGAGGTCACCATCGCCAGTGCACCGGCCTTTAGCGCCGGTGCGCTGACCCCTTTGGGGGCTTGGCAAGGCGCGGGCCTTTAGCTCAGTTGGTCAGAGCAGTCGGCTCATAACCGATCGGTCCGGGGTTCAAGTCCCTGAAGGCCCACCATATGGTCCGGTAGTTCAGTTGGTTAGAATGCCAGCCTGTCACGCTGGAGGTCGAGGGTTCGAGCCCCTTCCGGATCGCCATAAAAACCACCGCTCTGCGGTGGTTTTTTGTGTGACGGGCCCATGAGGACAGCGCTTCCCCAAAAAAGAACCGCCCATGACGCCCGAGGCGGGGCGATGGGCGGAAGGTTTTCTCTCAGAATACGCGCTCAATGGTCACCGGATCGAACATGTTCAGGTCAAAGGTGCGGGCCACCAGGGTGGAAGGAGTTGTCAGGGAGGCCATCTGCCCGTCCTCCGCTACGCCTACGCAGACGAATTCGGAGAGCAGGATGGGCGGCATGACGCTGTACCCCACCTCCATCAAGTATACGTGGGCATAACCGCTGTACTCGTCCAGAATCAGCTGGTCCACCGCCCCCTCCTGGGGCAAGGTGATCTCATAGACGGCCCGGATCTGGCAGTCCTCCAAATCCACGAATTTCAGCGTGGAGGAAGCCTCGTAGCAGAAGGGAAGATAGCCCGCATAGCTTTCCTGCTCTGCCGCTTGCGCCAGGGAACAGAGCAGCGCCAGGCACAAAATCAGCGCAACGAGAACCCTTTTCATGATGTTTCTCCTTTCTGGCGGCACGTAGCCATTCGCCTTGGAATCCCCCGGATCGTGAACCGGAAAGCGCCCCGGAGCAGCCCCGGTTTTCGGATTCATTTTACCACATCGCTTCTTTTTTGTCAATTATTTTATATAATTCTATTTGCTAAATCATGAATATTGCGCTAAGAAAATTACTTGGAGATAATCTACGGACGGTGTCGGGAACATTTTCGATAATCTTCCAGCACCCCTGGGGGCAGTTTCGGGGCAGCCATATCGCGGAGCAGATCTTCAACGAGATATTGGGGCAATGCGTAGAAAAAGTGCTGGTACCCGGGTACGGTGGCGGGATATCGCTCCCGCAGAAAGACGCTGAAGGCGGGCTCTAGCTTGACGGCAAAGATGGGCCGGCCCTCTGGGTCGCCGCTCAAAGAGGCCAATTGCTTGCCCTTTACCCGATAGCGATTACATGTACCACGTCGCTTCATAGTCCGGCTCCACGCCGGGTTTCCCCCGCAGATAGGCGTCCAGTCAAGCGTAAGCTCCGTGGATTTGCGCCAATTCTATAGCGCTTCCTTCTTGTCAAGGCGCATATTCTTTATTATAATATAATAAAAGAATAGAACGAAAAGCAAGGGGGTGCGATCATGAACCTGAAGGCCATGCGGGTGAGCTTTCCGGAGCAGGTGGATGAACAGAGCGTGGTTTGCTCGGTGGTGGCCGCGGAATACCGGGGCCAATGGGTGCTGTGCAGGCACCAGGGACGCTCCACCTTAGAATGCCCCGGCGGCCGGCGGGCGGAAGGCGAAACCCCGGAGCAGACCGCCCGGCGCAAGCTTTACGAGGAAACCGGCGCTACCCAGTATGAACTGACCTGCGTCTGTCCCTACGCCGTCAGTCTGCCCCAAGGGGAGAAGGAATACGGTATGCTGTTTTTCGCTCATGTGGAGGAGTTGGGACCCCTGCCCCCCCAGAGCAGAATGGCGGAGGTGCAGTTGTGGGAGCACATGCCTTCGGATAACTGGACCTATCCGGACATTCAGCCCTTTCTGGTAGCCCGGATACGGGATAGCTATTCGGTGTGAATTCCCGGCAATCGGTTGGGAGGGAGGCGGGTCCAGGGGCCAGTCCCTTCGAGACTGGCCTCTGGACCTGCTGCCGGACTCCTGTGCCTGGATAGGGGAAAACACAGGGGAAAGAGGCGCGAGGAAAGATGCTGGTTCCCTTTGTCGAAAGCCGTCCTATCCTTGCCCCTTAGGTTCCCGCAAAAGCGTGCATTCTTTTCCCGCGCCCTGTCCCTTTCGGAGAATCCTCCCCTGAAATGGAGCAGAGCGCGGGCTTTGCGCCTACCCGCAGACCGGCCGCCCCGTTTAAGCGGGCCTTTCGTCTTCATAGGCCCATGGATACACGTAGCGCTTGGTCGATGCGCTCCATCTCCTCCTGGGGCAGCCTGCCAATGCGCTCCTTTAAGCGGCGCTTGTCTATCGTCCGAATTTGCTCCGCCAACACCACCGAGTCCCGGGCCAGGCCTTGGGCCCCCGCGTTTACCTGCACGTGAGTGGGTAATCGCGCCTTGCGCAGCTGACTGGTTACCGCCAGTACGATCACCGTGGGACTGAAGCGGTTGCCTACGTCGTTTTGCACCACGACCACGGGCCGGGAACCGCCCTGCTCCGACCCTACCACTGGGTCTAAATTCGCCGAGTAGATCTCGCCCCGAACAATCATGCTTGCCTCACTCCCGTAGCCGCTTCATACTCATGCATATGCCGCCGGGCCCGTCCTGGTCCCATCGCCCGCTCTTCGCCCCACCGCGTAAGCGCCGCCACGCTGTTTCAGGCCGTGGGCGATGCAATGCGGCGTGGAGATTCGGTGGAATAGGTGGCTGACTCGGCGCCGGGAGCGCTGTCCCCGCTCCCCCTTGGAACCGCCATCCCAGTTGGCACGGTATCGGAGCAACGGTTTTCTATGGAAAATATTTCGTTCACCGGCTATCTATAGAGAGAGCCGAAGGGCTTCGTCTTTCATAGCGGGCAGCCCAAAGGTAACTCGCCCAGAGGTATGGAGGGCGGCTAGCCCTCCATGCCCATACTAGGTCCTGGCTTTGCCAGGACTACCGATTGGTTGCCCCCTGCCAATCCATCCAAACAAAAGCGCCGCGGTCAGACAGAGAGCAGAGGCTATGCCAAAGCCCCATTCAAGGCCTAGACCGGCAGTAAGGCGCCCCCCGGTTAGATTGCCTATGGCCCGGGCCAGAGCGTAACTCATCGCCGAAGCCAACGTTTGCCCCCGCGCCCTTAGACCCGGCGGCGTGAGCCGCCCGATCTCCCGAGCCAGCCCCGTGGTCAGTACACAAGCCCCCACCCCGGATAGCGCCTGTCCCGCTATGGCCAAGCCCAGCGGTCCACCCAAACTCAATAGCGCCATCCGAACCGCCAGTAAAAACGCGCCTCCCGCCAGCAACTTCCCCGCGCTCCATCGCTCCACCAACCGGTCGAAATACAGCAGCAATGGTATTTCGCTCACTGCCCCAATCAGATAGCATAATCCCAGCCTCTGGGTTGTGCCCCCAGGTAAGTCCATGAACCGGGCCGGGAAAAAGGTATAAAAGTAACCCAACCCCATCTGTGCCATGGCCGCAGGCAGCAGCAGAGGCAGAAAGCCCGGCAGTTTCAGAACCCGGGCCCACCCCCCGCCCTTTTTCGTCCCTTTTTCCTTTTGCCGCTCCGGCAACCCCAAAGCCGCAACTCCAGTCAAACCCAACAGCGCCGCCGCCAGCGCCAATGCCCATCCCGGCCCCCGCCGCGCCATGTATCCCCCCGCCAGCGAGGCCAGGGCAAAGGCCAACCCCGCCCATAGCTTGACCTGGCCAAACCCCTTTCCCCGGCCCAACGCCGCCAGCAGTTGGGCGTCCCCCATGGGTTGCAGCGCGGTAAAGCAAGCCGCAAACAACGTGTTTATTGCCAGTAAGCCCGCCATCCCCAGTCCCCGCCCCAGGGGCAGCGCCAACAGCAGCGCCGCTGATAGCCCCGCCATCAACGCCAGCACCCATCCCTTGCGCCGGGCCTTGTCCCCTAACGCCCCCCAGCAAGGCTGAGCCAGTATGCAGGCCAAGGGTGCTGCCGCCATCACCATTCCTACCTGCCGGACGTTTAGCCCCGCCGCCTGAAGGTACAGCGCGATAAAGCCTTGGTAGGCCCCGGTGGCCCCTCCGTGGGCGCCGGCGAATAGGCACAGTCTTGTCATTGTCCCCATCGTCTCCTCCTTTCGCGCCGTCCCAGCGCACCCTTAGCCTTGCCCCACCCCTTTGTGCGCTATCCCCAAAAATATGGATTCAACACAATATATGGCATTTTCAGGGTTGAAAAACACCAGATATGGATATATAATAACCGAACTGACGCTTTTCGGAGGGATGGCAACGTGGCTATATCTGATATCGGACAAAACGCCCTGGAGGTCCTGCGCCGTCGTTATTTGGCAAAGAACGAAAAGGGCGAGTGCGTAGAAACCGTGGAGCAGCTCTTCCGCCGGGTGGCCCTGGCCGTGGCCCAGGGCGAGATAAAATTCGACCCCCAGGCCGACGTGGAAAAACAGGCCGAGAATTTCTACCAGCTGATGACCAGCCTGCGCTTTCTGCCCAACTCCCCTACCCTGATGAACGCGGGCCGGCCCCTGGGCCAGCTGTCCGCCTGTTTCGTGCTGCCCGTGGGGGACAGCATGGAGGAGATATTCGACGCCATCAAGAACGCCGCCCTCATCCACAAATCCGGCGGCGGCACCGGCTTTTCCTTCAGCCGCCTGCGCCCCAGCGGGGCCACAGTGCGCTCCACCGGGGGCGTGGCTTCGGGTCCGGTGAGCTTCATGCGGGTGTTCAATATGGCCACGGAAGCGGTGAAGCAGGGCGGCACCCGCCGGGGCGCCAATATGGGCATCCTGCGGGTGGACCATCCGGACATCGAAGGTTTTATCCACTGCAAGCAGGATAACGCGGACATCACCAACTTCAACCTGTCGGTGGGCGTTACCGAGGCGTTTATGGAAGCGGTGGAGAAGGGCCAGGATTTCGACCTGATCGACCCCCGCACGGGCAAGCGCGCCGGGCGCAAGAACGCCCGGGCCCTATTCGACCAGATCGTGGATGCCGCCTGGCACAACGGCGAACCGGGCATCATCTTCCTGGACCGGATGAACGCCGCCAACGCGGTGCCCAGCCAGGGCCAGATCGAGTCCACCAATCCCTGCGGCGAGCAGCCCCTGCTGCCCTACGAAAGCTGCAACCTGGGCTCCATCAACCTGGTGAAGATGCTCAAGAAGGAGAACGGCCGGTGGACGGTGGATTACGACCTGCTGGGCCGCACGGTGCGGGAAGCGGTGCGGTTCCTGGACGACGTCATCGAGGTGAACTGCTATCCCCTGCCCATCATCGACCAGGTCACCCGCCAGACCCGCAAGATCGGCCTGGGGGTCATGGGCTTTGCCGACCTGCTCAACAGGCTGGGCATTGCCTATGACAGCGACCAGGGCGTGGCCCTGGCGGAGGAGCTGATGGGGTTCATTGAGGAGCAGGGCCACCAAGCCAGCCAGGAGCTGGCGGTGGAGCGGGGGCCGTTCCCGCTGTTCCAGGAGAGCATCTACAAGGACCAAGCCCCGCTGCGCAACGCCACGGTGACCACCATCGCGCCCACGGGCACCATCTCCATGATCGCGGGATGCGCCTCGGGCATCGAGCCCATCTTCGCCTACGCCTACATCCGCAACGTGATGGACAATACCCAGATGGTGGAGGTCAATCCGGTGCTGGTGGAGGTGCTGAAGGAGCGGGGCCTGTACAGCGAGGCCCTCATGCGGCGGGTCGCCCAGGAGGGCACGCTGGCCCACATTCAGGAGATCCCCCAGGACATCCGGCAGGTTTTCGTATCGGCTCACGACGTATCCCCGCTGTATCACGTGCGCATGCAGGCGGCGTTCCAGCGCCATACGGACAACGCGGTATCCAAGACGGTGAATTTCTCCCACGACGCCACCCGGGAGGAGGTGGCCCAGGTATACCGTCTGGCCTACAAGGAGGGCTGCAAGGGCGTGACCATCTACCGGGACGGCAGCCGTTCCGGGCAGGTATTGAATATCGGGAAGGCCCAAGCGGCTCCGGACAAGCCGGCGGAGGTACTGCCCCGGCCCCGTCCTGTGATCACCCAAGGCTTTACCGAGCGGGTGAAGATCGGGTGCGGCAACCTGTACATCACGGTGAACTACGACGAGAACGGCATCTGCGAGGTATTCACCTCCACGGGCAAGGCGGGGGGCTGTCCCAGTCAGTCCGAGGCCACGGCCCGGCTATGTTCGGTGGCGCTGCGCAGCGGGATGCCCGTCAAGGAGATATACGATCAGCTGAAGGGGATACGTTGTCCCTCCACCATACGTCAAAGCGGCATGGGCTGCACCAGTTGTCCCGATGCCATCGCCAAGGTGCTGATGAAGGTGAACAAGTTCATTCAGCAAGGGCAGATGCCCATGCCGGCCCAGATGGAGCCTGCGGCGCCGGCGGCGCGGGATCATTCTATGAACTTCTGCCCGGAGTGCGGGGACAAGCTGACGCACGAAGGCGGCTGTGTCATATGCCGGGGCTGCGGCTTCTCCAAATGCGGCTGAGCGCCTGGCAGGTTTAGGGATAGCGGACCGCAGAATTTGAGCGAGGGCGGGACGGCAATACGCCTTCCCGTCCCCGCCTCATGGCGCCGCGCCGTTCCAGGACGCTGCCCCACCACCGTGCCGGCGGGGATAGCGGTTTCAAGGGGGCGGCCTCTTGGCGAGAGCCCAGGGGCCAGGAGCCCCTGGCGGGGTCCGGGGCAGCAACCCCAGCCTTCCTTCGATTTTCGCGGGTATCTCGGGCATTGGGCTCACGTCGTTGACGTTGGCCGGTCAACATGCACGTTCACGGCGACGTTGCCCTTACTGTCCACCGTGCGGTGTTCGCCGTAATTATAATCCGTTCGCTTTCCCTTCCCGGCTCTGCCGGCTGCTCTTCGGGTCTGTGGCGCACTGCATTCGCGTCATGTTCCCTCCGCCCTGGGGCTCGCCGTCTCGCTTGGGGGCTTCTTCCCTGGCGCCTCTCGCGCCTGGTCTATCCGCGCGTCTAGTTCCGCTATATACGCCTCGGACGCCGCCGCAACCTTTACCGGCTTCTTCTTGTGTTTGCTGGCCTTGGTCTTATTGTGCGCCGAATCCGTATACGGGATCGCGCCCCCTACCAGCCCTTTTTCTACGCATTGCCGCAGTATCCGGTTGAAGATCTGCTCCGCGATATGGTTGCCCCGGAACCGCCGGCGCCGGTTCCGGCTGACCGCCGTGGCCTCCGGCGCCTTCTCCGTCAGCTCCAGCCCACAAAACCATTATACGCGATGTTGTGGTCGATCTCCCCTTCCGGTCGTGCCTGCGATTTGGTCCCATGCGGGCATCCCACCGGCAGCATCGGAAACGGTACCGCAGCATCTCTCTTCGCCTGATCCCTTTTGTGCATATATGCGACGCCGTTCTCTCTTTTCCTTTTAGCTTTTACCTCATGAAAATATTTTAGGCCGCTGACGTGACTTTGTCAGCGGCCTAAGGTCCGGCGGGGGAGTTTCGCCGGACCTTTCCTTTTGGGGCGATTGGGCCCCGGTCATGGTCATGGCTCTTCTGGGGTTCTTTTCGTTCCCCGACCGCCAGCTTTCAAGGCGGCCCCCTTTATAAAAGCGTTCCGTTAGGGGATTTGATAGATCTCGTCGATGATCCGGCCGTCCCGGTATTCTACCAGGCCCACCACCCGGTCGCCCCGGGGTACGGGCTGAGGCACGCCGGTGAGGCGCTGGGCCATTTCCCGAAGCTCCTGGATGGGGTATACCGGCAGCCCGGCCTGCTCCAGTTGGGCCTTCAGCTGGGGCTTGGCCGGGTTCACCGCGATGCCCCGCTGGGTGACCAGCACGTCCACCGTGTCCCCCGGGGTGGACACGGCCAGCACCTGGTCCACCACGATGGGCAGCCGGGCCCGGAACAGGGGCGCCACGATCATGGTGAGCTTGGCCCCGGCGGCGGTATCGCTGTGTCCTCCCGCGCCGCCCATGATCTGGCCGCTGGAATCGGTGTGTACGTTGACGTTGAAGTGATCGTCGATCTGGGTGGCGCCCAGGATGACCACGTCCAGGTTGTCCACCGCGGCGCTCTTGGCGGTGGGGCTGGCATAGCGCATAGCGGATATCTCCTGGTGCCGGGGGTTGTCCCGGATGGACTGCACCGCCCGCAGGTCGAAGCACTGCACGTCCAGTAGCTGTTCAAAGTAGCCTTCCTCCAGCATGTCCACCAGGTAGCCGGTGATGCCCCCCAGGCCGAACCCGCCCTTGATCCCCATCTGCTTCATGATGGGGCGCAGGTACTGGGTCACCGCCAGGGAAGCGCCCCCCGCGCCGGTCTGGAAGGAAAAGCCGTCCTTGAGCAGCCCGGAATGCTCAATGACCTGGGCGGCGTACTGGGCGATGCGCAGGCCCACCGGGTCCCGGGTGATGCGGGTAGTGCCCGACACGATGCCCTGGGGATCGCCGATGCAGTCCACCCGCACCACATAGTCCACCAGGGTTTCGTCGATGGAGGCGGGGCTGGCCGGATAGGGCACCAGGTTGTCGGTGACGGCCACCACCTTGCCGGCGCACCGGGCGTCGGAAAAGGCGTAGCCCAGGGAACCGCAGGCGGCGGGGCCGTACACCCCGTTCAGGTTGCCCTGGCAATCGGCGGTGGGGGCGGCGATAAAGGCGATGTCGATATGGACGCGCCCGCTCTCGATGGCGGCGGGGCGGCCGCCGTGGCTGCGAAACACCACGGGCCGGTCCAGCAGGCCCTGGCTGACCGCCTTGCCCAGCACGCCGCCCATGTAGTCGGTTTCGATACCGGTGACCACGCCCCGCTGGATGTGGCCGATGAGGGGCGCATGTACGTCGAACAGGGAAGATGCCTGCACCGTCAGGTCTTTCACGCCCATGCGGGCGGCTTCCTCCAGCACCATATTGAGCACGTGGTCCCCATTGCGCAGGTGATGATGAAAGGACAGCGTCATGCCGTCTTTCAGGCCCGCCCGCTCCATGGCCTGGCGCAGGCTGTCGCACAATTTGCTCATTCCGGTTTCCCTCCCAACATCCGCGCCATTTCCAGCACGTATTTGGCCCTGTCCACGATGGGCTTGTCGATCATCTTGCCCCGCAGGGCGATGGCGCCTTTGCCCATACGCCGGGCTTCCTCGATGATCTCCAGCACCTCCTGGGCGTAGGCGATTTCCTCCGGGGTGGGGCTGAACGCCCGGTTGATGGCCTCCACGTGCCGGGGCGATATGGCCGCCTTGCCGGTAAAGCCCAGGGACTTGGCCAACGCCACGTCCTGCAGGATGCCCTCTTCATCGTTTACGTCCGTAAAGGGGGTGTCGTATACCTCCACCCCTGCCGCCCGGGCCGCCATCACGATGCGGCCCCGGCTATAGCCGATCTCGCCCCCAGCCTTGGTGCGCTTGGCCCGCATGTCGCTGGTCAGGTCTTCCGCGCCCAGAAACAGCGCCCGCACCCGCGGGTCCGCCTTGGCGATGGCGTAGGCGTTTTCGATGCCCTCGCAGGTTTCCAGCAGGGGAATCAGCCCCACCGTGCCCTCCGCCAGGCCGCAGGCCGCCTCCGCCTGGGCCACCAGATGGCTCATGTCCTTTACCGTCTGAGGGCCGCTTACCTTGGTGGGCATAATCATGTCTGGCTTCAGGGGTACCACGCTGCTCACGTCCAGGGCGCAGTAGGGGGTATCGATGGGATTCACCCGGATGATCAGGCGGCAGCCGGAAAAGCCCAGCGTCCTTACGGCGTTGCGCACCAGAATGCGGGCCGCGTCCTTCTGATCCGGGGAAACCGCGTCCTCCAGGTCCAATATGATGGCGTCCGCCCGGTGGATGTCCGCGTTTTGCAGCATGGCCGGGCTGTTGCCGGGGATAAACAGCATGGAGCGAATCATGCTTTCACCTCCCCCGCCCGCAAAATGGCGGTTTCTACCCGGGCCCGGATGGTACACTCCAAAGCGCCCTTGTCCTGCACCCGCACCAGGGCGTCCTCCACGCCCTGCCGGGCCAGCTCCTGGCGCACCGCCGCCTCGATGGCCGGGCCGAACTGCTTCATCACCACCGACTCGATCTCCACCGTCATCCCCTCGCCGGGGGATATGGTCACCATGGCGTCGCTGGATTCCAGAGAACCCGCCGCCGCGCTGCGCCCAATTTTCATAGCCCCTCGCCTCCATAATGTGCTATATCAATATTATAAAATGCGTTGTATTACTTGTCAAGGGCGTTTTGCCGGGGGGCTCCCGTGCCGTACGCCGTAAAAAACCTGGGAAAAAGGCCCGGCGGCAGTTGACAAATGGGGGGAAATGGGGTATAATGACATCTCGTCAGGTGTCTGATGCGGGCGTGGCGGAATGGCAGACGCGCCAGATTTAGGATCTGGTGCCTCAGTGGCGTATGAGTTCAAGTCTCTTCGCCCGCACCATTCTTTCCCCTGCGCGTGCGGTAGTAGCTCAGTTGGTAGAGCGCCACCTTGCCAAGGTGGAGGTCGCGAGTCCGAGTCTCGTCTACCGCTCCAACGGTTTTGCGGGTGTAACTCAATGGCAGAGCGCCAGCCTTCCAAGCTGGATACGTGGGTTCGATTCCCATCACCCGCTCCAGGCCCTTTTCCTGCGGTAGTAGCTCAGTTGGTAGAGCGCCACCTTGCCAAGGTGGAGGTCGCGAGTCCGAGTCTCGTCTACCGCTCCATACAGCGCCGCTTCCCTCTGGGAGGCGGCGTTTTTTCGCGCTCTCGCCTGCATCGGGAGAGGCGCGGGCGAGAATCCCTGCCTGGCGGATACCGGAACGGTAGGATGAAAATAGATCGGAACGCCGCCCAGGCCGGAAGGCGGTTTGGGACGGCAGGACGGGCAGGCGCGGGGCGCGGGGCAAGGGGCGTCCGCCTTCCGGTTTCGCCCCGCTTTCTTTACAAAAACCCCCTTACCCGGTGGGCTTTCCTATGGCATAATGGCAGGGTTTACAGGAGCGGAAGGGGGCGAGGGCCGTGCTTTCCCTGGACAGGCGCAGGGCGTTTGGCGGGATGCTGTGGGTGGCCGTGGCGGCGGGGCTGGGGCTGTACCTGCACGCCGTATCCTATCTGCTGGGAGACCAGACCGGGGACCCGTTCATCCTCTTTGAAATGAGCCTGACCATGGGCTACGTGGCCCAGGTGATGCCCTTGGTGGCCGCGCTGCCCTTCGGCGGCGGCTTTTGTTACGATATCCAGGCCGGGTATGCCGGGGCGGCGGCGCTGCGGGCGGGCAAGAGCCGCTATTTGACATCCAAGGCCCTGGCCGCAGCGCTGTCCGGCGGGCTGGCCAGCGCGCTGGCCATGCTGGCCTTTTTGCTGGTAAGCTATCTGCGCTTTCCCGGCGATTTTGCCCAGCCGGAAATGCTGGAGCTGACCTATCTGCACTCCCTGCTGGCGGGGGGCGGGCTGGGCGCGTACCTCAAATACTACGCCGCCCGGCTGGCGTTGTCCTTTTTGTCGGGCAGCTTCTGGGCGCTGTGTGCGCTGTGCTTTTCCGCCTTTTATCCCAGCCTGCCCCTGGCCCTGGTGTGCCCCCTGGCGCTGTGGCGGCTGGCCCTGGAGGCGGCGGAGCTGCTGCGCCTGCCCGCCTGGCTGGACCTGGCCATGCTGGAAGACGGCTCCGCCGCGCTGGCTCCGGTCCCATTGCTGCTCAGCGCCCTGGCGCTGTATGGCGGGCTGGGCTTTGTGCTGGCGCTGGTGTTCCGGCGGCGGGGAAGGAGGCGGCTGAGTTATGAACGTTAGGCGGAGCTGGGCCTGCTGCCGCCACGATCTGAGGCGGCTGGCCAGCACCCCCCGGGCATGGGCGGTGCTGATCCTCACGTTTTTGTTCGCGGAAAACCAGTTTTCCCCGGTTCGGCAGATGCTGGCGGAGGAGGGGCTGACCCTGAGCTTTCCGGGCATGGCCCTGTACATGCTGTGCGACACCCAGGTGACCCTGATGCTGGGATTGGGCCTGGTGATGCTGCTGTTCGACGCGCCCTTTTTGGACGAAACCCAGCGCTACATCATCACCCGTACCGGCCGGGGCAGCTGGGGGCTGGGCCAGACACTGTATGTGGGCGCTGCAGCGCTGGCCTATCTGCTGTTCTTCCTGGCCTGCCTGCTGGCGCTTCAGGCGCCGTGGACCGATTGGAGCGAGGGCTGGTCCGGCGGATTGGATGAACTGGTGCATTACGGCGCCTACGAATATTACAATACCATGCTGGACTACGATCCCTGGCTGATGGAGGCCTATAGCCCCTGGGGCGGCTTGGCCCTGACCGGGGGGCTGCACCTGCTGGCCTATACGGCGCTGGGGCTCATCCTGTTCGCCTTCAACTGCCTCACCCGCAGCCGGCTGGGCTTTCTGCCCTGCACCGGGCTGCTGCTGTGGGATGCGGTGATGGAAGAATACTTCATGGAGAACGTGTACTATTTTTCCCCGGTGACCCTGTGCCGGCTAACCGCCCTGGACTACGGCGACGAGATGGGGCGGCCTCCGGCATGGTACGCCGCAGTGGTCCTGGCCGTGCTGGTTGGGATTCTGGCCTGGGTATGCGTGGGCGCCGCCCGCAGAAAGGAGCTGTCGCTGTGATTACCCTTCGCCACGTGAGTAAGGGATTTGGCCGGGAGGAAATCCTCCGGGACGTAAGCGCCGATTTCGAGGAGGGCGGTATCCACGGCTTGGTCGGGCGCAACGGCTCGGGCAAGACGGTGCTGCTCAAGTGCATCGCCGGGCTCACCCCGGTGGATCAGGGCGTCATCCGGGTGAACGGCAAGCGGGTAGGCCGGGACGTGGAGATGCCGTCCTCCATGGGTGCCATTATCGAGACGCCGGGCTTTTTGCCCAACTATTCCGGGTATCGCAACCTGAAATTTCTGGCGGACATTCGCCGCCGCATCGGCCCGGCGGAAATCCGCCAGGCCATGGAGCGGGTGGGGCTGGACAGCCGCAGTCCCAAGTGGGTGAGCAAGTACAGCTTGGGCATGCGCCAGCGGCTGGGCATCGCCCAGGCGATCATGGAGAACCCCCGGCTGCTGCTGCTGGACGAGCCCATGAACGGCCTGGACAACGAAGGGGTCAAGGCCATGCGCCGCCTGCTGCGCCAACTGCGCCAGGAGGGCAAGACCATCCTGCTGGCTAGCCACAATCCCCTGGATATCCAGCGGCTGTGCGATACGGTATGGGAAATGGACAAGGGAAGACTGCGGGCGCTCTAGCGCCGGGGGACCGGCCCGGGGGGTCCCGGGGGGCGGAGCCCCCCGGGCGCG
>DVHZ01000086.1 GCA_018711685.1 Candidatus Excrementavichristensenella intestinipullorum | reverse complement strand
CTCCTCGTTCGTCAATGGCATATGCGCAGGCAATATGCGTTTGTCAAGGTGCGCCAGGAGCGCGTCCAGCTTGTGGGACACTTGAACAAGGTTGTCCTACAATACGTCCTCCTGAGTTCCATTATAGCCTGGGGGCCCGCCAGGTGTCAAGGATTCATGGACCATAAAAACCTCCTTTCCGAGCCCTGGGAGGCCGGCTGAAGAGCCGGCCTCTGGATCTTGAAACGAAGGGCGGGGTGGGAAGTCCGGGGAGCAATATGAAATAGCGTCTTCCTTTCTTGGCGTTGATTGGGGGGCGGGGAGGGCGTCCTGGCCGTCCTCGCAGGCATTGGGGTTGAACACCGCGTCGGGCAGGTCCGGGGGAATGGGGACGGCGTCCAGGTAGCCGTTGTGCAAAAGCCAGCCCACGCCTGCGGCCACCGCGTCGCTTTCGTCGTCCGTGCGGTAGATCTAGCTGCCTACGTACAGGGACAGCGCCCGGGCGGTATGGGCCTTGTTGGCGTTGCCGTAGCCGGCCACCAGCTTGCGGATGGTGGACACGGCCTATTCCTGCCAATCGGCGCTGCGGGTGCTGCGCAGGATGTAATCCGTGACGCCGTTGACCCGCTGGAGCATTTGAAAGTCCATATTGTACTGGCTCATGGCCTATTCCCGGACAAACACCTGGATGGACCTTGAGGCGGACCAGTCCGCCACCAGGTCGCCGATCTCCTTCAGGCAGCGGGGAGCGCTCTTTTCCGAAGCGCCCTTTGAGCGGTTATCCAGGATTTGCTTGCGCACCAGGCGCACCCTGCGCTCTTGGGCGCAGTAGTGCAGCTGGGCGAATCCCGGCCGCCGCAGGCTCAGGTCCGCCGCCTACAGGTCGAAGTCGCCCTCAATGGGCGGATACTTGGGTGCGCTCTTCTACCGGCGCCTGCGCTTCTTTTTCGGGGCGAACTGTACTGCCATGACCGTCATCCTCCTGTTCTGCGTCTTCCAGATCGTAATAGCCGCGCTGGTACCGCTGCTCGATGCGCCTGCGCCATTCCGGATTGATTTTAGGCATGGGGCTCTTCCTCCTCGTCCTTCAGGGATTCGTACCAGTAGGCCATGTGCCCCGCCAGGGTCATGGACAGGGAAATGGCTTTATCGGTATCCCGTTCGTTGATGGCGTTGTAGATGCCCTGTAGCTGTGCCGCCGGGGCGGGGGCGCTTTTGTCCGGAGACAGGGAGGCCAGCATGGGGAAGAGGGACAGGGTGACTGGAATATTGCCCCTGTCCTCCTGGTCGGACAGCAGCACTTCCCGCTCCAGCCCTTGGCCCCACAGCAGCTCTGCCGCCAGCATGACCAGGTAGTTGGCCGCGTCCAGCGCCGTATCGGCTGTGGATTCGGCGACCTGGGGCGAGCCCTGGGACCTTGCCAGCCCTTCCAGCCGCTCCAGCTTATCCCCAATGCGCACGATGAGGGAGACCGGGCCGAACCGGCAGAAGCTGCGGTGGGCGGAGTTGTTGTAATCGTGGTTCTTTTTGCGGAAAATATCTTCCATGGCGGAAATGGTGGATTGCTTCATGAAAACCTCCTGGAGACCCTTTTACGGTTGGTTGAAAAGGAGTAAGGCGGCGATGGAGGCGCCGGTGGACAGTATGCACGCCAGGCACCAGCCCTTGAAGAACCGGCGGCCGGAGGGGGGCAAGCAGGGCTCTTCATTGGCCCTGTCCAGCAGGATGACGTACAGCAGGATGACGCACATGGGCCCCGTGGACCCCCACATCGCGGCGGTAATGGTCAAGAGCCCATTGAGAAAATGCTGCATGGATGAAGCCTCCTTTTTGGCTGGGTGATGCCGGTCAATCGGGAGAGACCAGATCGTCGAACACCACGGGAATGTGCGCCTTGGCCTGCTTAAGCAGCGCCCCCATGAGGGCCCGCATTTCGGGGTACACTCCAGGTGCGGTGCGCAAGGCGAAAATGTGCCGCCATTCGCGCAGGTTGGCCTTCATGACGATGCGCGTGGCCGTGGAGTTAGGCAGCACCTTGCGGGCGTCCTGGGGCGGCATGCCCAGGACTCGCAGCCGGGCATAGGCCCGTTCACAGGCCAGCATATGCTCCCGCCAGATTTCAAAGGCTTCTGTGCCCGGGCGGATGTTTTCCGGGCGGATAAACTGGATATCGCCTCCGGCGTCCACGAAGCGCTGGCTTTCCACGCAGAAGCTGGACAGCCGGTGCCGGGTGAGCTCCGCCATGACGTCCCGGGAGGTGGTGAGTTCCACCGTCATGCCGGCGAATTCCAGGGGGCTCAAGTGCTCCCGGGCGATGAGCCGGGCGACGAAGGCCGGGGCGCTGTCCGGCGTGGAAAGAGCACGAAGGCAAAGAGAGACAACATGAACAAAATCGATTACAATCTTAGAAGTATTTCGACGAATATATTTATATACTAAAGATGGGAAACGCGGTGACCCGTGGGAGGACCGCGCCCGCCTATGGAAGGAAACGAGGGAGGTGAAGCGGAAAAGGGCGGGGAAGGCTGTCCCTGGGTTCCGGCACATGCGAAAATACGAAAGGATGGGTTGCATGAAAAAGTTGTCGCTGCTCGTCGCTCTGGCAATGGTTTTAACGATTCTGTCCCCGATCGCCGCGCTGGCGCAGGTCAGCACGGTGGAAGGCGCCCGCTTTGAGCAGATTACCGATGTGGCGGACATTGCGGGAAGCTGCTTTTACCTGTACATCCCTTCCAACATGGAGGTTCCCTTTCCGATGATGACCCCGGTTGTCTATGTGTATGGCAACGAGCCCTATGCCGATGCCGAGGCCGCTTGGGCTGCCCTGACGGACGCCGGTCTTGAGACCATCGCCGAGGACGAGCAGGTCGTGATCATCATGGTCAATCCGGTGGGCGATATTTGGGGCGAAGGGGACATCGACGTCTACGAAGCCATTATGAACTACATCTCTTACGTGGACGGCGTGGAGCAGATCACCTATCACAGCCTGCAATACGCCATTGGCGAGGGCTCCGGCGCCACCTTCATCAACAACTATCTCTCCCACAACGCCAAGCGCCTGGCGGCCGTCATGACCTTTGGCGGCGAAATCGGCTACAACGTGCCCAATCTGCCGCTGCCTGCCTACATCGTTTCCGGCAGCGACGAGGCCGTGGAATACTACCTGCGGGCCAACGATGAAACCTTCATCGACGACGTCAACGAGGTGCGCCCCACTTCCGGCCGCGTGGACGAGACGATAGAGTATTACCGCGGCTTCTGGACCTGCGAGGAGACGGATGAGAAGACCACCTATACCTACACCTACGACGGCGTCAAGCAGGTGATCGTCAGCAAGGCGGAGGCCACCGCGCTGGACGCCGGCCTGATCGCGGACTGCTGGAACAGCCTGTTCCGCTACACGGCCCGCATCTGCCTGACCGCCAACTTCTGGCAGTACACCAAGGACAACTATAACGACGAAACCTTCTACCTGGTCAAGCGGCCCAACTACGAAGCCGCGGGCATGGAAGTGATTCGCGTGGACGCCACCGAGCAGGATATCTGGACCGATATCGGCCAGGTTGGCGACCGCAGCTATCCCTACTGGTACGAGTTCGTTCCGGCCGCGGTTCAGGAGGCCATGGAGAGCGGCAGCGGCGAAACCTTCGCCCTGCTCCTGTGCTTCCACGGCGGCGGGGACCATCCGATCTATGAGGCGGAGTCCGTGGGCTGGGCCCAGCTGGCCATCGACAACAACATCATCATGGTCGCCCCCAACGGCTCCAGCTCCACGGGAGAGGAATTCAACGCCCTGATCGACTACATGATCGATAAGTACCCCGTGGATACCTCCCGCATCTACGCGGCGGGCTTCTCCGGCGGCGCCCGCAGCACGCTGGCCCTGTCCAACGCCTATCCGGAGCGCCTGGCGGCCGTCGCGCCCCAGAGCTGCGTGAGCGGACCCAGCTACGCCGATCTGACGGACAAGCTGGATACGTACGAGTACGACCTGGATCTGCCCATCTGCGTCGTGGGCCAGGGCCTGGAGACCGAGTCCACCAACAACAACTATGAATATATCTGGCACAACTATCTCCAGCTGATCATGGATCTGAACGAGATCGAGGCGCCCGACATGTCCGCCCTGGACTTCTCCACCTATCCTTACTGGGGATTTGACACCGAAAACCTGCAGCGCCACGGCGCGCCCCTGCCCTTCGCGATCTGGACCAGCTACATGTCCGACGAGGACGGCATTCCCATGATGGCCCTGATGCATACCGAGCAGACAACCCACGTCCATTATCCGTACTACGCCAACCTGATCTGGTCGTGGATGCAGCAGTTCACCCACGACACCGAGACCCACGAGGTCATTTACACCCCCAACGCATAACGTCCCGATTTTTCCGGCGCCGGACATTTCCGGCGCCGGTTTTTTATGGAGGCAAGGCGTTCCGGCATGCCTCCGGCGCCGGGCCGGCGGTGTAATCTGGGGGTTTCCGGCGGGCGGCGTATTCCTGCACGGCCTTAAGCGGTGCGGGGCTACTGCCGCCGCACCGCTTAAGGGCACTGGCGCCGGAAAGGCGGAAATTTGAAGGGGGGTCTGATGCCGGCGGGAGGAAGCGGAGGAGGGCAAGGGGAGGGATTAGAGGGCAAAGGGCGGGGGAGCGCTGTCTCTGGAGGTCAGGAAGTGACGCTTTTGCGGTATTCGCGGGGAGTGCAGCCCACCAGTTGGCGGAAAACGGTGGAAAAATAGGAGAGAGAATCATAGCCGACATTTTCTGAGATCATGCTGATGGGCAGGTTGGTTTGCTTGAGCAGCCGCTTGGCGAAGGCGATGCGCTCGTTGCGGATGTAATCGCTGAGGGTGCAGTTGGTCTCCCGCTTAAAGACCGTGGAGAGGTATTGGGGGCTGAAGTTGACGTAGGCCGCGATGTCGTCCCGAGTGATCTCCTGGGAGATATGGTCGAAAATGTAGAACTGCACCTGCTCGATGAGGGACTGGGCGGCGCTGGAGGGCGGCTCGGTGGGGATGTCGCCATTTTGTTTGAGGTGGGCGATAGCCCGGCGCAATGTGTCCTCCAGCATGGCGTTGTTCACCGGCTTGAGCAGGTACTCGAACACGCCCAAAGTAATGGCTCGCTGAGCGTAATGAAAGTTGGGGAAGCCGCTGAGGATGATGCTGACGTAGCGCATATTCCGGGCGTTGCACCAGCGGATCAGGTCAAAGCCGGTTCCCCCTGCATTTCGATATCGGTGAGCAGCAGCTCAATGGGATGCTGGGCGAATTGCTCCATGGCTTCCCGCAGGGAATAGGCCACATAGGCGTTGTCGATACGCAATTGCCTCCAGTCCATAATCCGCAAAATCCCCTGTACTGCGGGGAGCTCGTCATCTACGATGAGAATATTCATGAAATTCCCTCTCTGGCCGCCAGCCATTCATCATATTGACGCTGGGCTTCCGCGAGCACTGCGTCCAGGCCGGCGCCTTGCATCCGCTCCAGCATCAGGGGCAGGTATATCGCCGGATCCAGTTGTCCGCTGGTCAGGCCGTAATAGTATTCATTCACGATTTGATTGAGCGCCTGGTTTTGTTCCGCTACCGCCGAGCTGTCGAAAAAGAAACCGGTTAGCTCTGTGCGCTGGGCACTGCGGTTGTATTGGTCCAGCTGCAGCCACAGGTCGGCGTCGTAGGTCTCCCATACCAGGCTGATCAGCTGATTGGGCAACAGCCAGGGCATGGTGTTGACGTAGCCCACCGTCTGAGCGGTTACGCCCTGGGGATAGCCGATGACGCCCGAATCGTACCGGACGTAGTGGACGCCCTCTACACCGTAGGAGAGCAGGTTGACTACCTCGCTGTCGCTGTAGAGCAGGTTCAAAAATTGCATGGCCTTGCCCGGATTTTTGCAGCTCTGGGTAATCCCCCAGTAACGCATGGTGCTGGAGCGGTTGGAAACCACCGGTTCCATGAGGGGGATGGTGATCATCTCCATGCCGCAGTTGACGGATACCTCCTGTTCAATGCCTGGCTTGTAAGCGGTAATGTAGGAGAACAGTTCTCCCGCCTGAACCAGGGCAGAGGCTTCGGTGTTTTGCAGGGACATGCCCGTATGCACGTATCCGTCCAGGTACCAGGAGCGCACCAGCTCCACCATGGACTGAAACTGTTGGGTGGCAAAGTAGTTCACCAGGCGCCCATCCCCGTCTAGGGCGAATACGCTATCTCAAGCCCGTTGGGCGTTGATTTCAAAACCCAGCACGGCGCCCCGGGAATAATAGCCGCAGACCAGGCCCAATTGGGGCTCGTACTGGCGCACCGTCGCGAAGAGAGTGCCCAGGTCGGCGGCGCTCCGGATTTGAGAAAGGTCGATTTGGTATTTATCCACGATGTCCTTGCGCATGCTGATGCCCTCGCTGGTGACGTAATCGCTGACGGAGGGCAGTGTATAAATGGTTCCCGTACCCCGCAGGTCATCCAGCAGCCTCGGGCCTACCGCCGAGAGAATGCCCTGACCGTATATTTCCAGCAGGCCGTCCAAGGGGATGGCCTGTTCTTCGTACCCGCGCAGCTCGTCGCAGAATAGATCGAAGCTGACGCCCTCTTTTTCCAGCAAGTTCAGTTCGGCTTCCCGGCGGGCATCCGGTTGGCTGCCCGCCAGCGCCAATAGGGGAACAAGGCGGACCTGAGCGCCGATCTTCTCCTGAGTGATGCGGTTGAGCTGTTCTTCGATCATGTCTATATCCGAAGGGATTTGGGAGGAGCAAAAAAAGGGCACGGTGAGCCGAGCGTAGATGGGTTCGCCGCTGTGGGCGCGGGCGTCCCGGACCGGCGCCAGCAATGCGGCCAGCGCCAGCAGGCTGGCGAAGGCCAAGGGCAGATGACGGGTGTGGGGACTCCAAGGGCGGGTGCGGGGGGTCATTTTTCCACGCCTCCTCTCCAGTTCATGGGCAAAAACATTTCCACTCGGGCACCGCCTTCCGGGCGGTTGGAAAAGAGCAGCCAAGCTTGGTCATCGTAGAGAATTTTAAGGCGGCGACGGATGTTGGCGATACCAATACCGTGATCCTCGCCATCAGGCTGCACGATGGCGGGATTGTTAAAGGTAGCCAGGGTTTGCTCGCTGAAGCCGTCGCCGTTGTCGTCGATCCGGATGTGCAGGTAGGGCGCTTCCCCAATCTGTTGCTGGCGGATGTCCACATGGATGAAGAGGGGACGATCCAGGTTGTGAGCGTGCTTCAGCGAGTTTTCTACGAAAATTTGAATGCCCAGGATGGGGATTTCGCTGTCCAACAGGGCGTCCTCCACCTGAACGGCATAGCGGTAGCGCTCGTCGTGCTGGGCGCTTTGCATGTCGATAAAGTTCTGGGTGTACACCAGCTCCTCCTCTAACGTGACGTACCAGGGGTTGTAGAGGATGTAGCGGCAGTGGGTGGCCAGGTACATGGTCATCTTCTGCACCATGTCGTAATCCCGGATGCGGGCGAAGCTGACGATGGTGTTCAGGGCGTTGAGCAGGAAGTGGGGGCGGATTTGCAGCTGGAACAGCTGCATCTGGGTCTTTTGCTTTACCAGTTTCTCCTCGTACATTTGAATCTTCAGGGTGTCGATTTGGTCGATCATGGCGTTGAGGGCGCGGTATACGTTGTCGATCTCCAGGCCGTCGCTGGCGCGCATGGGAATGGGGGCCAGGTTGCCGCCGCTGATGCCGTCTATAGCCCCCACCAACCGGCTGAGAGGCTTGACCAGAGAAACCCGTAAAAACAGCACGTACAACGCGAACAGGAAGCAGGCCACGCTCGCTGTGATCAGCATACCCCGGTGCATCTGCTGGACCGGAGCCAACACTGTGTTCTGTTCCCACAACACCACGACCTCAAAGGGCGCGGAGGCGAGAAATGCGCGGGTGACCAGGTAGGGCTTAAGCTGCTGAGCCAGCAGCCGGGAGGAAAGGGTATCGAACTGGGCGTGGAGCAGCCGTCCCTGCCGGTCACGGAGCATCACGTAAGCAAGCCCCTGCTGTTTGGCGTTCAGGATGTCCTGAAATAAGGAATTCACGCTGAACCAACAGCCCACAGCCCCGTCCTGGGTGTTCATGGCTACGTAGAGATAAAAGCCATCCTGGGTTTCAAAGTGCAGGTAGCCCTGTTGAAAGTATGGAGTATCCGTGCCTAGAAGATCCAGGCTTTGCTTTAGCGCCAGCGCAGCCCGCCGGCTTTGTGCATAAGAACGGCCGTAGTTTTGCACGAAGTACACTTCGCCGCCTCGCAGCATAAACACTGCGTCGATTTAGGGGTAGAGAGCCAGGTCTTCAGAGATGCCGTCGGCCATACGCTCAAGCGCCTGAAGGCTGGACAAGGAGCCTTGGGCTGGTGCATCTAAGGGGGATAAATCCACTTTCAGGTTGGCCACGTATAGTTTGGCGGAAGCTAGGGTGGCATCAATGTCGGCGGCGAAGGGGGTGAGCAGTTGGCGGATGCTCTCCAAGGTTTGCACCTCGAAGGCGCCAGCCGCGTTCCAGATGGTGCCGTAGAGAATGGCCAGTATGGGTATCACGAACACGAAGGCCCAGAGCAGCATTTTTGATCGCAGTGAGCGCAGGAGTTTAGGTTTGCGCAATGACCGCATAGACGCCCACCTCGCGTTTTCTTCTAAATTATAGGGCCCGTGCCGGGACTCATTATACCAGCACGGTGGAGGAGAATCAAGAATTGCAAATGGGAAATGACATAAAACCTGACGATATCGACAAAACAGATGACACAATTTAAAGATTATACACATAAAAGTTCATATAATACAAGATGAAAGCTGGCCGTAGGATGACGCTGCCCAGCTTAAGCCCACAACCCGGTGCAGGTGCGGGGCATCCGCCGGGAAAAGACAAAAGGAAAGGTGGAACAGGTCATGAAAAGAATGACGACTCTCTTGCTAACCCTGGTGTTGTGCTTTACCTTGTGCGCGGCGGCGTACGCCTCAGACGTGGGCATCGTGCTGCCCACCAAGGACGAGCCCCGGTGGCTCCAGGATCAAGCCCGGTTTGAATCGGTGATCGCCGATACCGATTATACCGTGGAAGTGCTGTTCAGCCAGGGTTCTTCCGCCACCGAGCTGACCAATGTCGAAACCTTGATTGCCCAGGGCATGAAAGTGCTCATTATCTGCGCTCAGGACGCGGCGGCGGCGGGCATCGCTGTGGAGAACGCCAAGGCCGAAGGCATTACCGTAATCTCCTATGACCGGTTGATCACCGACACGGAGGCCGTGGACTACTACGTGACCTTCGACTCCGTGGCCGTAGGCGAGGCCATGGGCCAGTACCTGGTGGACAACGCCCAGGGCCAGGGCAACTCCCTGTACCTGTACGCCGGCGCGCAGACCGACAACAACGCCTTCCTGTTCTTCGAGGGCGCCTGGAACATCCTCTAGCCCAAGATCGCCGACGGCACCTTCGTTATCCGCAATTCCTCGGAAGCCGTCGCCGTGCAGGACAAGCCCACCCTGACCCGGGACGAGCAGGCCGCCATCATCGGCCAGGTAACCACCGACTGGGATTTCAACGTGGCCAAGTCCAAGGCCGAGAGCCACCTGACCGCCGCCACCGCCGATGAGAAGGGCCTGTGCTACATCCTGGCGCCCAACGACGGCACCGCCCGCTCCATCGCCGACGTGTTCGCCGCCGACGCCGACGTAAACGGCTACTACGTCACCGGCCAGGACGCCGAGATCGCCTCCGTGCAGTACGTCATCGACGGACTGCAGTCCATGACCGTGTTCAAGGATACCCGGACGTTGGCCCAGGACGCCATGGATATGGCCATCGCCGTGCTGGAAGGCAAGGAGATCGTCACCGACGCCACCTAATAACAACGGCCTCATTGACGTGCCCTCCAAGCAGACCCCCGTGGTGGTGGTGACCCAGGACAACGTGAAGGAAGCCCTCATCGATTCGGGCTACTACTCCGCTTCCCAGTTCACCGGCATCGAATAAGCGTCATTGCGCATCGGAGGACCGGCCCCCGCCAGGGGGCCGGCCTTTCCGGAAAGGAGGGGCGGTATGGGGGATATATTGTTGCAAATGCGGGGAATCACGAAGCGCTTTCCCGGCGTGACGGCGCTGAGCGACGTGAATTTCTCGGTGCGCAGGGGCGAAATCCATTGCCTGGTAGGAGAGAACGGCGCAGGCAAGTCCACCCTGATGAAAGTGCTTTCGGGGGTGCATCCCTACGGCAGTTATGAGGGCGAAATCCTCTATCAGGGACAGGTGGCCAGGTTCCACAATATCGCCCAGAGCGAGGCTGCGGGCATCGCCATCATTTACCAGGAGCTGGCCCAGTTTCCCGAACTGACCATCTACGAAAACATCTTCATGGGCCACGAGCTCATGAACGGGCGCACCATCGACTGGAACCGGACCATCGCCAGCGCCAAAGAGGTATTGGCCCGGGTCCGGCTGAACGAGAACCCTGCCGCCAAGATCAAGGACCTGGGGGTAGGCAAGCGGCAGCTGATCGAAATCGCCAAAGCCCTGGCCAAAAATGTAAAGCTGCTTATCTTGGATGAACCTACCGCCGCCCTCAACGAGGACGACAGCCAGAACCTGCTGTCGCTGCTGCGGGAGCTCAAGGAGCAGGGCGTCACCTGCATCATGATCTCCCACAAGCTCAAGGAGATTGTAGCCATCGCCGATACCATCACCGTGCTGCGGGACGGCATGACCGTTTGCTCCATGGACGCCCGGAACGGCCAGGTCACCGAGCCCCAGATCATCAAGTACATGGTGGGGCGGGAGATCGAGGACATCTACCCCAAGCGGGCCAAACAGCCGGCGGGGGAGGTCTGCCTGGAGATACGCAACTGGACCGTCGTGGAACCGTCCACCGGCCGGGAGATCCTCCACGACGTGAACCTGAAGGTGCGTCGGGGTGAAATCGTGGGCCTGGCCGGGCTCATGGGTGCGGGGCGCACCGAGCTGGCCCTGAGCCTGTTCGGCAATACGCCGGGCTATAAGGTGGTGTCGGGCGAACTGTGGGTCAAGGGCAAGCGGGTGGAGCTGAAAAGCCCCCGGGCCTGCATCGACGCGGGATTGGCCTACGTCACCGAGGACCGCAAGCGCAACGGCCTGATCCTCATCCAGGATATCCGCTTCAATACCACCATCGCCGCCCTGGACAAGCTCACCCGGGGCGTGGTGGTGGACGGCAACGAGGAAATACGGGTAGCCAACCAGTACAAGGAGGCCATCAACATCAAGGCCCCCTCCATTCAGCAATTGGTGAGCAATTTGTCCGGCGGCAACCAGCAAAAGACCTCCCTGGCCAAGTGGATGTTCGCCGACCCGGAGATTCTCATCCTGGACGAGCCTACCCGGGGCATCGACGTGGGCGCCAAGTACGAGATATACACTTTGATGAACCGGATGGTGGAAAAGGGCATGTCCATCATCATGATCTCCTCCGAGCTGCTGGAGATTCTGGGCATGAGCGACCGGCTGTACGTCATGAGCGAGGGCAGCATGACCGGCGAATTGCCCGCGTCCCAGGCCACGGAGCAAAACGTGATGGCCCTGGCGACCAAAACACGGGAGGTTACGGCATGAACACGAGGACAGTATCTGGCGAAAAGCAGACCATCTCCATGGGCGAACTCCTAAAGGCCAACATCCGGGATTACGCCATGTACATCGTGCTGGCGGTGATCTTCGTGGTGTTCGGACTGTTGACCGACGGCCTGTTCCTGTCGCCCCGCAACCTGACCGACCTGATCAATCAGACCGGTTACGTGGCGGTGCTGGCGGTGGGCATGACCTGCATCCTCATCATCAAGCACATTGATCTGTCCGTGGGCTATGTGGCCGGCTTCCTGGGCGCGGTGGCCGCCACCCTGATTACCTTCAACGGCTGGCCCCTGTACCTGGTGCTCCCCCTGATCCTGGTGATGGGCATCCTCATCGGCGTGTATCAGGGCTTTCTGGTGTCGGTCATCAAGGTGCCCGCCTTCGTCACCACCTTGGCCGGGCAGTTTATCTTCCGGGGCCTTCTGATGCTCATCACGGCCGGCAGCGGCACCATCATCGTGCGCAACGAGATATTCCGTGCCCTGTCCAACGGCAACATTCCCAGCATCGTCACCACCCAGTCGGGGACCCACCTGCTCACCCTGGCCATCGGCCTGGTGTGCGCGGTGCTGCTCATCTTCAGCCAGGTGCGCGCCCGGTGCAATATGAAGCGCTACAGCTTTAAGGTCATCTCCGGCGGCGCCTTCACCCTGAAACTCCTCCTGTTTACCGCCATCCTGGTGGGGGTCACCTGGGTGCTGGCCAACTACCGGGGCCTGCCCTGGACCGCCGTGGTGGTGGCCGTGGTGCTGCTGGTGTACAACTTTATCCTCAATAAGACCCGTTTGGGCCGCAGCATCTACGCCATCGGCGGCAACGCGGAGGCGGCGGAGCTGTCGGGCATCAACGTGCGGCGGGTCACCTTCATCACCTTCTGCTCCATGAGCATGCTGGCCGCCCTGAGCGGCATCCTGTACACCTCCCGCCTGGCCTCGGCCACCCCCACGGCGGGGCTGGGCTTCGAGCTGGACGCCATCGCCTCCTCCTACATCGGCGGCGTGGCGGTCTCCGGCGGCGTGGGCAAGGTGACCAACACCATCGTGGGCGCCCTGGTGATCATGTCCCTGACCAACGGCATGAACCTGCTGGGGGTGGACATCTCCTTCCAGTACATCGTCAAAGGCGCCATCTTCATCCTGGCCGTGGCCTTCGACGTAATCAGCCGGAAGAAGTAATCCCTGCGCCTGGGACAGAATGCGCTATGCCGGCTCCCGCATATGGGAAAGACCACGGGCAAGTGCAAGAAATCTGCCATCCAAGGCCAAAGCCAACGACTTTATTCCAGCAGAATCCCATAGCGAAAAGCGGCAATCGGAAGGCGAACTTTTCCCCTGCATTGAAGGCCGAGAGGTATGCCGTTTCCGATCAACCGGCGGTTTAACCGCCCAAGGTCCCGGCGCTGGGGCCTTGGGCGCGGGAAAGAAGGCGATGCCCTTGACGTAGAAGGAAACCCGCAGCGCCTGCGCTGTCAGGGCTGTACGCCAGCCCGGAGCGCAAGCGTGGGGCAGCGGCCAAATGCAGAACATCCCTACCCAAAGGTACACGGCGCGATACATGGAAAACCCTGTGCTCAAAGCCCATACCCAACACATTTGGACTTCAAGGAGGAGAATCATGATGAAAAAACTGATGGCTGTGATCGTGGCGCTGGTATTGGCGCTGAGCTTGAGCTGCGCGGCGATGGCCGTAAGCGAGCCTACGGCGGCAAAGGTCAATCCGGTAGTGGAATTGGATAGCGGCAAGCTGATGGGATTCATGAATGGGGACACCTATTGCTTCTGGGGCGTGGATTACGCCTATGCGGAGCGCTTCCAGGCGCCCCAGCCCGTGGAGCCCTGGGAGGGCGTCAAATACGCCCAGTCCTACGGCTGCATCTCTCTGATCCCGGATCAGACCTCCGTGGGCACCGACGAGTTCTATTGGCCCCACCGCTACTGGATTCAGAACGACCACTGCCAGAACCTGAACATCTGGACCCAGTCCATCGGCGAAACCGCCTCCAAGCCGGTCATCGTGTTCTTCCACGGCGGCGGATTCACCAACGGCTCCTCCATCGAGTCCGTGGCCTATGACGGGCAGAACCTCAGCGAGTTCGGCGACGTGGTGGTGGTAACCGTCAACCACCGCCTGAACGTGGTGGGCTTCCTGGACCTGTCCTCCTTCGGCGAAAAGTATGCGGGCAGCGCCAACAACGGCATGGCGGACCTGGCCATGTCCCTGCAGTGGATTCACGACAACATCGCCAAGTTCGGCGGCGACCCCGACAACGTGACCATCTTCGGCCAGTCCGGCAGCGGCAGCAAGGTGACCACCCTGATGCGCATGCCCTCCGCTCAGGGCCTGTTCCACAAGGCGGGCGTCATCAGCGGCGGCAGCGCCACCATCCAGACCAACGATTCCTCCGCCCGCGTGGGCGAGCTCACCGCCCAAATCCTGGGCCTCACCGAAGAGACCATCGACGAGATCCAGACCATGGACTATCGCACCGTCTATGCTGCAGCCCAGCAGGCCCTGACCATGGCCCAGGAAGAAGAGGGCTACGTGGCCTATAGCTTCGGCCCCTGCGCCGACGGCGAGACCGTTATGTCCGATTTCCTGGACATCCAGGGAATGCCCGTGATCGTCAGATCCTGCTTCTCCGAGTCGGCCAACGCCTCCTATAAGACAGGGGACCAGCGCCACAACGAGTGGACCGAGGAAGAGACCGCCGCCTGGCTGAACGAGCGCTTCGGCGACAAGGCCGACGCCCTGCTGGCCGAGTTCCGCAAGCTGTATCCCAACAAGAGCGACGCCAACCTCTACTTCTACAACAACAGCCACGCCAGCGTGGTGACCAAGTCCGACGCCCTCCTCCAGGCCGGCGCGGTGGTGTACGATTATCAGTTCGACTACGAGGCCCCCGTCAACGGCGGCGTCACCGCCTTCCATTGCTCGGACCTGATCTACGTGTTCCACAACGTGGACCTGCCCCTGTGCACCATCGGCACCGGCGGGGATGAGAACGCCCGTCGCATTCAGGACCAAATGGCCGGCGCCTTCATCAACCTGGCCTACAACGGAACGCCCAGCACCAGCGAGCTACCCTGGTCCGCCTACACGCCCGAAGGGCGGGAGCTCATGCTGTTCGACGTCACGAGCCAGTGCGTGAACTTCGACGACGTGGCGTTCAACGACATCTTGAACGGCTAGCGAGCCTCCGGGCCTGGGTTAGCCCCATTTCCCCGCCCCCACACTAGGGGCGGGGACTCCCTCTCCGCAGCCGTCCAAGTCTCCGGCCAACTGCGGGGACAACGAATCATCATGGCCACCAGCTTAGCCGGTGGCCACAGTCTGTCGAAAAAGGTTACTTAGGGTGGCCTTTTTCTCGTATTAGGCGGGAAATGCTGTATAATGGATTGGGGTGAAAAAATGCTGCGAAAGAATGCAGAAAATCGAGGACAGCTGGAATTTGTAAGTCTGGAGAGTATGGTCCCCCAGGGCTGCTTGCTGTGGAAGACCGATGAAGCGATCGATTTCAAGAGGATCTACGAATTTGTAGAGGATATGTAGTGCGAGGACAACGACCGGCCCAGTGTCGACCTGGTAGTGCTGTTCAAGATCGTGTTGGTTAAGCATTTTACAGGATCTCTTCGCTTCGGCGGACCTTGGAAGAAATGAGCATGAATTTTGGCATACCGGTGGTTCATTGGATATCCGCTGAACGATGCGGCACCGCATTTTTCCACGGTGAGTTACGACTTCAAGCATCAGTTCAATCACGCCACAGTGGAGTATGTATTCTGATGGGTATACGTGCTGGGCGTGAAAAAGACCATGCTGCACATCGGCCACAATTGGTACAAGGTGTACGATTTGCCCGTTGACGGGCAGGGATTCATCCGGTGCTACGACGCGGGGTCAATCCCAAATTCTGTGTAAAGTCCATTTAGGGTGGGAATAGAGCGAAGATTATTAGCGGCGGCAGCAGGCTTGTCCGGCTGGCGCCTTGTCAACAACATAACACCAGAGGGGGTGGATGTCAAGG
>DVHZ01000085.1 GCA_018711685.1 Candidatus Excrementavichristensenella intestinipullorum | reverse complement strand
AGCACCAGGTCGGCCCCCGCCGCGATGGCGGCCCGGGCCATGCGCCGGTCGCTGGGGTATATGCGTTGGGTCCATTCCTTGGTATCGCACCAGTGAAAGGAGGCCACCACCAGGTCGCACTTGCGGGACAGGGCCTTGATCCGGGTGCGCATCTTGCTCAGGCTGGTGGGGGTTTGGAACCCGGCGAAGCCGATCTTGACCGACTGCCCGTCCTTCTTCACTGTGTAGGTTCCGTTATTGCTCCCGTCGCACCAGCGAATGCCCGCCCGGGTCAAATTGGTCCGGGTATTCTTGAGCCCCTTATCCCCAAAGTCCCGGCTGTGGTTGTTGGCCAGATTGCATACTTCCACCCCCGCCCCCGTGAGGATCGCCGCGTACTGGGGCTTAGCCCGCAGCACGTGGCTCTTGTTCCGGGCCTGGTCCCGGTTGGTCATGGCGCATTCCAGGTTCACGATGGTCACGTCGTCCGCCGCAAAGTAGCTCCTCACGTTTTCAAAGGGATACCCCAGCCCGTACTGGGCGATGAGGGCGGCGAAGGTTTCCTCGCTGCTGCGCCCCAGGGCGCTCTTTACCTCCGGGTCGCCCCCCAGCACCACATCTCCCGCCGCCGATAGGGTAATGGTCATCGCGGCCGCGCCCGCGCCCCAGTTCAACCCCAATGCCAATACCAGCAGATACAGCATCCATCGCTTCATGTTCGTCCCTCCTCATGCTATAGGGCCCCGCGCCCCACCCGGTCCCAGGGTTCCCCTTATCCCCCGCCAAGGGGCGAAAGCCCGGGGAATTTCCCGGGCTCCGGGTGGGGATAATGGCTTATCACCTATAAATGTAATAAGTGCGTCTTTTCCTGACGGAAAAAGGAATAAAAAATAAAAAAAACGCCATTTCCCGGCGGATATACTCTAATCCCGGTAACATTTGGCGGAACAAGGCGTGAGGCGGGGCCGCGCCGCGGATGGGCGATGGCCCGGACGATGGGGAAAGGAAAGCGATGTACGACAATGTTTCTGGCCGGACGGGGGGCCGTCGATTCATGATACCGCCCAGGCCCGGTAGCCGCCTAGGCGGCCCAATGGAAGAACCCACGGGGCACGCCCCGAGGCGTCCGCCCCCGGCCGGAGCCCTGGCGCCATACCCACAAAGCCTGTTCCCCCGACAGGAACAGGCTTTGCCCGGGAGCGCTTTTTGATGGCTCAGGATGCGCTCCCGGCAGGCGCGATCATTGGGCGGGATCACATAAATTGTCGGATAAACGCCTCCACGTCCTGGGAGGAGCCACGAAAGGGGCCGGGGGTTTCCATTTTTAGGGACACCAGCGCCGTCGCCCACAGCAGGGCGTCCGGGATGGAGTGGGCCAGGCGCATGGACAGATAGGCGGCGAAGGCGGTATCGCCGCGGCCGGTGCGGCCGGATAGGTTGCGGGAGCGGATAGGTTGGCCATAAAAAGTCTGGCCGTCATAGACCAGCACTTCGCTGTTGTGGGTAATCATCACTTCCCGGGCGCCTAGGCGGCAGAGTGTTTTGGCGGCCTCGTACCGGTCCGTCTGGCCGGTTAGGGCCTGGGCCTCGGCGGCGTCGGCCTTCAAAAAGCGGATCTTGGGCAGCAAGCGCTCCTTGTCCGGCCAGTCGCTCAGGTACATGGAGCCGTCGGATGCCACCTGCCGCATGACTCCCTGTAGGTCCAGACCTACAGCGCCCGCCTCTGCCAGGCGCTGGATGACCGGAGAGGGTATATCCCCGGCCATCAGCCCGGCCAGGTGCCAAACCCGGGCGCGGATGGGCGGAAGCTCCTCCAGGGCGTAGGGCCGAATGCGGGAAAGGGCGGTGCTGCGGCGCTTTTCCCGATCCGCGTCCAGGTAGACGTTGGAAATGGACGTGCGGGTGGGGCTCTCTATGGGGAACAGCCGCGCCTTGGCCCCCTCGAAGATGGCTTCCATCGGGTCCTCCTTCCACAGGCCCTTGGGGACTGCGGCAACCTCCATCCCCAGGGCGCCGGCCGCGAAGGCCCCATAGACCACCGCGCCGCCAAAATGGCGCAGGGCGGCGCCGTCAAAATCCACGTCTATATCCAGGCTGAGCTGCCCCAGAATCGCGTAGTCGAAAGTTTGCATCCCTTGGTTCCTCCTCTTTCTCGATCAGGGGAGCGGTTGCTCTTGCCCAGGGGCGAAGGCCGGTATCTCCTTGGTTTCCCCTGGGGCAAGGGTTACGAGACGCCTGCCGCCATCGGGATAGACCAGAACCACCCGCGCCTCCCGGCTGGCGGTCAGGCGCACACCGGTCAATTTTCCCGCCCGCCAGGCAAAGTCGCAGGCCAAGCCCCCCCAGGCCCTGAGCCCCCGGACCCGCCCTTCCGGCCAGGCCGAAGGCAGCGCGGGCAGCAGGCGGATTTCTCCCTCCCGGTTTTGCAGCAGCATTTGACATACGGCGGCGCAAAAGCCGAAATTGCCGTCGATCTGGAAGGGAGGGTGGGCGCTGAACAGGTTGGGATAGGAACCGCCCCCCGAGCGCTTGTCCCGATTGTCCGGGGCTACGGGCCGCAGCATCCTGCGCAGCAGGGAAAGCGCCCGGTCGCCCTGGCCCAGCCGCGCCCAGAGGCAGGCCTTCCAGGCCAAACTCCAGCCTGTGCCCTCGTCTCCCCGGCGCTCCAGGGTTTTCCGGCAGGCGTCAAACCATTCCTCCCCCAGGGTGCGTCCGGGGTAGAGGCCATAGAGGGGGGACAGGTGGCGGTGGTGGGGGTCGGCCTCTACCTCGTCCGCCATCCATTCCCGCAAGCGCCCGTCCGCCGTGAGTTGGACGGGGGCCAGATGGGCCAGGCTCCAGCGGGCGCGGCGGAGGAAATCGTCCTCCTCCAGCCCCAGCGCCCGGGCCATGGACAGGCAGTCCTCCAACAATTCCCGGACAATCGCCATGGTCATCGCGGTGGTGCGAGAGAGGGCGTGCCGTTGGCCGTCCCGGATATAGGCGTTTTCGGGAGAGGTGGACGGGCCCAAGATCAAGCCGCGCTCATCCGGGGTCAAGAGCGCCAGATAGGCCTGGGCGGCGCTTTTGCACAGAGGCCACGCTGTGTGGCGGAGAAACGCCTCGTCCCCCGTATAGCGCCAATACTCCGCCAAATGGGCGCACAGCCAGCCCGACGCCATGTTCCAGAAGGCGCAGCGGGCCATGCCCGCCCGCCCCCGTCCCGGAGGCCAGGTTTGCCGCCAAAGGTCGGTGTTGTGGTGGCAGAGAAAGCCGGGCACGCCGTAATCCGCCTGGGCCACAGCCTCTCCCGCCTGGGCGATTTCCCCAATGAGGCGGTGCAGCGGCTCCTGGGTCGGGGCCAGGCCACAGGGAAGAGCCGGCCAATAGTTCATCTGGAGGTTGATGTTGGTGGTATAGTTGCAGCTCCAGGGGGGAAAGAGGCTGTCGTTCCAGATGCCCTGCAAATTGGCCGCCTGGGTGCCCGGCCGGGAGGACGCCGCCAGCAGGTACCGCCCATAGCCCAACAGCAGCGCGGCCAGGCCGGTATCCTCAGGGTCCCCGGCCTTGAGCCGGCGGCCGGTGGGCAAGTCCTGGCGGTTTCCGCTTCCCAATTCCAGGCTCATCCCATTCCAGTACAGGGCGTATTCCTGCCGGTGGCGCTGGAACAGCTGGGCGGCCCGGCGGGAAGCGCCCTCCAAATCGGCCAAGGCGTTAGCGCGAAAGGGGATCCCCGCCTGCTCCGGCCATTGGTTCCATCCCGCGAAATTGCTGCGGCAGCAAAAGAGCAATGTAACGCGGCTGGCGCCGGCTATCCGAAGGCCCTGGGCATCATAGGAGACGCGCCCGTCGGATAGGGCCCGCAACGCGGCTGCAAAGCGAATACCCCGGCCGTCCCAAACGATTTGGGGATTTTCCAGGTATTCGGGGTCCGCCCTGGTGGGGCACTGTCCTTCCAGAATCAGGCAGTCATCGCCGCGATACAAGCGGCCCCTCAGTTTTGTCTCCAGCCGGACCGACAGCTGGAGCGCGCCGGGACGGCTGGCCTCCATTTGCCAAACCAGCGCCTGGTCCGGCTGGGAGACGATGGCCCGCCGCCGGTACGTCACGCCCGCCCATTCATAGGAGACGTTGACTTGGGCGCGTTCCAGGTCCAGCTCCCGGACGTAGTTTTCCCCCCGGTGCCCCGTGTCAATATACAGGTCGCCCAGGGGCATGTAGCTGGCGGTATAATCCCCCAGAAAGGCGGCTTCCGCCAGCGCCTCCGCCGCGCCGGTATGGCCTGCCTCCACTTGACGGCGGATTTCCTGAAAAACCCCACGCTTGTCCGGGCGGCCTTCCGGGGCGGGGCAACCCGACCACAGGGTATCTTCGTTGAGGGCGATCCGCTCTTCCTCCACGCCGCCAAAGACCATGGCCCCCAGCCGCCCGTTCCCCAAGGGCAATGCCTCGTTCCAATGGGAGGCGGGATTTTCATACCAAAGACGCCATTGCATAACGCCGCCTATCGCTTCTCCAACAGGCCGCGCAGGTCGCGTACCCGGTTGGTGGTGATGCCGTCCACACCCAATTGAAGCGCCCTTTCCATATCTTCCAGCCGGTCCACCGTCCAAACCTGCACCCGCATCCCCTGGGCGTGGGCCGCCTGCACCATCTGCGCATTTAAAAAATCGTGGCGAACATTGACCCGTTCGCAGCCCGCTTCCTTCGCGCTCCTTAGCGTCTGGGCCCATTGGGCGCGCACCGCTTCCCCTTCCTCGCTCTCCGGCGACATCCAGAGCTGGGCGTGCCCATCCAGCCCTTCTCGCCGCAGGCGAAGGGCGTCCTCCCGCCATACGCCGCTTACCGAAAGGGCGTGCCCTTCCTCCCGCGTGGCCAGCTTCAGAATGTGCTGGGCCGAGAGGCCGGTGGATTTATAGTCCAGGTTTACCCCTACCGGCGCGTTGTCCAAGAACGCCAAGGCCTCGTTTAGGGTGAGCAGCTCCGGGGCCCGCTCTTTCAGGGCTCGATAGGGCGTCTCCCGAATCCAGCATCCATGGATTTTCTCGTCGTGCCAGGCAATCGCCACGCCGTCACCCGTCAACTGTGTGTCAACCTCAAGAATGTCCGCCCCGCTCAAAAGCCCCGCTTGCAGATAGGCCAGCGTGTTGGGCTGGGTGTCCTCGCAGCCGCTGTGAGCCATGATAGTGGGAATGCGCATCGCTCAACCTCCTCGTCGCTGGGGCAATCCGGCGACGGAAATAACCGCTTGTCTTTTCCCGCTGGTTCCCTGCCCGCCGGGCCCGCCACGCCGGCGCCCCGAACCCGCGCTTCCGGGTCCCGGATGCCGCCGGTCAAGGGTCCACGGGCCAAACAGCGGCTTTTCGCCCCTGAGGCGCGGCACCCTATGGACAGCCGGCTTTTCCGCCGAGAGGCCGGGCCCTTTCGGCGGGGCGAGGAGCTGGGCTTGGGCGCCGGCGGGGATTTCGGGGCGAACGCCCAGGACACGTCCGCCCCGAAGGGGGCTCTATTGCTCGCTGCTCCAGGCCTCGGCTTCGGCCTGGGCCTGATCCAGCGCGGCCTGAACCTCCATGGAACCGTTCAGCGCGGACTGGATGGCCGATTGCAGGCTGCCCCGGGGGGTTACGGAGCGGTAGGGGTAACGGGGCGTCCACAGGTAGCTCATGGAATTGAGTACCAGTTGGTACTGCTCGTCGCCGGCCACGCCCTGGAAATTGAGGGCGCTCTTCACGCAGGGCAGCCCTTCGCTGCTGCAATGGTTCCAGACGTATTGCTGGAAAAAGTCGCTGGCGGTGTATTTGAGGAATTCCCAGGCGGCGTCTTTGACCTGGCTGGTCTTGCCGATGGCGAAGGGGCTTCCGGCAAACATGCCGCCCTTGCCCGTTTCCTCGTTGACAAAGAGATAGGATACGCCGTACTGGCTGTCTACGCCCAACACCTTGGCGTTGCGCAGCACGCTGGGCATGGCGCGCAGGTTAATGGCCACGTCGTTGCCTTCCAGTAGGCCGAAGTTCTCGCCGCCGGCATTGGCCATCATGCCTTCCGGTGCGCAGGCGGCCAGCTCCTGCATGATTTCCAGGGCCTGCACCATCTCGGGGGAATTGAAGTGGTAGGTCAGTTCGCTAAAGCGCAGGCCCTCGCCCCAGGTGCCGCCCAGGGCTTCCGCCAGGTTGACCACGGTGTCGTCGGTATCCACGCCACGCCACATGACGCCGTAGTTCTGCTGGCCGGTGACCGGATTGACGCCGGTCATGGCCTTGGCCTTTTCCAGGATTTCCTCTACCGTGGGATGCTCGGACAGGTACTCCACGCCCCACTGGTCGAAAATGGTCTTGTCATAGCAGATGTAGCGGGTATCGCCTAAGAAGGGCAGCGCGTAGATGGTGGGCTCGGCGTCGTTGGGCCCCATGATCTTCCAGCCGTCCACCTGCCCGTCGAAGTATTGGGTCAGGTCGAATCCATCCCGGTCGATATAGGGCTGCAGGGGCTCCAGCACGTCCATATCGCTCATCATGGAGATGCCGGGCACCTGGAATACGTCCGCCTCGTTGGCCAGGATCATGGTTTGGGTCTTTTTCACATAGTCGTCCCAGCCCATGATGATGAATTCCAAGGTAATGCCGGGGTGCTTGCTCTCAAAGTCTTCCTTGATGACGTGCAAGCCCGTTTTGGTTACGCCCGTGGTCTGGTCGGTGGTGTCCTCCATGCTGAAGTTTCCGATGAGCTGCACCCGCACGTGGCCGGTGGGGCTTTCCGCCGCCGCAGTGACGCCCAGCGTCAGGGCAAGGACGACCAGGATGGTTAAGATTCGCTTCATTGGGTATACGCCTCCTTCATGATGTTATTTTCAATGCGTCCCGCATGAAAAACAAGGGGAGGGGACCTATCCTTTGATGCCGGAAGTGGCCACGCTCTGGATAATGTACTTTTGCAGGAACAGGTAGACGATCATCACCGGAATGATGGCCATAAAGGCCACGGCCATGGTGGTACCCATGTACCGCATGGAGTTCTCCATGGAAAAAGAGGAGATGAACAGGGGAATGGTCCGAAGTTCCTGCCGGGTGAGCACCACCAACGGCCATAAAAAGTTGTTCCAGCTGGTGAGAAAGGTGAGGATAGCCAGGGTGCTCACCAGGGGTCCCGCAATGGGAAGATAGATGCCGAAGAAGGTGCGCGCCTCGCCTGCTCCGTCTATGGCAGCGGACTCCCGCAGTTCCCCGGGCAATTCGTCATAATACTGCTGAGCCATGAGCACGCCAAAGCCGTCTACCACGGTGGGCAGGATGATGGGCCAGAAGGTGTTGATGGCCCCCACGGCATTGAACATGGTGAACATGGGAATCATTCGGGTTTCAAAGGGAATCATCATGGTAGAGAGGATCACCATCAGGATGACGCCCTTGCCCCGAAAGCGGCCCTTGGACAGGGCGTACCCGCCCATGAGCACGCTGAACAGATTGAGCGCCACGGAACAAACCGCCACGAAAAAGGAGTTGATATAGGAGGTGAGCAGCTGCCCGTTCTCCGTGACAATCTTCAGGTTGAACAGGGAGGGGTTCTCGATATAGTACTTGGGCGGCACCGGGGGAATAATGTTGGCCTGCCCCTCAAAGGTGACGATGACCATCCAGATGAAGGGAAGCACGAAGAGAATCCCCAGGACCACCATGACCGCCAGGATGGCCAGATGCATGTGCCGCTTCCTGCGCTCCCGAAGGGATTGCCGCCGTTCGCAGGAAGAAGCGCTTCCGTGACCGGTACTTCGTATGCGTTCGCCCATGGCCGTTACCTCCCCTCAAAGCCGCGCCGCGCCCGCTCTGCCCACTTTGCGGCTGATCAGCGTGAACAGGATGATGATGACGAATAGGATGTAAGCGGCGGCGGCGGCCACCCCGAATTCAAAACTGCCAAACCCCCGGTCGTAGATAAAGGTGACCATGGTGTACAGGGCCCGTTCGGGGCTTCCGGCGGTGCCGTTGCCGAAAATGTATACGTCGGAAAAGCGCTGTAGCCCGCCAATCCATCCCATGATGGTCAGAAGCACGATGGCGGAGCCCATTTGGGGAATGGTGATGTAGCGCCAGGACTGCACGGAATTGCTCCCGTCGATGGCCGCCGCCTCGTAAAGCTCACTGGGCACGGTTTGAAGGTTGGCGATGAAGATAATCATGTTAAAGCCCAGGTTCTTCCATACCGCGTAAAGGATGACGCTCCACTGGGCCGTCACCGGACGGGTCAGCCAGGAAACCGGCCCCAGGCCCAACAGCCCGATGAGCTGGTTGGCAATCCCCTGGGGGTGAAAGACGAAGAGAAAAACCGTGGTGGCCGCGATGGTGGGGGTGATGTAGGAAACGAAGAACGTGCCCTTGACCAGGTTCTTGCCATAGCGCATACTGTTGATGACGCTGGCCAGGATGAAGGCGATGGGAATGACCAACAGGATATTAAAAAAGGTGATGTAGAATGTGTTCCACACCGACTTCCAGAACAGGCTGTTGGTCAGCACAATTTCATAATTGCGCAGCCCGCGCCAGCTCTCCGTAAATCCATTGGACTTCATAAAGCTCAGGCGAAAGCTCTCCACCACGGGGTAGACCATGAACAGCAGAATGCCCAGCAGCACCGGAGCCAGGAAGAGATACCACTTGTAACTGCGGCTCCAGGAAACGCCCCGGCCCTTTGTCGTCATCATATCATCACCTTTCTGGGATAAAAATATAACTTATAACGTTTCATGTTTAGACTATATCACGATATATTTCCTTTGTCAAGGCGATTTTTGGGGTGGTTGCAAATTTGGGATAAATGCACTATACTATATTCATTGGACGAAGCGGAGGTGTCCCTTTTGGCTACCATCAACGATGTGGCCCGACGCGCAGGGGTTTCCATCGGCACGGTTTCAAAATATATTAACGGAATTAAGATCAGGGAACAGAACAGGGTCAAGGTAGCGGAAGCGGTGGAAGCGCTGGATTACCATATCAATCCCTACGCCCGCGCCCTAAAGACCAACCAAACCCGGGTGGTGACGGTGCTGTTGCCCAACATTGCGGGCATTTATTATCCCCTCATCATACGGGAAATCGAGCGGATTCTCTATACCCGGGATTATATGGTGCTGCTCATGGACACAGACAGCCAATTTCATTTGGAGCAGCAAAAAATCCGTACCTTGATGGAACAATTGGTAGACGGGTTTATCGTCTTTCCCATCGATAGCCGCTGCGAAAACTATCAGGTCATTCTGGAGAGGCGCATCCCCCTGTGCGCCGTGGATATGCCCCTGCCCGGATTGTCCTGCACCCAGATACTTTCGGATAACGTAGCCGCCGCCCGGGACGCCACCCGGACCCTTTTGGGGGAAGGGCACCGGCGAATCGCCCTGATTACCGGCGATCCCGACAATACCATTGCGGTGGAACGGTTGAACGGGTTCCAAATGGCTTGCCGGGAAGCGGGGGTGGAGATTCCCCCGGAATACATCCTGGCCCGGGGCTTCCGGGAGGCGGACGGCTATGAAGGCGCACGGCAGATTCTCTCCCTGCCCCAGCGCCCCACCGCGTTGGTGGCCTGCAACTACCATACCACCTTGGGCGCGTTCCAGGCGATACAGGATGCGGGGCTTTCCCTGTCCCGGGACATGCGCCTGGTGGGGTTTGACTACGAGGCGTTGCCCAAGATTACCCGCCAACCCATCGGTATCGTGGCCCAGAATATCCCGGAAATCGCCGCCGCTACCGTTCGCGCCCTGCTCAAACAGATCCGCGACCCCAACCTGATCGGCCAAGCGGAAACCATTCGCATTCCTACCCGCTACATCCCCTCTCCCTATTCCGGCGCTGGGCGTCCATAGATCCCGGCTTGAGCAAAGGAGAAGACCATGGAAAAGACGTTGTATGAATATCTGAGGGATTTGTCCAGCTGGAATCCGCCCCAGGTGCAGCAGGCGGCCATTGAGGCGATAGACGCCGCCGTTTCCCGGGACGCGGGGATTTTGGCGGAGGTGGTTCATATGTCCCAGGACAAGTACGAATGGAGCAACAGGGCGAAAATCGTGTGTATGCAGAGCGATAAGGCGCTAGAAAGGTACGTGCCGCGCATGTTGGAGTGGCTGAAAGACATGAATTGGCCGGGCGCGGAATTGATGTATGAACGGTTGGAGGGGCTGGAAGAGGGATACGTGGACCGGGACATCGAAAACGCCATGAAATGGGCCCAGGAGGATGGACGCCGCATGTGGCTGCGCGCGCTGTGGGGGTTAAAGAAAGATAGGCGGGAACGAAGAGGTTAACGCCGGAAGCGGAGAGTTTTGGCAATGCTCCCGGTCCTGTCCCAGCGAACCGGCGCCGGAGGCGGCCTGGCGGAACGGCCGTGGAGCGCCGGGCGAAGGCGCTGGGCCAAGAATATGCTGGCGGCAAAGGAGCCCGTTCCTCGGAGGAGGGACGGGCTTCGGCTTATGGCACAGGCGGGGTCGGGTTTTGGCCCGGAGGGCGCTGGACCTGACGGGTTTGGGGGGACTACTTGTATTTGGAACGGGTTGCGGGTATAATGGAAAGGTATTTTGTGCGAAAGCTGGTGAGGCTATGGATTTGATGGAGCGGCTGGGGCGGTTTACCCAGGCGTTGGGGCTGCCGGGCTATGAGGAGCAGGCGGCCCAGGCCGTCGCGGAGGCCTTCCGGGAGGTGACGGATCAAGTGGAGATCGGGCCCATGTACAACGTCGCCGCCCGAATGGGGCGGGAGGGCCCCCACTTTATGGTTACCGCCCATCAGGACGAAATCGGACTGATGGTGCTCACCGTGGAGGAGGACGGCTGCCTGCGCTTTACTACCATGGGCGGGGTGGACACGCGGATTCTGCCCGCCATGCCGGTGACGGTGTACGCCCGGAGCGGGCCGCTGCAGGGGATCGTGGGGGCCAAGCCGCCCCATCTGCTGACCCCAGCGGACCAGAAAAAGGCGGTGCAGCTGAAAGACCTATATATCGACCTGGGGCTGGACCCCCAGACATGCAGGGAAACGGTGCGCCCCGGCGACCTGGCGGCCCTTACCGGGCCCCTGGTGAAGCTGGAGGACGGGCGCTGGGCGGGCAAGACCCTGGATGACCGGGCCTGCGTATGTTCCATGCTGGCGGCGGCCCAATGGCTGAAGCGGCTGCGGGCTCCGGCCCGAGTGAGCTTTGTGGCGGCATCCCAGGAGGAGGTGGGGTCCAGGGGCGCTACTGCGGCCACCTGGGCGCTGGAGCCCGACGTGGCCATCGTGCTGGACGTGACCCACGGGGACTGCCCCGGCGCGGGCAAGTGGGAGACGTTCCCCCTGGACAAGCCCACCATCACCATTGGGCCCAACGTACATCCGGCCCTGGGGCGGAGGCTTAAGCAGACCGCCCAGGACAACGGCATCGATTTTTCCCTGGAACCCTGCGGCCACGTCACCTATACCGACGCGGAGGTGACCCAGGTGTCCAGGGCGGGGGTGCCCACGGTGCTCATCGGAGTGCCCCTCAAATACATGCATACCACCGTGGAGATGGTGCAGGAGCGGACGATCACCGAAGCCGGGCGGCTGGTGGCGCTGTTCATCGACGAATTGGCCCGGGGTTGGGAGGAAATACAGTGGTATTAGAGGAACTTACCCGCCTGACCGGCGTATCCGGCGCGGAGGGGCCGGTGCGGGATTATATCATGGAAAAGGCGCGTCCCCTGTGCGACCAGATGTGGGTGGACAGGATGGGCAACCTGTTGTGCCGGGTGGAAGGCCGGGACCCTCAGGCCGGCCTGGCGCTGGTGCTGGCCCACATGGACGAAGTGGGACTGATGGTCCAGGGAATCAACGATGACGGGTTGATCTCCTACCAGTGCGTGGGGGGCATTGATCCCCGGGTGCTGGTGAGCAAGCGGGTGCGAGTGGGGGAAAAGGGCATTCCCGGGGTGATCGGGGCCAAGGCTATCCACCTGCAGAGCCGGGAGGAGCGGCAAAAGCCCCTCACCCACAAGGAACTGTACGTGGACATCGGCTGCAAGGACAAGGAATCGGCCCAAAAGCTGGTGAATCCGGGGGATATCATGGGCTTTGAGCCGGGCTGGACGGCCTACGGCCAGGGCTTCGTGATGAGCAAGGCCCTGGACGACCGGGTGGGCTGCTACAACATGCTGCGGTTGATGGAGGAGCGCTATCCGGTAAGCGTGGTATACGCCTTCACCGTGCAGGAAGAGGTGGGCCTGCGGGGCGCCCAGGTGGTGGCCCAGCAGTTCAGCCCCCGGTGCGCCCTGGTGTTGGAGGGCACGACGGCCAACGATTTGGGCTGCGTGCCCGCCCATCAGCAGGTGTGCCGGGCGGGGGCGGGGGTGGCCATCTCCTTTATGGACAGGACCTCCATCGCCCATCCGGCCCTGGCCCGGGCCCTGCGCCGCACCGCCCAGCGCTGCGCGATCCCCTGGCAGTTCAAGACCTTCGTGTCCGGGGGCAACGACGCGGGCCAGGTGCAAAACGCCAAAGGCGCCGTGGCGGTCTGTCCGCTGTCGGTGCCCTGCCGGTACATCCATTCTCCCTCCAGCGCCTGCAACCTGGCGGACGTGGAGGCCCAATACGACCTGGCGCACCGGTTCTTGCTGGACGGGGCGCCCTTTGAGGAGGAAGGCTAAGATTATGAAGGAACTGCTCAAACGCCTCACCGAGGCCTATGGCCCCTCGGGCAGGGAGGGCCCGGTCCGGCGGCTCATTCAGGAGGAGATAGAGCCCTACGTGGATTCTATGGAAGTGGACGCCCTGGGCAACCTGATCGCCCGAAAGGGGAGTGGGGACAAGCGGGTGATGCTGGCCGCCCACATGGATCAGATCGGCCTGGTGGTCACCGAGGCGGACAAAAAGGGCTTTTTGCGGGTACACAACGTGGGCTATCTGCGCCGGCCCTACGCGTTGGGCTGCCTGGTGCGCTTTGAAAACGGCCTGCGGGGGGTAGTGGCCCGAGAGGTGGAGCGGGACGATCCCGCCGATATGAGCCTGGGCAAGCTGTTCGTGGATATTGGCGCTTCCAGCCGGGAGGAGGCCCTGGAGCGGGTGCCCATCGGCGATATGGCGGTACTGGAGCCCCAGTGGGCGGAGCTGGGCAACGGCTGCGTGGCAGCCGGCGCCCTGGACGACCGGGCCGGCTGCGCCATGCTCATCCAAACCCTGAAAGAACTGGGCCCGTGCCCCTGCCAGGTGGTGGCGGCGTTCACCACCCAGGAGGAGGTGGGGCTGCGGGGAGCCAAGGCCGCCGGTTATCAGGTAGACCCGGCCCTGTGTCTGGCCCTGGACGTCACCCTCACGGGGGATACCCCCAAGGCCGAGCGGCTGCCCATTGGGTTGGGCAAGGGCATTGCCATCAAGGTCATGGACAGCAGCGTGATCTGCGCACCCCAGCTGGTGGCCCAGCTGGAGCAGACCGCCCAGCAGGCGGGGATAGCCTGGCAGCGGGAGGTGCTTACCCACGGCGGCACCGACGCGGGGGCGGTCCATGTGAGCCGGGCCGGCGTGCCCTCCGGTGCGCTGTCCATTCCCTGCCGGTATACCCATTCGGCCTGCGAGGTGGTCAGCCTGGCCGACATCCAGGCGGGGGTCGATTTGCTCACCGCTTGGCTGAGCCAGGGGCAGAGGTAGGGCATGGGCTGTCTGTTGCTGTTGGCCTTTTTGGCGCTGGGCATGGCCGCCGCCTGGCGGCTGCTGCCCGGCGCCTGTGTCCAGGTGCGCCTGTGGCTGGGCGCGGCGGGAGGCATGATGGCCATGATGTGGCTGCCCTCCCTGTTCGCCTTTTTCCTGGATTTTACCGCCCAGGCCCAGTACATGGCCCTGGCTGCGGGAGCCGTCCTGTGGGGGCTGTGTATGCTGCCCTGGCGGCGGCTTTGGACGGCCTGCGCCCGGCTGGCGCATGGGGCGTGGGGGGCGGGCCCGGCGGCCTGGGGCCAGATGCGGAGCGAGGGGGCCCCGGACCCCGGCCAAGCCGGGCGCTGGGCGGACCTGAGCCGGTCCGCCGGCCGGGCGCTGGCCCCGGCGGAAGAGGCTGCGCCGGGCCCGCCCCTGGCCCTCACCCTGGGCCTGGTGCTGCCCTTTCTGGCCCTGGCGGCCTACCTGCAATACACCCATACCCTGCGGGAGATCGACGGGGCGCTGTACGTGGGGCAATCCACCTACGGCGACCTGTGCCTGCATTTGGGCATCGCCACCGGGCTGCGGGGGGCGTCCTATCCACCGGAATACACGCTGCTGCCCGGGGTGCTGCTGGGCTATCCCTTCCTGTTCGACGCCCTGTCAGCATCCATGCTGGTGCTGGGCTGTCCCCTGGCCCTGTCCTTTACCCTGCCGGGCACCATCGCCATGGGGCTGGTGTTCTGGGGGTTTGTGCTGCTGGCCTGGGAGATGACCCAGGACGCCCTGGCGGTGGCCCTGGCCTATCTGCTGGCCTTCCTCAACGGGGGGCTGGGCTTTGCCTACATGCTGGACGGCTGGCCCACCGACAGCACCATGCTGCGGGAGATCTTTACCGGCTATTACCAAACCCCCACCAATATGCCCGACCTGAACCTGCGCTGGGTCAACGTGATCTGCGATATGATGATTCCCCAGCGCACCCTGCTGGGCGGGTGGATGGCGCTGCTGCCCGCCCTGTACATGCTGTGCCGGGGCATCAAGACCCGGGCCTGGGGCTGGTTCGCCGCCCTGGGGGTGTGGGTGGGGGCCATGCCCATGGTGCATACCCACTCCTTCCTGGCCCTGGGCCTCATCAGCCTGGGCTTGTTCGCCTGGGAGATGGCCTGCTGCCGGCGGGGCGCCAAGCATCCTGCCGGCGCCCCCCTATCCAGGGTGCTGGGCCAGTACCTGCTCTACGGTGGCCTGGCCTTGGCCCTGGCCCTGCCCCAACTGCTCACCTGGACCTTCCCCCAGTCCCTGTCCAGCGGCCAGCTGGGCTGGCGGTTCAATTGGGTGAATACCCGGGACGACGGCTCCTTCATCGACGGCTATTTCTGGTTCTGGATCAAAAATGTGGGGCCGGTCTACCTGCTGATGCTGCCCGCCGCCCTCAACGCCCCGCCTAAGTTGAAGGGACTGTGCCTGGGCGCACTGCTGGTGTACGCGGCGGCGGAACTGTATCAATTCCAGCCCAATGTGTACGACAACAACAAGCTGTTCTACGTGGCCTTTTTGCTGATGCTGCCCCTGGTGGGACGGCTGCTCAGCGCCCTGTGGCGGGCTGTCCGGCGGATACGGGGCAGGTGGCTCCTGGCGCTGCCCCTGCTGGCGGTGTGCCTGCTGTCCGGCTCCCTAAGCCTGTGCCGGGAGGCCCTCTCCCAGTACCAGCTGTTCAGCCGGGAGGAGGCTCAGGCCGCCGCCTATATCGATGAAAACGCTCCTGAAGACGCCCTTTTCCTCACCGGCGGCCAGCACAACAACCCGGTTTCCTCCCTGGCGGGGCGCAGCCTGGTGTGCGGCACTCCCACCTACCTGTATTTCCACGGCGTGGACTACAGCCGCCAGCAGGCCGACGTGGCCCGGATGTACGAAGATCCCTTGGGCAATCTGGACCTGTTCCAGCAGTATGGGGTGGATTATATCTATATCTCCTCCTACGAGCGGGCCAGCTACGACCTGGACCAGCAGACCCTGACCAGCCTGTTCCCCCTGTGGTATCAGGACGGCTTCGTCACCATTCTGGAAGTGGCCGGTCAGCCCGAGGGCCAACTTCAGGACCAAGTCCAAGACCAAGATTAGCCCCCTGGATGGGACTGCGTCCGGAGCAGGGGTATGGTCAAAGGCGTCAGCGGGCGCAAAACCCATAGCGGGGACCAGGGATCATAGCCGGTGCGCCGGGCTCACAGCAGGAGCCCAATAATGCCCGGAGGCTATGAGAAGGACAGGGGGATGAGTTGACCCTCAAACGACTTGACAATAGCCGCAAAATTTTGTATGGTGAAGATGCGGCAAAAGGGATCCCAAAGTGTAAGCAGAAAGGAGCACGATGGCGTGATTAAGGAAAAATATAGGGTCTATTTCAACTGGGGGGTCACGGTCTTCTTGATCATTCTGTGCTCCATTCTGGCCTTTTTCTTCTTTTACCGCTTTGAATCGGTGCAGCGGGGGATAAAGGTGCTCAATGAGATTCTGGCGCCTATCCTCAGCGGCCTGGTGATTGCCTATCTGCTCAACCCGGTAATGGATACCTTGATCCGGCTGACCTACCTGATCCCGGGCAGCTATGGCCCGGTCCGGCAAAAGGTGTGCAAGGGCGTTGCCATTCTGGCCTCAGAGGCCTTTCTCATCGCCATCATCGGCTTTATGGTGGGCACCATACTGCCCCAGGTGGTGGACACGCTGCGCAGCCTGGTTATGAATATCGACAAATACGGCACAGCTTTGGAGGAATGGATCGAGCCCCTGCTGGACATGAACCCAGCCATACGCAGCACCTCCATGGGGGTCATTCAGGAGATGGAAAACCGGGTGCGGGATTTTCTGCAAAACGATATCATGAGCCTGATGAGCACCCTGACCTCGGGCGTGGTGGAGGTGGGACGGTTCATCTACAATTTCGTGCTGGGCTTCATCGTGTCCATCTATCTGCTGGCTTCCCGGGATAAGCTGGTGGGGCGGATGAAAAAGCTGCTCTACGCCTTTGTCAACCGGGACGCGGCCAACACCACCCTGGCCATGGCCCAGAAGACCAATGCCATGTTCAAGGGCTTCATTGTGGGCAAGATCGTGGATTCCTCCATCATCGGTGTGCTGTGCTTTCTGGGCATGTCGCTGCTCAAGCTACCCTACGCCCTGTTTATCAGCGTCATCGTAGGGGTCACCAACGTGATCCCCTACTTCGGGCCCTTTCTGGGCGCTATTCCCAGCGCCCTGCTCATCCTCATCGACAGCCCCATCCAGTGCCTGATCTTTTCCCTGTTCATCCTGTTCCTCCAACAGTTGGACGGCAACTTTATCGGGCCCAAAGTGCTGGGCAATACCACGGGCCTATCCTCGTTGGGGGTGCTGTTCTCTATCCTGGTGGGGGGCGGCCTGTTCGGCCTGGCGGGGATGATCCTCAGCGTGCCCGCCTGCGGCGTGCTGTACTCCCTGATCAAGGCCATCACCGACAGCAAGCTGCGCAAGCGCGGCCTGCCCACCAATACGGAAAGGTACGTGTTCATGCAGGGATTGACCGAAGATGGAAAACTGCGGGAATAGCCCTGCGCGCCATCGCCAAGGGCGCACACCGGCAAAGCGCGGGGCAGAACGCCCCGCGCTTTGCTTGCCCACCGCCCGCTCCCGCACCGGATCTGCGGACCGGCCCAGGGGGCCGCTTGGCGGGGGCGCGTCTCCGGCCCAGTGCCGGCAGAGAGAATAGACGAATTTCGCGGGGAAATTAAGCGGGTTTCAACCGAGTTTGTTCATAAAAAGCTCACATATATCAAGTATAGTGGAACAATCAGAGAGGGTTGACCGGCAGCCCGCACATTGGAGAAGGGAGAGACGGCCGTATTGATGGAACAGGTGCAGCATTCCTTTCAGCGTTACGAAAAGAAATTCCTGCTTACCCAGGCCCAGTACCAGGGCCTGCGCCGGGCCCTGGAGGCGCGGCTGGCGGTGGATCAGTATGGGGAACACACCATCTGCAATATCTACTTTGACACCGACCGGTTCGACCTGATCCGGGCTTCCCTGGAAAAACCGGCCTATAAGGAAAAATTCCGCCTGCGCAGCTACGGCGTGCCCGGCCCCCAGGGGTTGATCTTCGCCGAAATCAAGAAGAAGGCCGGCGGCGTGGTGTACAAGCGCCGGGTGGAGGGAATGCCCCGCCAGATCGGGGCCTTTATGGATAGGGGACGTCCCCTGCCCGGCAGCGGGCAGATTCAGCGGGAGATCCAATGGTTTTTGAGCCGCTACCGCCCCACGCCCAAGGTATTCATCGGTTACGAGCGGGTAGCCATGACGGCTCCCCAGGACCCGGACCTGCGGGTGACCTTCGATTGGAACATTCGCTGGCGCACCCAGCGGCTGGAACTGGGCCTAGGAGACGACGGCCATCCCGTCCTGTCCGAGGATCGGGTGGTGATGGAGATCAAGGTGCCCCGGGCTATTCCCCTCTGGCTTGCCGGAGCGCTCAGCGCGGGCGGCATATTTCCCACCAGCTTTTCCAAATATGGCGCGTGTTACCAGCGCTGCCTGCTGCCCCAATACTTTTCTCAAGGGAGGAACGCTTATGCTTGACAGCATCATTTCCACGCCCCTCACCCTGCCGGACCTGCTCATATGCCTGGGGACCGCCATGGGCCTGGGGCTCCTCACCGCCCTTGTCTTTTCCTACCGAACCCAGCACAGCGCCAGCTTTACGCTGACCCTGGCCCTGCTTCCCATGACGGTGACCATGGTCATCCTGCTGGTCAACGGCAACATCGGTACCGGCGTGGCGGTAGCGGGCACCTTTGCCCTGGTGCGCTTTCGCAGCGTGCCCGGAACCGCCCGGGAGATCGCGGCCATCTTCACCGCTATGGCCATCGGCCTGGCCCTGGGTATGGGCTTTATCGGCGTGGCGGCGATCTTTTTCCTGTTGGCCAGCGCCTTCACCCTGCTGCTTACTGCCCTGGATTTCGGCGCGCCCAGCCGGGACGAGAAGCGCATGAAGATCACCATTCCCGAAAGCTTCGACTACCAGGGGCTGTTCGACGATATCTTTGAAAAATACAAGCTGCGCTGTCGTCTGGAGAGCGTCCGCACCACCAATATGGGCACCTTGTTTGAATTAACCTACCAGGTGACGCTGCCCGGCGATACGGCGCCTAAGGCGCTGCTGGACGAGCTGCGCACCCGCAACGGCAATCTAAACATCGCCATTGGGGACTTCTCCCAGCGGGAGGCCCTGTAAAAGGAGGTAGAATATGAAAAAGGGAACCAGCGGCCCTCAGAAAATAGCGGTCCTGGCAGCCTTGGCCCTGACGCTGTGCGCCGGGGGGATATGGTATGCCGCAGGCTTGCCCGGGGAAAGCGCCACCCCCGCCGCCGCAGAGACCCAAGACCAGGTCCAGAATCAGACCCAAGACCAAGCTCAGGATCAAGACCAGTCCGGCGCTGAAGGGGTGCAGGCGGCGCAGGCTCAGCCCAACCGCCAGATTCAGGAGGCGCTGGAGGCGGCCGGCAGCGGGCAAATCACCCAGATTGCGCTCAGCGCACAGGGCGTGGAGATCGACGGCTCCGGGGCCAGCGCTTCCGGCAATACGGTGACCATCGTCCAGGGGGGCGTCTATCGCCTCAGCGGGCAGATGGAAGGCCAGGTGCGGGTAGAGGCGGGGGACCAGGATCAGGTAATCCTGCGCCTGAACGGCGTGGAGCTGACCAACGCCGGCGACGCGGCCATCTACGTGGACAACGCCAAGCTCACCGTGGTCCTGCTGGAGGAGGGCACGGAAAACCGGCTGCAGAGCGGAACCGAAGAGGACATGAAGGCCCAGGCGGAAGAAGATGCCTCCGGCGGAGCGCTATACGCCCGGGACGACCTGGCCCTGACCGGAACGGGTAGCCTGTGGGTGTACGGCGGGCTGAACAACGGCATCCAGACCTCCAACAACTTGATCGCCGATTCGGGTAGCTACCAGATTCAAGCCCGCAACAACGGCCTCAAGGGCAAGGATTCAGTGACCATCACCGGGGGCAGCTTCGCCATCGAATGCGGGAACGACGGCATCCAATCCGACGACACCACGGGGGAGGGCTATGGCGTGGTGAGCATCGCCGGCGGCAGCTTTTCCATCCTGTCTGAGGGCGACGGCATACAGGCGGAAACCCTGCTGGAGATATCCGGCGGCGCCTTTTCGGTGATCAGCGGCGGGGGCAGCGCCCTGGCGGCCAGCGGCCAAGAGGATTGGGGCTGGGATAGCTGGGACGACAGCTGGGACAATTGGGACATGGAATCCCAGGACCTGCCCAGCACAAAGGCCTTGAAGAGCGGCCAGCGCCTGGTGGTGTCCGGGGGCGACTTGACCGTGGACGCCTTGGACGACGCCTTCCACACCAACGGCGATATGCTCGTCACCGGCGGTACCTGCCTGATCTCGACAGGGGATGACGGAATGCACGCCGATCTTTCCCTGACCGTGGAAGGGGGCAGCATCCACATCGCCCAATCCTACGAGGGCTTGGAGGCCAACCAGGTGCTGCTGTCCGGGGGCGATATCCAGATCGTGGCCTCCGACGACGGCATCAACGCCAACGGCGGCCAGAGCGGCGGCTGGGGCCGGGGCGGCCGGGGCCAGCAGGCCCAGACGGATCAGGTGGAGGATATGTCCAACCTGACCATCACCGGCGGCTCGGTTACCGTAGACGCCCAGGGCGACGGCCTGGATTCCAATGGAAACCTCACCGTAGAGGGGGGCACCCTGGTGATCGACGGCCCCTCTGGAAGCGGGGACGGGGCGCTGGATACGGGCAGCGAAATGGGGGGCGTTTGCCGCATTAACGGCGGTACCGTACTGGCGGTGGGCCCCTCCCGGATGGCGGAGACCTTTGACGAGAGTTCGGGCCAGTGCTCCTTCCTCTATACGTTCCAGCAAGCCGTGCCGGCGGGTACCATGATCGTGATATCGGACAGCCAGGGTAACCAGCTCTTCTCCCATACCACCGCCAAAGAGGCCGACAGCCTGGTGTTCTCCAGCTCCGATCTGGTCCAAGGGCAGACCTACCAGATCGACGCGGGAGACCAGAGCGTTCAAATTACCCTGGACGCGGTGTCCACCAACGCCGGCGAAACCCAAGGCAGATTCGGCGGCCGGGGTCAAGGCGGCCGCCGTAGCCGGTAAAGCCTAGGCTGCAAGAAGCCGGGCAGGATACATGTAGGCCAGCGCTCCGCTGCATAATCTCTTTATCAAAAGAGTGCTAAAATTCCTCCCGTGTTCCCCCAAATACAGGCAGTACGGGGGCCGGGGAGCGGGGAG
>DVHZ01000084.1 GCA_018711685.1 Candidatus Excrementavichristensenella intestinipullorum | reverse complement strand
GCAACGGCCTTGGGTGGGGTGGTGGCGGTAGCCGTTGCGGTGGTGGCGTGGGTGGCTGACGCGGCGTCGGGGACGCTGCCCTCGAGGCAGGGTGAGGGAGCTCGCCTCTAGATATCTACCAAGGCCGTGGGGGATGCGGCGTTAGACGGTCCTTGGGCACTGGGTCATGTTGTCCAAGATCTGCCGGTAGCGCTGGGTGGCCAGGGCGCTGGGCTGGCCTTGGCGGCAAAAGGCCATATCGGCCATTTGACGGGGTACTCGCCGGGGCACTATCTGGCCTTGCTCCAGGGTGTTGGTCAGGGCTTCCAGCGCTTCCAGAAAACGCTCGTCGCGCCGGGCGCTGGGGTAGAAGGAAAGCACGTATACATAATAAAACAGGTTATAGTTGCGAAAGGGATACTCTACCGACATGAACCGGGAACCTATGCCGTAATGGCAGGGCCCGATGGGAATGCGTATCCGCCAATGCTTTAGCAGCAGCGCTACCGCCCCCTCCAGGGCCGGTGCGCCGGCCCATTGTGGGCTGAACCGGAAGGCGTCCAGCGCCGTCAGGGTGGGGTGCGGGTTGGCGTACTGGGTTTCCGGACCCCGGCCAAAGCTGAATTTGTTGCAGCGCCATCCCCCCTCCGCCATCTGGATGTCCAACAGGTGGCGGAATGTCTTTCCCAATCGGGGATCGCCGCCCTGGCCCAACAGGCATAGAGCGTGGGCCGCGTGAATGGTATGGCAGGGATAGATGGCCCCGCTAGGGGATAGGCGAAAGCGTCCGTCGGGGCGCTGGGCTTGCCAGATCAGCGCCGCCGCGCCCCGGAGCAGGGGATCGTCCGGCTCCATGCCCAGTTCCAGCAGGTAGCTTACGCATTCCAGGGTGGAAAAGGGCCCGCCTTTGAGCAGCCGCCCGTCTGGGGTGGCCCAGTAATCGGCCCCATTCTGGTGCCGGTAGGCGATAATGGCCTGGGCGTCGGCCTGGTATCGGGCCGGAATGGGCAAAGCGGTTCGCCTCCTTTTGTATGCATACCGGCGCGCCGCCCTGGGTGCGGCGCGCCGGAGGATGAGTTGGCAGAGGGACGCCGGAGCGGAAGGTTAGCCGACGGATCAATCCATGTCCAGCATTTTGCGCATACGGGTGAAGTGCCGCTTCATGGCTTGGCGGTTATGCTGGGAGATCAGCATCATGCGCTTTTTGGGCACGGGGCGCTCCTGGGATACTGCGGCGTCGTGGATGAGCCGGGCGATGTTCTTGGCGTTGTCCAGATTGCGGTAGGCCCGCTGGGCCGAGCGAATCTCTTTGAGCCGCTGGCCGTTGTTGGCCATCAGCGCCCCCACGATGGAGGGCAGGGTATTGGGGTTTTCGCACAGTACCCCCAAGTTATGGGAGACCATCATGGCCGGGTTATCCGCCTCCTGGCCGGGGAGAGAGCCGGTGATCACCAGGGGGACGCCCAGCACCACCGCTTCCATCAGGGTGTTGGGGCTGCCCCGGGCGATGACCAGGTCGCTGCCCAGCATGTGCTCGTGGACGTTGTCCAGGAAACCGTACACCGTGAGCCGGTCCGGATATTTGAGGGCCAGTTGGCTTTCCAGCTCCTCCTTGAGCTTCCCGTTGCGCCCGCAGATGATCTCCAGCCGGCAGTCCACGTACTCCAGCATCTGGCTGGCGTACTTGAGCATATTGCCGCTGCCCTCCCCGCCGCTCATCAGCAGGCAGTTCAGGGGGCGGCTTCCGTCGTACACCGGAGTGTCCTGGGTGCGGGCGGCGTCGCAGAACTTGGCCCGGGTGGGAAAGCCGCAGATCATCAGCTTTTCCGCAGGCATACCCCGCTGGATGGAGCAATCGTAGGCCTCCTGGGTGGGGCACAGGGTGAGGGTTGCCCGGGGGTCGCACCAAGCGCCGTGGATGTTCACGATATCCGCCTGCAGGGCGTACACCGGGATGTCCAGGCCGTAAAACTCCAGGATATCCATCACGCTGCCGTTGAAGAAGGGATGCACCGTGAGGATTAAGTCGGGCATGAATTGGTTCAGTGTCTTGACGAATTTATCGTGGATGGCCACGGTGATGGGCTCGATAAGGGCCCGTGGATGCTGGTCGAACAGAGCGAAACTGAGCCTCCACAGATCCCGGGCCTTGCGGGTGATGGGGCCGTACAGCTTGGACATACGGATGCCCGCCTTGCCGATGAGCTCGAAGCCGTCCACCACCCGATAGCCCACGTCTTCGTACTTGTCCAGCTGCTCGGTGATGGACTGGGCGATGGAGGCGTGGCCGTGGCCGGTATAATTGCTGGAGAGGATCATGATCTTCTTCATGGCCGCTTAGACCTCCCCGGGGATATCCCCCACGCCGTTGAGCACGTACATGGGACGATAGGGGAAGTTGTGGATATGCTCCCGGCTGGTGACCCCGGAGAGCACCAGCACCGTATCCATCTGGGACTCGATGCCCGCGATCACGTCGGTATCCATTCTGTCGCCTACGATGGCGATATCGGCGGAGTGCAGGTCCAGCCGCTTTTGGGCGTGGCGCATCATCAGCGGGTTGGGCTTGCCCACGAAGTAGGCGCTGCGCCCGGTGGCCAGCTCGATGGGGGCGATCAGCGCCCGGGTGGCCGGGCCGATGCCGTGCTCCATGGGGCCGGTCAGGTCCGGATTGGCCCCGATCAGCTTGGCGCCGCCCAGCACCAGGCGGATGGCGGTTTCCACCTTTTCATAGTTATAGGTGTGGGTCTCCCCCACCACCACGTAATCCGGGTTCACGTCGTTCATGGAAAAGCCCGCGTCGTACATAGCGCCTACCAACCCGGCGTCGCCGATGACGTAGGCGCTGCCGCCTGGGCACTGGCTCTTCAAAAAGGAAGCGGTGGCCAGGGCGCTGGTGTAAAAATGCTCTACCCCCACCTCCAGCCCCAACCGCTTGAGCTTTTGCTGCAGCTCCCGGGGGGTACGCTCACTGGAATTGGTGAGGAAGATGTACTGCTTGCGGTTGCCCTCCAACCATGCCAGGAACTCCTTCACCCCGGGCAGCAGCAGGTTGCCGTGGTATATCACGCCGTCCATATCGCAGATGAACGCCTTCTTTTTGCGAAGTCTATCCATAATATCCTCCTGCGTCTTAATATCTCCATTATATACGATTTCGCCCTATTTGTGAAGCGGCAGCCCTTTATTCTTTGCCTGCAATCTGTTATAATTGCATCAGAAATGTATGAGAATTCCATGTGGGACCCGGATGGGGAGGCGATAGAGTGAATCCGGTGGAAATGATCGAAAGAAAGCGGGAAGGCGCTTGCCTGACCTCCTACGAAATCGCCCAGTTCGTCAAGGCGGTGACCGACGGCTCCTTCCAGGATTGCCAATTGGGCGCCATGCTCATGGCCATATACCTAAAGGGCATGAGCCCGGAGGAAACCGTGGCCCTCACCATGGAGATGGCCCGTTCCGGGGACATGCTGGACCTGAGCGGCATCCAGGGGATCAAGGTAGACAAGCACTCTACCGGCGGCGTGGGGGATACCACCACCCTGGTGCTGGCGCCCCTGGTGGCGGCCTGCGGGGCCAAGGTGGCCAAGATGTCCGGCCGGGGGCTGGGCCATACCGGGGGCACGTTGGACAAGCTGGAGTCCATTCCCGGCATGTCGGTGTCCCTCACGGGGGAACAGTTCATCCGCCAGGTGAACCAAATCGGCCTGGCGGTGATCGGCCAGAGCGGCGATTTGGCTCCGGCGGACAAGCGGTTGTACGCCCTGCGAGATGTGACCGCTACGGTGGGCAGCCTGCCCCTTGTGGTCAGTTCCATCTTGTCCAAAAAGATCGCTTCTGGGGCCGACGCGGTGGTGCTGGACGTGAAGGCGGGCAGCGGGGCCATCATGCCCACCCTGGAAAAGTCCCTGGAACTGGCCCGCACCATGGTGGATATCGGCTGCCGGGCCGGGCGCAAGTTCTCCGCCCTGGTCACCGATATGGACCAGCCTCTGGGCATGTACATCGGCAACGCTCTGGAAGTGGAGGAGGCCATTGATGTGCTGTCCGGCCGGGTCCAAGGCCCGCTAAAGGAAGTCTCTTTACAGTTGGGAGGGCACATGCTGCTCAGCGCCGGCTTGGCCCAGGATATGACCCAGGCCGTGAGGATGCTGGAAGAGGCCATCCGAAGCGGGGCCGGACTGAGAAAGCTGGGGGATATGATTGAGTGGCAGGGCGGCGACCGGCGGGTAGCGCAAGACACCGGCCTTTTGCCCAAGGCGCCCCTGGTGGAAAGCCTGCCCAGCCCGGCCACAGGATATATCGCCCACATGGATACCGCCGCCATCGGCAACGCCGCCCGGGCCCTGGGGGCGGGCCGGGTGCGCAAGGACGATGCCATCGACCCGGCGGTGGGCCTGGTGATGAAGGTGCGGCTGGGAGACTATGTGGAAAAGGGCCAGCCCCTGCTGGACATGCACATCGGCCAGGATTCCAAGAAGCAGGCTTGCCAAGCCCTGTTGGACGGCTCTTTCGTTTTTGCCCAGCAACCTCCTGCCCCCCGCCCGCTGATCTACGAGGCGGTCTACAGCCGATGAGCGGGGCGGCAAGAGGCGGACCCGAAAAAAAATGGGGCCCCACGGCGTCGGATCCGGCAGGAAAAGGGCGCTCCCAGGGCAAGGGCGGTCCGGAGTTCCCGGATAGTGGCAGAAAGGGCGGCTCCCAGCCAAGACGGACCTCCGCCCCGCCGGACGCGGGACGAAAGAGGGGGCGCGAAGGGGCGCCCTCCCTCCATGCCAGGAATAAAGGCGGCTCTATCCCGGAGCGGAGCCGGCAGTCCCTGGGGAAGGCGCCGAAGGGCTGGTTCATCGGGGAGACGGGCCTGCGGCCCCTGTGGAAGGGGCTGGCGGTGCTGGCCGGGGGCTGGTTGGTCAGCCTGGGGGTGGGCCTGGGCCTGACGGCGGCCATGAACAGCCTGTACCAGGTATGGGGGGTAAACCAGGACAACATCCTGCGGGCCCCTATCTGGATTCAGCTGATTTCTGGCCACTGGGGGGAATGGGTGTCCATTGCCCAGAACCTGCTGCTGCTGCCCTTGGCCTGGGTGCTGTGCCGGTGGAACCGGAAAGAGGGGCTGCCCTGGGGCCGGAGCGGCGGCAAGGGCTTTGTCCTGGGGGCCGGATTTGCCCTGGCGCTGGCGGCCCTTTTGCTGCTGGCCGACGGCTTGCGCATGGGCAGGCCCCTGTCCAAGCCCTTGCTGAGTTGGGAGGTGCTGATCCCCTTGGCCATGTATTTGTGCGCCGCTTTGGGGGTGGAGGCCCTACTGCGGGGCGCACTGGACGGCGCCCTGGCGGCCTGGCGGCCTTGGGCCCGCCGGACGGCGGGGGCGCTGGCTTTCGCAGCCCTGACCGCGCCCAGCTGGCAGAGCGTGACCTTGGTCAACCAGGCGCTGATGGGGCTGCTGCTGGAGCTGGGCGCCGAGAGAAGCGGCGGTTTTCTGGCGGGAGCCATGGCCCGGTTCGGCCTTTACGCGGTGCTCTACGGCCTGCTGGGCTGCCAGGGCGCGTCCTCGGTGGCGCTGTATGAGTGCTATCCGGCGGGGCACGACTGGCTGTCCGGGGGGTATCAAGGGCCCTTGAGCGGGGGGCTGGCACTGATGATGCTGGCGACCCTGACGGGATGGATACTATACAGGAGAAAACGAGAAAGATGGAGGATGAGGGAATGAGCGGGTTTACCCAAGAGGACGAGGCGCGGGTGAAGGGATTGGGCTTTTTGCGCAATAGGGGGACCAGCCGGTTTTCCGGCCGGGTGGTGCCCCGGGGCGGGGTGTTCAGCCCTGAGGAATTGATGGCGCTGGCCCAGTGCGCCCAAAAGTTCGGCCATGGTCCGGTGGCCTTTACCAGCCGGATGACCGCGGAGATCGTGGGCATCGACTACCAGGACATCGAGCCCGCCCGGCAGTTTATGGC
>DVHZ01000083.1 GCA_018711685.1 Candidatus Excrementavichristensenella intestinipullorum | reverse complement strand
ACGGTATTGTAAAGCTGCTGAAAAAAGGTGCCCAGCATAATGGGCAGGAAAAACAAAAGCATTTGCCGCCAGATGACGCCCTGGGTCATGTCTGCCGAACTCATGATGCGCCGCCGCATATGGCCCCTCCGCTCAATCAGTAGTACATTCATCTTAGAATAAACCGAGAGGGAAGTCAAGCAAAATCCATGCAAGGCGCCCGCTTGATCAGACGGGCGGAGGACGGCAGCGCGCCGCGCCCCGAGGCTTTTTGTCAGGGCGGGCGAGAAAGGGGCGGAGGGCTTTCGCAGGGTGAGTCGCCCATTCTTCAGCCCAAAGCCGGGACACGGAGACAAAATTTTACATTCCCTAGGCGATGTGCTATAATGAAGGGCAAAGCGGCATAAACTGTGCATCCGAAGGAGGGGAAGCATGAAGACGGTATTGGATGGAAAGACGCTGGAACTTTCCGCAGGCGCTACCTACGCGGACGCCGCAGCGGTCCTATATCCAGACAATCCCCGGCGGGTGCTGGGGGTGCAGGTGGGCGGGCGTACGCTGCCCTTGACCGCCCCGGTCCAGGAGGGCGGGCAAGCTAAATCGTTAACCCTTCAAACCGAGGAGGGAAGGCGCATCTACGAGCGCTCCCTGCGCTTCGTGCTGCTGCTGGCTATCCGGGAAACCTACCCCTCCGCCAAGGTACGCATTGAAAATTCCACCCAAATGGGGCTGTACCTGACGGTAAAAGGAGCCACCATGAATGCCAGGGCGGCGGCTCGCATTGAAAAGCGGATGCGGGAGCTGGTGGAGGAGGATTTGCCCTATCAAAAAACGGTGATCACCCGCTCCCAGGCCATAGAATACTTCCGCCAGCAGGGCGAGATGGACAAAGTGCGCCTGCTCACCTACCGCCCCTACGAGCACTTCCAGCTGTACCGGGCGGGAGATATGCTGGAGTATTTTTACGGGGAAATGGCCCCCTCCACCGGCTATACCCCGGTGTTCGCGCTGCATTTCCGCTTGCCCGGGCTGGAGCTGCGCCTCACCGACCCGGATGACCCGACGCGTCCCGCCCCCTTCCGGGAAGCGCCCATGCTGATGAAGACCTTCGCTGAGACCCGGGGCTGGGCCCATATCCTGGGCTGCGACAACGTGGCGGACCTGAACGAGATGGTGCAAAAGCGGGGTCTGCGGGAATTCATCCGGGTGAACGAAGCGCTCCACGAAAAATCCATCAGCGATATCGCCGACGCCTTCGTCCAGTCGGGGGCCCAGCTGATCCTCATCGCCGGCCCCTCCTCCTCGGGCAAGACCACCTTTGCCCACCGGCTGAATATCCAGCTGAAAGTGCGGGGGCTCAGGCCCATGAAGGTATCCATGGACGACTATTACCTGGACCGGGATCAATTGCCCCTGGAGAGCGACGGCAGGCCCGACCTGGAAAGGATCGAGACGCTGGACATCGAGCTGTTCAACAGCCACCTGGTGCAGCTGCTCCAGGGCGAGGCGGTGGACGGGCCGGTGTTCGATTTCCTCACGGGCAAGCGTTCCGCCCAGACCCATCCCATGCGGCTGGCCCCCGGGCAGCCGGTGATCGTGGAGGGCATTCACGCCCTGAACGACAAGCTCACCTGCGATGTCCCCAAGGACCGCAAATTCCAGATCTACGTGAGCGTGTGTACCACCATCAACCTGGATGACCACAACCGGGTGCGCACCACCGACGTGCGGCTGCTGCGGCGCATGGTGCGGGACCACCAGTTCCGGGGCACGCCGCCCAAGGAAACCATGGACATGTGGGACTCGGTGCGCAACGGGGAGCGCAACTACATCTTCCCCTTCCAGGAACGGGCGGACCTGATGTTCAACTCCACGCTGTTGTACGAACTGGCGGTGCTCAAAAAATACGCCTATCCCATGCTGCTGGATATCCAGCCGGATAGCCCCCATTACACCCGGGCCCACCGGCTGATCAAGTTCCTGAACTACGTGCAGTCCGCCGACGTGGAGGACGAAATCCCGGTCAACTCCATCCTGCGGGAGTTTATCGGCGGGTGCTGCTTCTATCGGGAGGAAGACTGATATGGAGATGATTGACTGGCAGGAGGGCTGCCCGGTATTTCTGGACCAGACCCGGCTTCCCCTGGCGGTGGAGTACCGGCGGGGAGAAACGGTGGAGCAGATGGCCCAGGCCATCGAAAAGCTCCAGGTGCGGGGCGCACCCTTAATCGGGGTGTCGGCGGCCTACGCCCTGGCCCTGGCGGCCAGGCTGAACCAAGGCGCGGCGGACTTCATGGCCGCCATGGAGAAGGACGAAGCGCGGCTGCGGCGCACCCGGCCCACGGCGGTCAACCTGTTCTGGGCGCTGGACCGGGCCATGGGGGAGATCCGGGCGGCCTGGCAGGCGGCGGGCCCCCAGGGGGCGGCCAAGCGGGCGTTGGAAGTGGCCCAAACGATGAAGGCGGAGGATATCGCCATCAACCGGCGCTTGGGCGCCATAGGGCAGCAGGTGATCCAGGACGGCGACGGGGTGCTCACCCACTGTAACGCCGGAGCCCTGGCCACCGCCGGGTACGGCACCGCCCTGGGGGTCATCCGGGCCGCAGTGGAGGCGGGCAAAAGGGTGCATGTATACGCCGACGAAACCCGGCCGCTGCTCCAGGGCGCACGGCTGACCTGCTGGGAGCTGATGGAGGACGGGATACCGGTGACGCTGCAGGCCGACGGCATGGCGGCGGTGCTGATGGCCCAGGGCCGGGTGAACAAGGTGGTGGTGGGGGCCGACCGCATCGCCCGCAACGGCGATACCGCCAACAAGGTGGGCACCTACGGCGTGGCGGTGGCGGCGGCCTATCACGGCGTGCCCTTTTACGTAGCCGCGCCTCAGTCCACCATCGACCGGTCCCTGGAAAGGGGGGACCAAATCCCCATCGAATACCGGGACGGGCAGGAGATGCGGGGCTTTCAGGGCGCGGCCAGCGCACCGCCCGCGGTAGAAACCTTTAATCCGGCTTTCGACGTGACGCCGGCAAGGCTCATCGCGGGCATCATCACAGAGGAAAAGATCTATCGTCCCAAAGACGGAAAATTTGATTTGTGAAGAAATGGCCTGGCGCATAAGACACCCACCCCTGGGCACAATAGGGTGTGCAAGGGAGGGTGTTTTTCATGAAAAAAATGATGATCTTGTGGGTCCTTCTGCTGACGGTCTGCGCCATGCTGGCCGGTTGCTTCAATTCAAACGAGCAGGCGCCGGGGCAGACCCCCATGCCGGGAACCATCGCCACGCCGGGCCCCACCGCCGAGAGCAACGTTAACGGCATGAATCCGGCCGCCACCGCGGTTCCGGGAACCACGCCGGGCATGAATTCCGGCGCTAACGGCGGGCAAAACTTTGACTGGGCGGCCCAGGCTGCGGCGGTAGAGGCGCGCATCAATATGTTCTCGGAGATTCAGGACTGCCGGGTGGTAGCGGACCAGGGCACGGCGCTGGTGGGCGTCAAATTTACCAGCGCCTACCAGGGCGAACTGACCCAGCGGATTCGGGATATGATCGCCGGGGAGGTAATGGCCGCCGACAACACGATTCAGGTAGTAGCGGTGACGGCTGAGGAGCAGGACGTGAACGAGATCTTCACCCTAGCGGATCAGCAGCGCCAAGGCACCGCCCCCGCAGACCTGAAGCAGAAGATCGACCAGATCGCCCGCAACACCACCACACTGCGGTAAGAAGGCGGGAGAGCAGCGCGTTGAGCGGCGAAAAATTTTCGCCGCTCAACGCATTGCGCTTGGGCCGCTCCAGACCGTTGCCCCGCCACAGCGCCAGCGAGGCGGCGGTTCCAGGGGAGGACGTCTCCTTGGCGGGCCCCCAGGACAGCGCCCCCGCCGCCGGGTCAGCTACCCACCCCACCGACCCGCATCCTTCCACAGCCCGAAAACCCGCAGCCCTTACCGCCGCCGCACCGTTTTAGGTCGTTGCTTCGATTCCGCGCCAGCGAGGATGGCGGTTCCAAGGGGGGCCATCCCCCCTTGGCGGGGGTCCAGGGGCGAGGAGTCCCTGGCGGGGGTCCGGGGGCAGC
>DVHZ01000082.1 GCA_018711685.1 Candidatus Excrementavichristensenella intestinipullorum | reverse complement strand
CGGGCGCAGAGTCCCCTAACGGGGACTCTGCGCCCGGGCCACGCCGGAATCGCCGCACTGGCTGCCGCTTCATCCCTGACAGGGGCGGAGACAGCGGCTTCAGCCCGACGCTTTTTCCCTTTTTCCGACATGCTGCGAGGAGGCTTTGTCATGGAGAAGATCTATTGGGGCCTGGATATTGGAGGGACCAAGTGCGCCCTGGTGACCGGGAACGACCAATGCCACGTACTCAGCCGCTTCCAGGTGGCTACCCGGGACTATGCCCATTGGGAGGAAGTGCTAACCGCGCTGCTGGAACATGCGCCCCAGGACCCTCCTGCGGCCATTGGCATCAGCTGCGGCGGTCCCCTGGACAGCCGTCAGGGATTGATCCTGTCGCCCCCCAATCTGCCCGGCTGGGATAATGTGCCCATCACCGCTTGGCTTAGGCAGCGCACCGGCGCACCAGCCTACCTACAAAATGACGCCAACGCCTGCGCCTTGGCGGAGTGGCGGTTCGGCGCGGGGCGTGGCTGTCAAAATATGATTTTTCTCACCTTTGGCACCGGGCTGGGCGCGGGCTTTATCCTGAACGGCAAGCTGTACGCCGGAGCTAACGACATGGCGGGCGAGGTGGGCCATGTGCGGGCGGCCCCGGACGGACCGGTGGGGTACGGCAAGCGCGGCTCCTTCGAGGGGTTCTGCTCCGGCGGCGGCATCGCCCAATTATCGGGGGGGCGGAGCGCCCGGGAGGTGGCGGAATTGGCCGGGCAAGGCGATGAGGTTATGATCCAGGTGCTGGACGAAAGCGCCCGGCGCTTGGGCCAATGCCTGGCCCTGCTCATCGACGTGGTCAATCCGGAACGCATCATCATCGGCAGCATCTACGCCCGGGCGGAGCGGTGGTTTCGGGAAACGGCGCTCCAGGTGGTGCGCCGGGAGGCCCTGGGCCGCTCCTGTCAGGCCTGCTCCATTCTGCCCGCCCAACTGGGGGAGGCTATCGGGGATATGGCCGCCCTCAGCGTGGGGATCGATGCCGTGCTGAACGGCTGAGCCCATTAAATTTCCCGCGCCCCTTGATGGCGTAACCCGCTTGAACTATAATAGCCCTGGAACACTGAAGAGGAGGAACGTATCGCATGGATAGCAAGCAAATCGTCAGCAAAGCTCTGGCCGCGGGCTACGTGGTGCCCGCCTTCAATATTCCCCATCTGCCCATGCTGCAGCCCATCGCCCAGGCGGTGGCGGACGAAAACTCCGTGGGCATGATCCAGGTAGCCCGGCTGGAATGGGAAAAGTTCGAGGCGGAGAGTCTGGAAAAAGTGGCGGAGGAATACGAAAAATACAAAAAGCCCGGCCATACCTTGCTGCATTTGGACCACGTTCCGGTGATCGACGAGGACCACCTGCAGGTGGATTACATGGCCATTCTGCGCCGCGCCGTGGCGGCGGGCTATCAATCCCTGATGGTGGACGCCTCCCGGCTGTCCCTGGCGGGCAATATTGAGGCCACCCGGCAGGCCGCCGAGCTGGCCCACGAAGCGGGCATCCCCATCGAGGCGGAGCTTGGCGCCGTGATGGGCCACGAGACCAGCCAGCAGTCCATCCCCTATGAGGAGATCTTCGCCAAAAAGATGGGCTTTACTCAGGTCAACGAAGCGGTGCGGTTTGTGGAGGAATCCGGGTGCGACTGGCTCAGCGTGGCGGTAGGCAGCGTACACGGCGCCATCGCGGACAACCTGTTGGACAAGAAAAAGCCTGCCGCCAAGCTGGATATCGAGCGCATCGCCCAGCTGGAAGCGGCGCTGGGCATCCCCCTGGTGCTTCATGGCGGCTCGGGGATCGAGCAAGAATACATCGCCAAAGGTATCAAGGCGGGCATCGCCAAGATCAACGTGGGCACCGAGCTGCGTCAGCCCTACGAAAAGGCCATCCGGGAAGGCGCCGGCGTCGCCGCGGCCCAGGAGCGGGTGTACAACCGCTGCCGCGAGCTGATCCGGGACTTCCTGTGCACGGCGGGGGACGCGGATATCCTGACCAAATAACACCAATCGATCTTCCATGGGCGGCGCTATGCCGCCCAATTTGATGAATAGGGGGAACCAGCCATGAAAATCGTGGTGCTGGACGGCTATACCGAAAACCCCGGCGATCTGAGTTGGGCGCCCTTGGCCCAGCTGGGCCAGCTCACCGTGTATCCATCCACCCCGCCGGAGCTGGTGGCCCAGCGCATCGCCGGCGCCCAGGCAGTGATCCTGAATAAAGTGGTTCTTGACCGGGCGCTGATTCAGGGCGCGGCCCATCTGCAATATATTGGGCTCTTGTCCACCGGATATAACGTGGTGGACTTGTCCGCCGCCCGGGAGCGGAATATCCCGGTGACCAACATCCCCGGCTACGCCACCCCATCGGTGGCTCAGTTCACCTTCGCGCTGCTGCTGGAGCTATGCCACCAGGTAGGCCGCCACAACCAGGCGGTGCAGCAGGGCAAATGGAGCAGCAGCCCCCATTTCTGCTTCTGGGAAACCCCTCAGGTCGAGCTGTGGGGCAAAACCATGGGCATACTGGGCTACGGGCAGATCGGCCGGCAGGTAGGCGCTATCGCCCAGGCTATGGGCATGAAGGTGCTGGCAGCAGGGCGCTCAAATACCCCAGGCCGGGTAAGCCTGGAACAATTGCTGAAGGAGAGCGACGTGATCTCTCTGAACTGCCCGCTCACCCCCCAGACCCAGGGCATCATCAACAAGGACACATTGGCTCAGATGAAAGACGGCGCCTTCCTCATCAATACTGCCCGGGGCGGGCTCATCGTGGAAGCGGACCTGCGCCAAGCGCTGCTCAGCGGCAAACTGGCCGGGGCGGCGGTGGACGTGGCGGGGAGCGAACCCATCCCGATGGACAGCCCGCTGCTGGGCCTTCCCAATCTCATCATCACCCCGCACATCGCCTGGGCGGCCCGGGAAGCCCGGCAGCGGCTGATGGACATCCTGGTGGACAACCTGCGCGCCTTCCAGCAAGGCTCGCCCCGCAACGTCGTCAACTGAGGGGGGCGGACCTGTGAAGAACACAAAGACCAACGTAATGCGCCTGCTGGACAAGGGCAAGGTGCCCTATACTCCGCTGTATTACGACCTGGGTCACCGGCCCTTTTCGGGGGAAGCGGTGTGCGAGGCCCTGGGCCTCGACCCGGCGGGCAGCTTTAAGACGCTGTGCGCCCGAGGCGAACGCAAGGGCGTAGCGGTGTTCGTGATCCCCATTGCCGGGGAGCTGGACCTCAAGGCGGCGGCCAAGGCCCTGGGCGACAAAGCGGTAGAACTGGCCGCAGTCCGGGAGCTGCCCACTCTCACCGGCTACGAGCGGGGCGCGGTGTCGCCGGTAGGCATGAAAAAGCGCTATCCCATCTTCATCGATGCCTCAGCGCTAGAGCGGGATATCATTGAAATCAGCGGCGGCATGAAGGGCGCGTCCCTATCCATCGCTCCCCGACCGCTGGCGGATTTCCTGGGCGCCCAATTCGCGCCCCTGGTGAAGGGATAGCCTCATCCCCGCGCCGCCCTCTCGCCGGCCGCACCGCCCCACCAGAGGCCGTTGCCCCACTACTGCGCCCGCAAGGATGGCGGGTCCGGGGATGCCGAGCCAGCCGCCCAACCCACCAAACTTCTGAACCGCACCGTATCCCCGCACAGCCCCCAACACCGCAGCGCCTACCACCACCGCACCATCCAAGGCCGTTGCCCCGCCACCGCGCCAGCGAGGATGGCGGTTCCAAGGGGGGCCATCCCCCCTTGGCGGGGGTCCAGGGGCGAGGAGTCCCTGGCGGGGGTCCGGGGGCAGC
>DVHZ01000081.1 GCA_018711685.1 Candidatus Excrementavichristensenella intestinipullorum | reverse complement strand
CCGCCCCCCGCCCCCATGGGCCGCGCCAAAGTCCTCGGGCCCCGGTCCCTAAAAGGGACCGGGGCCCGAGGACTTTGGCAGCGCCATCCTTCATCGCTGGACGCCCCACGGGATTATATCAGGGAAATGGTCAGCAGCAGACTGCCTTCCTGGCCTTCCCAATCGTAGCGCAAGTCGCCTTGGGTAATGCTGCCTATGCCTTGGGTGCTCAACGCATCGCCGTACGCCCCCAATTGGCTCAAAAATTCTTTGGTCTGCTGCAGGGTGTTTACCGTTCCGCAGCCGGTGAGGGCGGCGTTGAAGGCGTTCAGCACGGCGGCCTCCGATTCGCCGAACTCGTCGACTTGCCCGGAAACCTGTACCTGGGTTATGCCCCCGTCCCCATTCAGCGTCAGGGTTAGCGTGGCGTACTGGCCCAGCTCATATACCACTTCCCCGCCTGTCTCCGGGACCTGGGGCATATCCAACTGGCTCTCCATGCTGCCGGCGATCAGTTCCGCCCCATTGAACACGTTGACGAAGGCGAAAAGGGACACGATTTCTTGGGGCCGGGTAAGCTCCTTAAGCAGCGCGTAGGTGGAAGCGGTCACCACGCCGCTGGCCGTCAACCCCTGAGACTGCTCAAAGGCCTTCACCGCCGCCGCCGTATTGGAGCCGTACAGGCCGTCGGGCGCCTCGTTGAGAAATCCTAGCTTTACCAGCCGGGTCTGGATATCCTTCACCGTGTCGCCCTTGCTCCCCGAGGAGGCAATCACCGCCGTGTCGGCAAGCTCTCGAGATACCGGCGCCGCCTCGCCGCTGGCCATATCCCGAAGGGTCTCATACAAATACTGGGTCACCTTGCCGGTGATCTCTATTCCCAAATCGGCCTGGGCCGCCTTGACCGCGTTCTGGGTATTCTCGCCAAAGATGCCGTCCGCCCAGCCCTGCAAATAACCCAGCTGGATCAGATAGCCCTGTACCTGCTCCACCACTTCTCCCCGGCTGCCCACTTCGGCAACCGCCGCCGTATTGTCCGGGGTGGCCTGGGGCAAGGAAAAGGTTACAGCCTGGGCCGTGGGGTCCGGCACCGGCTCAGGGGTAAATTCCACCGTAGGCACAGGGGTATACTCTGCCATGGGCTCCGGGGTGATCGCAGGCGTAGGCTCCGGGATAGGTTCCGGCGTGGGCTCCACCGTGGGTTCCGGCGTGATCTCGGGGGTAGGCTCCGGGGTGGGCTCCGGGGTGGGCTCCGGCGTGATCTCGGGGGTGGGCTCCGGCGTAGGCTCCGGCGTAGGCTCCGGCGTAGGATAGGGCGCTTGATCCACCATGGCCTGGCCGCCGATATTCAGATAATACAGGCGGAACTGCCCCTCCTCCTCCACATATCCGGCCTGAATGAAATAATCATCCCGCTGGCCGTTCAACGCGAGGGAAGCCCGGGCGCTCACCGACAGCAGATTATATTCCCGCTGATAGTCCCAACCGGTACGGGAATAGTTGATCTCGCCGGACACGTACCGCGCCACAGCATCCTTGGTCAACTGGCACAGGGCCTCACTGTCGGCGTAGGAGACGGTATAGTAATCGGCGATGGCCTGCTGGGCGTCGTCGATCAGCCGGGCCAGCTCCTCCAGTGATTTGCCCTCTACCTCCTGGGCCAGGGCGGGCACGCCTGCCAGCAGGCAGGCCAAGAGCAGACAGAGTATTCTCTTCATGGCGTTATCCTCCTACAAAGCGTCAATACAACATCGCCGCGCCGATAATCCCCGCATCGTTGCCCAACCGGGCCAATTCCACGCGGGCATAGGGCATGGTCTTAAAGAACACCAATTCGGGCAACCGGGCCCGCACCGCCTCCAGCAGGAAATCCCCTGCGGCTGACACGCCGCCGCCCAGCAGGATGACCTCCGGGTCGTAGGCATTGATCAGGTTGGCAAGGCCCACGGCCACCCAATAGGCGTACTGCTCAAACAGGGCCACAGCCCCCGGATCCCCCGCCTTGGCGCAATCAATGACTACCTTGGCGGTGATGGCCTCCAGGTCACCCTCCACCTGCCGGGCAATCATGCCCTCAGGCTGCTTCCGGGCCAGTTCCCGTCCCTCGCGGATCAGCGCCGTGGCGCTGGCATAGCGCTCCCAACAGCCTCGATTGCCGCAAGAACACAGAATCCCGTCCATCTTTACGATGAGATGGCCGATCTCCGTAGCCACCCCATGGCAGCCCACGAAGGGCCGTCCATCCAGGATGACGCCGCCGCCCACCCCGGTACCCAGGGTGACCAGCACGCTGCTTTGGGTCCCGGCAGCGGCGCCGGCCACGTGTTCGGCCAAGGCAGCCACTGTGGCGTCGTTGCCCACCCGCACGCCCTTCTGCAGCAGCTCGCTTAGCGTATCCCGCAGAGGCACCTGATGCCAGCCCAGGTTGGTGCAGAAGGGGACGATGCCCGTGGCGGCGTTTTCCACTCCCGGAATGCCCACGCCCACAGAGGCCACTTTGTCCCAGTCGCAGCCCGCTTGGACCGCCGCCGACCGGGCCAGCCCGGCCATGTCCTGAATTACCGCCTGATAGGGCCGTTCCGCCCGGGTTGGGCAGGATACCTTGCTGAGGATGAGGCCCTTTTCGTTGACGGCGCCGGCCTTCAGGCCGGTACCCCCCACGTCGATGCCGATACGGATCATGCTTCTTCGCTCCCTTCCATGGCCTTGAGCGCCTGGGCCCGCAGCCGTTCGTCCAGCTTTTTCGCGGCGTTGAATCCGTTCTGCTTCAAGCGATGGTTGCGGGCCGCCACCTCCAGCACCACCGCCAGATTGCGTCCCGGACGGATGGGGATGAGCAGCCTAGGCACCTTAACGCCCAGAATCTCGGTAAAATTATCCTCCAGCCCCAGCCGGTCGTATTCCACGTTGCCCTTCCACAGTTCAAAGTGGATGACCAAATCGATGGACTTGGAACCGATCACCGCGCCGATGCCGTACATGGTGGCGATATCGATGATGCCCACGCCCCGTATCTCCATGAAATGGCGTATCATCTCCGGCGCTTCTCCCACCAACCGGTCGGCGGATACCCTGCGAATATCCACCACGTCGTCCGCTACCAACCGATGGCCCCGCTTGACCAGTTCCAAGGCAGTTTCGCTTTTGCCCACGCCGCTCTCGCCGGTGATGAGGATGCCGGTGCCAAATACGTCGATAAGCACCCCATGCTGGGTGATGTGCGGCGCCAAGGCATTGTTCAGGTAATTGATCAACCGCAGCACCAGAACGGTGGTTTCCTCCCGGGTGCTGTAGATGGGCACGCCCCGCGCCTTGGCGCAGCGCACCATCTCCCGGAGGCATTCCATACCGTGGCACACGATGACACAGGGAATATCGTAGCTAAAAAAAGTATTCAGCCGTTCCTCCAACACTTCCATGGGCAGAGAGCTCATATAGCTCATCTCCACCTTGCCGATCACCTGGGGGCGCTGGTAGGAGAAAAAGTGCCAATACCCGGAAAGGGGCAACCCGGGACGGTTGATGTCGGAAGAGAGGATGTTCAGGGTTTCCGTGGCGCCGGGGCTCTCCACGGTAAGGCCCAAGGCCTTGATAAAATCGGCTTCCCTTATCATACCCCTACCCCCCTGGGGGCGGCGAACAGGCCCTCCTGGGCACACCGCTCCATGACCTGGGCCAATCCATCCTCCCCGTTGGAGGGAGCGACCAACCGCACCTGGCGGCGCACGGCCTCGCTGGCGTTGGCCATAGCGTAGCCGTATCCGGCCATGGTGAGCATGCTCAGGTCATTGAGCTCGTCGCCAAAGGCCATGATCTCGCTGGGCGCCACCCCGCAGGAAGCGCCCAGGGCCCTCAGGGCGGCCCCCTTAGACGCGCCTTTGGCGACGATCTCCAGATAAGTTTCACTGGAGGCGGAGCAAGAAGCCACCTGTTCAAAAGCGCGGGCGAGTCGGGGCAATACGGTGCGCATCTGGCCCGGGTCCAGAATAACCAACAGCTTGTAGACATCCGAAGGGATTACCTGGGACAGAGGCTGTTGGGTTACATGGGCGTATACCCGATTCTTCTCCTCGTAAACCCGGGTCTTATCATTATATTGGGCGCAATAGTACTCATGCCCCCAATACCCCTGGGCATAAAGCCCCAGCTCTTCCACCATGGTCATGATGCGCCGGGCCACTTCCTTATCCAGGGGAATGCAGGCGCTGGGACACATGGCACGGGTATCATATGTCAAAGCCCCGTTGAAGCAGATGATGGGAGCGTTCACGTCCAACTGCCGTGCATAGGGCATAATGGATTCAGCCATACGCCCTGAATTGAGCACGAACAGCGCTCCGGCATCCATGGCTGCCTGCACGGCCGCCTGGGTACGGGGGGTGATCTTCTTGTCCAGGCTAAGCAAGGTTCCATCCATATCCGCCGCGATGATTCTGATGGCCATAAAGCATCCCTCGTATTGCTTAATTCTACCTGCTATTATACCCCAAACCCCCGATTAGCGCAATGGCCGGGGCCTTTTCTTTTGCGCCGGACCGGGTTATACTAGAGGGGAAAACAGTTTGGGAGCGGATAGACGTGGAAGATAAATTTTCCCAGCGCCTCTACGCGCTGGTCAAGGCGATTTCTCCCGGACGGGTAGCCAGCTATGGCCAGCTGGCTCTGATGCTGGGCCATCCCCGGGGCGCCCGGATCACCGGCTGGGCCATGGCCCGTTGCCAGGACCCATCCATCCCCTGCCATCGGGTAGTCAAGGGCGACGGAACCCTAGCGCCTGAAGACGCCTTCGGCATACCCGGCCTTCAGCGTCAACTCTTGCAGGCGGAAGGCGTCTCCTTTTTACCCGACGGGCGGGTAGACATGGCTGCCTGCCGCTGGCCAGGTCCTCCACCCCAAAACGCAGACTAACCGCGCCCCAACCCCGCAGACCCCTGGCGCCGAGTCAACGCCCCCATCGAGCGAATTTTTGCGCCCCACCGCATCCCCTCACAGCCCCCAACACCGCAGCGCCTACCTCCACCGTCCCACATAAGGCCGTTGCTCCACCCCCGCGCCAGCGCACATGGCGGTTCCAAGGGGGGCCATCCCCCCTTGGCGGGGGTCCAGGGGCGAGGAGTCCCTGGCGGGGGTCCGGGGGCAGC
>DVHZ01000080.1 GCA_018711685.1 Candidatus Excrementavichristensenella intestinipullorum | reverse complement strand
GGTAAAGGTGGTGGCGCTGGGCGTGAACACGGGCGTGGGGGCTTTGGCGGAGGGATTCACAACGTGCAGCGTAATCTCCTTGCCCACATTGTTCTCTACCGCGACGACCCGCAGTTTGTAGTCGCCAACTTTGCCCTCATCCTTATCCATCTCAAGGGTCCAGGTGTGGAGGCCGGTTGCCGGATCGACTACGGGATGATCACTAATGGTCAGCCCCGGAACCTTACTTCCGGTTATCTCCAACTTCAAGTCATCATTGCTGGCATGGGCGGGAGCCACGGAAGCGGTGAAGGTCTTGTTCTCGCCCAGGGGGATGGTGATCTCGTTGGTCGCGTAGTTGACACCGGTGGGATCTACCTTCACAATGCGCAGCTCGGCTTCGCCCTCAGTGCCATCCAAAGCCACGGCAACTACCTTGAGGGTGACGAAATCCTTGTTGTCCACGTCCATGTAACCAGTGCTGGTCACGGTACCGTCGTCATCTACCGTAGCGTAGGCGTAAGGATACGTATTGTAATATCTATCTTCATCGTCCAGCTTTAGATACCAGTTGTACACATTCTGGTCGGCGGTGGCGGGCAACACTTCCGCCTGGAACTGGGCGGAGCCGCGGCCGTTAATGGTGGCATCTATCGGGGTCACGTCTACCTTCGTGTCGGGAGCGCCCTCCCCTACATAGACCCATCCCCACCCAATGTCAGACTTCGTCATGCCTTCCTTGTAGGCGATGGCCTTGATACAGTACTCGCCCGCATCCTCGATGTCAAAGGGGGCTGTGTACTCCTTGGTGGTCGCTTCGCCCTCAGCGGGATCGTTGGGCTCATAACCGCGAGCCATGGTGTAATAGATGGCCGCGCCCTCGGTGGGACAGGTGATGGTCACTGTCGTAGCGCCGTCATCCTGCGGCGTAAATTCGATCTTCGGCGTCATGACCTGTTCGGCTACCTGAATCCATATATCCGCCGTCGCTCCGCTCTTCGTCTCAGCGGTGATCGTAGCATCACCCAGGGATAAGCCGGTGATCTTGCCGGTCTCATCAACCGTAGCGACACTAGTATCATTGGAACTCCAAGTTACGCCCTCGGTAATGGGCGTGCCAGCATAGTAGAGCTTCGCCTGGGCAGTCTTGCCTACATTGATTATGCGGGAGTCTACATCAATCTGATAATGGTCCCCGATGGTATACGCGCCGAAATTGGAAACCGTAATCTCACACGTGTTGGTTTCGTTGGTATTAAATGTAATGCTGGAGCCTCCACCCGCCAGTACTATTTTATACTCGCCAGCAGGCAGAGCAGCGGGCGCATACTTGGCCTTCACGGTCACAACAGCCCGATCCGCCGTCGCTGTAACAGGCTTGTCGTCCCACTCGCTGCCGCCCTTGCTAAAAGCAGCAACCTCCTCCAGGTCGTTCAGGTGGGCTGCCACTTTCTCGGCCAAAAGCGCACCATTATTACCAGCCTCGCTGCAATCAATCGTGCCTAGAATAATCTCTTCCTCTACGCCCGGAGTTAGGACGTGAGTCTGCGTATTCGCAACTTCCAAGTCGTAAGTGGCTGCGAATGCCACGCCTGTGAACAGGGTGGAGAGCAGCGTGAGGACCAGTACCAGGGATAACCAACGTTTGGTCATGGATTCACACCTCCAAATATTGTAAACCGTTGGGACGTGCCGCCTGGGGCGGCGGGTATGGCCGGCGGCGCGGGGCCGCTGGACGTCGATCATGGGGCCGGCGGGCCGTTGATCGCAAAGGTCGCGGGCCGCTGGTCCGGCCAGAACATGGCCGATGCGGTAGTGGGAGATACATTGGGCCCGGCTATGGCGCAGCGCATCGCGGTTTCACCTCCATTTCTCACATCGTCCATATCTCATCCGTGCATGATTTCACGCATGGTTCTGGCCGTCTCTAGCAGGCCTGCTTTTTGGGTCTGGCTGTAGCCGTCGAAAATGGGATACAATGCCCGCATGGCTTCCTGCTCCTGCTGTTCCAAAGTTTCCCGACCCCGGTCGGTTATGGCAACGAGGACGGTACGCCTGTCTTTTTCCCCCTGGGAGCGGGTGACCAGGCCCTTGCGGAGCAGTTCGTCGATATGCCCGGTCATTTGCTGGCGGCAGACGGAGATGGCCCGGCCCAATTGGGCCATGGTTAAAGGGCCATGCTCCCCGAGTAGGCGGAGAATGACCAACTGGTTGGGCCCCATACGGCTGCCGCAGCGCTCCATGGGCCTGAGCACATTGCGCTGGATAAGGGGAGTAAGCCCCAGCACTTCCCGAACCACCAGCTCGGTATCCACCACAGCTATCCCCTCCTTCCCCTCTCGCATTCCGCAATATATCTTCAATTGCGGCGGGGGCTGTTTTGCCTGGGAAATAGCTGTTTGCATGTTGTGCTCGGACCATTTATGACGGCTTATTGTGTTTTTGCCTTTTTATGCTTCTCCGCCCAACAGCGCCATGCTCCGGCGCTTGGCCTCCAGGGTACAGTGGGCGTAATATTTTAAGGTGATCTGGGGGGATGAGTGCCCCAGCAGCGCCGACAGCACCTCCACCCCCACGCCGTGTTCCAGGCATCGGGTGCTGAAGCTGTGCCGCAGGGTATGCATGTGTACGTCCTTCAGCCCCAGGCCATCGCAGATGCGCTTCAGCTTCTTTTGGAAGGTGCGCACGTCCCGCATTCCCCCATCCCGGCCCTCGAAGATGTAGCCCTGCGTAGCGCCCCCCGCCAGTTCCTTCAGCATGTCCGCCAGGAACATGGGCAGGGGGATTTCCCGCCGGGAGCTCTCCGACTTGGGCGTCCCCACGGTCAAGGCCGTGGGCTCTTTTCCGCCCCCGGTGCGCTGGGCCGTGCGCCGCACATGGATCAGCCCGTTTTCAAAGTCCACATCCTCCCACCGCAGGGCGCATACCTCCCCCACCCGCAGCCCTGTATACAGGCACAGCAGGTACTCCATGTCGCCTGTCCCCCTGATGGCCTGTTCCAGCTTGCTTTGTTCCGCCGTGGTCAGCACCCGGGGCGGCTTGGTGCTTCCCTTGGGCAGCCGGATGCCCCGGTACGGCGTCTTGTCCAGCGCCCCCCGCTCCACCGCCTCCGCCAGCATGGACCGCAGAATGCGAAAGACCCCCCGCAACGTTGCCGCCGCCAGGTGGTCCCGCAGTTTGGCCGCCGTGCCCTCGATGTCCTGGGGCGTCAGTTCCTTCATTTTAATGCCCCCTATCCAGGGCAGTATATGTTTCTCCATGCACCGCCTGTAGTTGTCGTAGGTGCCCGGCTTAACCCTGGGCCGCACCAGCACTTGCAGGTAATACTCCGTCCATTCCGACAAAGTACACTTGGCGTACTGCTCTAGCCCGCCCTTGGGCCCGTATACCTGGGCCTTGACCCGGGCCAGCTTGCGCTTCACTTCGCTGTAGCGCTTGCCGTAAATGGAGCCGAACACCGCCTTTCCGTCTGCCCTGCGGCCCTTGATGTACCGTCCTTCATACCGCCCGTCCTTTCTCAGATAGATGTTTTCCCCTCGTCTCGCCATGTGTTTTGTGCCTCCTTTTTGACGGCTGGAATTGACGGCTCATTGCTGCCGCCCCGCTCCAGCCGCCGCGTTTTTTATGTATGCTGAACCTACTTTTCCTCCGCTGGCCGGGCGCTTCTCAGGTTCGGACACAGTTCCGTAATGTTTGTGCGAAATCCTTCATTTTTTGTGTCTGTGCCCGTCCAGAGCCCTTGACATCGGCGTATATTTAGCATATAATGGCATCGTACCGATATCTACGTGCCCGCCGCAATTGAAGATAAATTGCGGAAACATCGAGCGGGTGGATTTATTTTTTTGGTTTGCCTTAACATTATAAGCGCAAAATCATTATTTATGGAAGGGGGTAACCCCTTCATTTTTTTTACGATTTTCGCATTTATCCTCTCTGGAGCAAACTTAGCGCCAGCCGCCTTGCAATTTGGGCGCGGTTGGGGTATGATAAACGGTGTTATTCTGCATACGGGAGCGTGGGCCGCGTGAACCAGCAAAACATACGCAATTTCTGCATTATCGCCCACATCGACCACGGCAAATCCACCCTGGCAGACCGGCTGCTGGAAAAGACCGGGGTGATGGCGCTGCGGGATATGACCGACCAGGTTCTGGACAGCATGGAACTGGAACGGGAGCGGGGCATTACCATTAAATCCAAGGCGGTGCGGCTGCCCTACACCGCCGCCAACGGGGAGCAATACGAGCTGAACCTGATCGACACGCCGGGCCACGTGGACTTTACCTACGAGGTGAGCCGGGCCCTGGCGGCCTGCGAGGGGGCCATCCTGGTGGTGGACGCCAGCCAGGGCATCGAGGCCCAGACCCTGGCCAACGTATACATGGCCCTGGACCACGACCTGGAAATCCTGCCGGTGATCAACAAAATAGACCTGCCCAGCGCCCAGCCCGACGTGGTGAAGCACGAGATCGAGGACGAGATCGGCCTGGATACCCAGGGCTGTCCCCTGATCTCCGCCAAGCAGGGCACGGGGATCGAGCAGGTGCTGGAGGCCATCGTGGAAAAGGTGCCCGCCCCCAAGGGCGATCCCCAGGGGCCCTTGCAGGCGCTGATCTTCGATTCCTACTACGACAACTACCGGGGCGCGATCAGCTCGGTGCGCATCATGGAGGGCCGGGTATCGGTGGGGGATCACATCCTGCTGATGGCGGGGGGCCGGGACTTCGAGGTGACCGAGGTGGGCGCCTTCGCGCCGGGGGGCTATCTGCCCACCCAGTGCCTGCAGGCGGGGGACGTGGGGTATATCGCCGCATCCATCAAGGATATCGCGGATATCCGGGTGGGCGATACCATCACCCTGGCGGACAACCCCGCGCCTTCGCCCCTGCCGGGCTATAAGGCGGTGCTGCCCATGGTGTACTGCGGCATCTATCCCGCCGACGGGGCGGACTACGAGGACCTGAAAAGCGCCCTGGAAAAGCTGCGGCTGAACGACGCGGCGCTCTCCTTTGAGCCGGAAACCAGCGTGGCGCTGGGATACGGGTTCCGGTGCGGGTTCCTGGGCCTGCTGCACATGGAGATCATTCAGCAGCGCCTGGAGCGGGAGTTCGACCTGGACCTGGTGACCACCGCGCCCAGCGTGGTATACCACGTGGTGAAGACCAATGGGGAGAAGCTATCCATAGACAACCCCACCAACCTGCCCCCGGTCCAGGAGATCGCCTGGATGGAGGAGCCCATGGTGGACGCCCAGGTGATCACGCCCCAGGAGTACGTGGGGGCGATCATGGAGCTGTGCCAGGACAAGCGGGGCACCTTCCGGGACATGAAGTACATCGAAGGGGGACGGGTGGTGCTGAACTACGACCTGCCCCTCAACGAAGTGATTTACGATTTCTTCGACCAGCTCAAGAGCCGCACCCGGGGCTACGCCTCCTTCGACTACGAGCTGAAGGGATACGTGAAGAGCGATTTGGTGAAGCTGGACATGCTGCTCAACGGGGATACCTGCGACGCGCTGTCCATCATCGTGCACAAGGACCGGGCCTACGCCCGGGGGCGGTCCATCGCGGAGAAATTAAAGGAAGCTATCCCCCGGCAGCTGTTCGAAATCCCCATCCAGGCGGCTATCGGGGGCAAGATCATCGCCCGGGAGACGGTGAAGGCGCTGCGCAAGGACGTGCTGGCCAAGTGCTACGGCGGCGACATCACCCGCAAAAAGAAGCTGCTGGAAAAGCAGAAAGAGGGCAAGAAGCGCATGCGCCAGGTGGGCAGCGTGGAGGTGCCCAGCGAGGCCTTTATGGCGGTGCTGAAGATGGATTGACGGGGAGGCTGTTTTATAAGATGAAGGTTTTGCTGATCAACGGAAGCCCCAATCCCCAGGGCTGCACCTATACGGCGCTGAGCCAGGTGGCCCAGGCGCTGGCGGAGCAGGGCGTGGAGAGCGAGGTATTTCAGCTGGGCAAGGAGCCCATCCGGGGCTGCCTGGGCTGCGGCGCCTGCCGGGGCAAGGGGCGCTGCGCCTTTGCCGACGGCCGGGTGAACCTGGCGCTGGACAAGCTGCAGGACTGCCAGGGCATGGTGGTGGGCTCGCCGGTGTACTACGCCAGCCCCAACGGCGCGGTGCTGGCCTTCCTGGACCGGCTGTTCTATACCGGCGGGGTTCCCGCCCACCTGGTGGGCGCGGCGGTGGTGTCGGCACGCCGGGCGGGGACTACCGCCGCCCTGGACGCGCTGAACAAGTACTTCCTCATCAGCGGTATGCCCATCGCGCCTTCCCAATACTGGAACATGGTCCACGGCAACACACCCCAGGAGGTGGCCCAGGACCTGGAAGGGCTGCAAATCATGCGCACCCTGGGGCGCAATATGGCCTGGCTGATTCAGTGCATCCAGGCGGGCAGGGCTGCGGGGGTGCTGCCTCCGGAGCGGGAAGCGCCGGCGCTGCGCACCAACTTCATCCGATGACCAGCCTGTACATCCACATCCCCTTCTGTGCGCGCAAGTGCGCCTACTGCGATTTCGTGTCCTTCCCGGGACGGGAAAAACAGTGGGCGGCCTATCTGCTGGCGCTGGAGGAAGAAATGAAAGCGGCAGCCCGCGCCTATGGCAGGCTGCCGCTTCAAACCATCTTCATCGGCGGGGGCACCCCTTCCCTGCTGGACAGCGACGCGGTGTCCCACCTGCTGGCCATGTGCCGGGCGCTGTTCGCCCCGGACCCCCAAGCGGAAATCACCGTGGAGTGCAACCCGGGCACCCTGTCCCCGGAAAAGCTGCGGGACTACCGCTGGGCCGGGGTGAACCGAATCTCTCTGGGCATGCAGGCGGCCCAACCCCGGCTGCTGCATACCCTGGGCCGCATCCATAACCAGGGGCAGGTAATCCAGGCGGTAGAATGGGCCCGGCAGGCCGGGTTTGACAACATCAACCTGGACCTGATGTACGCCCTGCCCGGCCAGTCCATGGCCGATTGGGTGGAAACGCTGAAAGCCGCCCTGTCCCTGAGCCCCCAGCACCTGTCCCTGTACAGCCTGATCCTGGAGCCGGGCACCCCCCTGGCCGCCCAGGTGGAGGCCGGCGCGCTGACCCTGCCCGGCGAGGACGCCTGCCTGGCCATGGAGCACGGGGCCCAGCGCATTCTGGCGCGGCGGGGATATGCCCGGTACGAGATATCCAATTACGCCCAACCGGGCCGGGAATGCCGCCATAATATGACCTATTGGACGCGGGGCGATTACCTGGGCCTGGGCCTGGCCGCCCATTCCTTTATGGGCGGAGCGCGGCTGCGCAACACGTCGGATCTGGAGGCGTATCTGGCGGGCCGCTGGACGGCAGAGCGGCAAGTCATTCCGCCGCAAGAGGCCTGGGAGGAAGCGGTCATGCTGGGCACCCGCCTGACCCAGGGCATCGACATGGCCCTGCTCCAGCAATGTCCGGAAACGGTGGATCAACTGACCGAACTGGGGCTAGCCGAAACCGTCCAAGGCCGCTTTCGCCTCACCACAAAGGGCATGGACGTGCAAAACGCGGTGGTCCTGGAGCTCATCCGCCATCCCCCCGCCCACTAACCGCCAGCCTCCACCCCCGCACGGCCTGAAACAGCGCAGCGACATCCGCCGCCGCGCCGTTTCAGGCCGTTGTTTCAACTACGCGCCAGCGAGAATGGCGGTTCCAAGGGGGGCCATCCCCCCTTGGCGGGGGTCCAGGGGCGAGGAGTCCCTGGCGGGGGCCCGGGGGCAGCGCCCCCGGCGCCGAGTCAGCACCCCATCCCACCGAATCCCTGAACCGCGCCGCATCCCCGCACCCCTGGTAACCCCCGTCCCCCGTACCCCCCCCCCGTCACCTG
>DVHZ01000079.1 GCA_018711685.1 Candidatus Excrementavichristensenella intestinipullorum | reverse complement strand
GGGGCGGAGCCCCCTGCCCCCCAGCGCGGCAGCGCCGCCGCCGAATGGCGGCGGCGCTGATGCGGGAACGCCGGGGCAACGGCCTACTGCGGGGCAAAACGCCGCAGCGAAATCCGGGGCAAGGCAGAGTGAGCCGGGGCGTGGCAGCGCCTCGGGCCTGCTGCGGGCGGCGGCGGACTGCTGGGCAGCGCGGAAAGATGGGATCAGGTTTTTTTCTTGCGGTCGAAGAAGGGGGATTTGCCCTGGACGGCCACGGGGATGGCGACGATCATTTTGACCTGGGGGCCCATGAGATCCAAGGCGAGGGCGGCTTTGCCCACGGAATACATGATGCGGGTATCCACGCGGCGATCGGCGGCAATAGCGGCGGCGGAGCCCAGGGCGATGCCCAGGTCCATGGGGTCGAAGGCGCACAGGCCGCCGGCCTGAGCGCAGCCGTCGCAGCCGGCGAAGTGGCAATAGCCGCAGCTTTCGCCCAAGCCGCGCTGGCCCTCCTGGGTACCGATGAGGACGACAGCCTGGGCCTGGCGCAAATTCTGGGCGTCGCGCAGGTAGAAATCCAGTTTCTGCTCCTGGCCCAGGGCCTCCAAGGACCGGGCCAAGGCGTCCTTATCCTCGCCGGTGAGAACCATCGTATGCAATAGATCCACACCTTTGGCCTTGGGGGCGGTACGGGCGGCGGCGCACATAGCGGCGGCGGCTTCCAGGGCAGCCTGTTCCTCCATGGTTTGCTGGGTATACTTCATAGCTTTTCCTCCTTTGCGTTGGGGGCCCGGCGGGGGGCGGAGGGGACGGCGGGACAGGTAGGGCCGCAGGTCCTGTTCCGGCTGCCCGGGTCCCGGTCATAATGCCAAGGGTTTCACGGGCGCGGTTTCATGGGGCCGTTTTCCATGGACGAGCGTGACAATTCACATAGGATACATTCTACGGATGAGGGATGGATTCCTGCGGCAAGAAGGGCCGGGGACGGGTTTTTTACCGTTTACCCCTTCCAATCTTTGCCCAAATGCACTATAATAAATGAGAACAACACATCATCAGCATGAATAATGGAGGCGGGAAGTTATGGCGCTTATCGACAGGATCATGGAGAAGGCCCGGAGCAACGTGAAGCACATCGTGCTGCCCGAGGGCGAGGAGCAGCGCAACGTACAGGCGGCGGCCAAGGTGGTGGCCCAGGGCCTGGCCACTCTGACCATGCTGGGCGATCCGGCCAAGGTACAGGCGGTGGCCCAGCAGACCGGCACCGACCTGACCGGCATCGAAATCGTGGACCCGGCGGCCTCGCCCAAGGCGGAAGCCTATGCCCAGGCCCTCTACGAAATCCGCAAGGCCAAGGGCATGACGGTGGAGGAGGCCCGCAAGCTGGTGGCGGACCCCATGTACTACGGCGTCATGATGGTGAAGATGGGCGACGCGGACGGCCTGGTGTCCGGCGCCATTCACTCCACCGGGGACATGCTGCGCCCGGCGCTGCAGATCATCAAGGCCAAGCCCGGCATGAAGACGGTGTCCAGCTGCTTCCTCATGGAGTGCCCGGACAAGTCCTTCGGCCAGGACGGGGTGATGATCTTCGCCGACTGCGCCGTGATCCCCTGCCCCACCGCCCAGGAGCTGGCCAATATCGCCCTGGGCGCGGCGGACTCCGCCCGCTCCCTGGCCGGCATGGAGCCCAAGGTGGCCATGCTCTCCTTCTCCACCAAGGGCAGCGCCAAGCATGACCTGGTAACCAAGGTCCAGGAAGCCACCCGCATCGCCCAGGAGATGGACCCCCAGCTGCAGCTGGACGGCGAGCTCCAGGTGGACGCCGCCCTGGTAGAGGCGGTGGGCCAGCTGAAAAGCCCGGGCAGCAAGGTGGCCGGTCACGCCAACACCCTGGTATTCCCCGACCTGCAGGCGGGCAACATCGGCTACAAGCTGGTGCAGCGCCTGGCCGGCGCCGAGGCCTACGGTCCGGTGCTCCAGGGCATTGCCAAGCCCTGCAACGATCTGAGCCGGGGCTGCTCGGTGGACGACATTGTGGCGACGGTGGCCATTACGGCGGTACAAGCACAATAGGGATTAAGAATAAATTTCGCCCATGGGCAAGCCCATGGTCAAAATTTCTTCTTAATCCAAGGCCCGCTTCGCGGGCTGGGCGGCCTCTGCGCTTCGCGCATAGGCCGCCCCCTGGGGAACGGGGGCCCGATTGCTAGGAAGCCTGCGGGCTTCCCCGGGCGCAATCGGGCTGGCGGAAATGATTTTCCGTCGTCGCCGCAGGCGGCTCCTTTGGGAAAATCCCTGGGCCCTGGCGGAGCCAGGACCCAGGATTGAGATGGAGGGCTGGCCGCCCTCCATGCCTCCGGGCGAGTTAGTTTTTGGGTGACGGGGTGGCCGAAAGGTGGCCCTGGCGCTGCCAGGGCTGATTGAAATGGAGGGCGCTGCGCCCCTCCATACCTCCCCGCGAGTTGGTTTTCGGGTGGCGGGCGGTGGCCCCGCGAGTTGTGTTTGGAGTATGTGACAAGGAAGGAAGTTATCCAATGAAGATTCTCATCATTAACGCCGGCTCCTCCTCCCTCAAGTATCAGCTCATCGACATGAACGGCGAAAAGGTGATCGCCAAGGGGTTGGTGGAGCGCATCGGCATCGAGGGCAGCAAGCTGACCCATCGCTACGGCCAGGACGGCAAGTATGAGCTCACCGTGCCCATGAAGGACCACACCGCCGCCATGGGCCACGTGCTGGACGCCCTGCAGCATAAGGAGCACGGCGTCATCCAGTCCATCGACGAGATCGGCGCCGTGGGCCATCGGGTGCTCCACGGCGGCGAGAAGATCACCCAGTCTACCCTCATCGACGATTACGTCATGAGCGTCATCGAGGAGTATATCCCCCTGGGCCCCCTGCACAATCCCGCCAACCTGATGGGCATCCGCGCCTGCAAGGCGGTCATGCCCAATACCCCCATGGTGGCCGTGTTCGACACCGCCTTCCATCAGACCATGCCCCCCAAGGCTTACCTCTACGGCATCCCCCTCAAGTACTACCAGGAGCTGGGCATCCGCCGCTACGGCTTCCACGGCACCAGCCACCGCTATATCGCCGGGGAGATCACCAAGCGCCTGGGTACCCCCCATTCCAAGGTGGTCATCTGCCACCTGGGCAACGGCTCCTCCCTCTCCGCCTGCGTGGACGGCAAGTGCCAGGATACCTCCATGGGCCTGACCCCTCTGGAGGGCGTGCTCATGGGCACCCGCTCCGGCTCCCTGGACCCCGCCGTGGTCCAGTTCATCTCCGAGCGGGAGGGCATGACCGCTACCCAGGTGGTCAATATGCTCAACAAGCAGTCCGGCCTGCTGGCCCTGTCCCAGCGCTCCAGCGATATGCGGGACGTGTACGTGGGCGCCGAGGAGGGCGACGAGAAGTGCAAGGTCACCCTGGACGTGTGGGCCTACGGCGTTAAGAAGTACATCGGCGCCTACGCCGCCGCCATGGGCGGCCTGGACGCCATCGTGTTCACCGCCGGCATCGGCGAGAACGACTACCGCAGCCGCGCCAGCGTGTGCGAGGGCCTGGAGTTCCTGGGCGTCAAGCTGGACCCGGACAAGAACAAGGCCCTGCGGGGCGCCGAGGGCGTCATCTCCGCCCCCGACAGCAAGGTGCAGGTGTGGGTCATTCCCACCAACGAGGAGCTGGCCATCGCCCGGGATACCCTGGCGCTGGCGGGCAAGTAACCCCAAGATTGGGCCATGGCCGGGGAGAGGCGAACGCCTCGCCCCGGTTTTTTGCGCGCTTTTTTTAGGAAAACGCCGGGAAAGAAAAAAGCGCCGGGCCCGTGGCGGGAAGGGCGCCGGGTTTGCTATGCTGATGGCGCGGGGAAATGGCGGGGGTGG
>DVHZ01000078.1 GCA_018711685.1 Candidatus Excrementavichristensenella intestinipullorum | reverse complement strand
CCCCCCTGGCGCTGTGGGCCGGGCGCAGCCCGGCCCACAGCCTTTCGGGGCGGCAGCCCCGAAAGGGGGGGACCGGGGGGCGGGAGCCCCCCGGCCCCCCCAGGGCGAAAGGCCGGCTGCCGCCGGCCTTTCGCCCTGGGCGCGCCGCGGCTTGCCCAGTCCGGCCTCGGTACGTTTTCAAAAACCGTTGAAACCCGCCGGATAGCGTCCTGGAGTCAGGGCGATATCCCGGCGTTTTGGGCTCGGACGCCCTCTTTTCGGGCGGAGAAACAGTTATATGTAGCGCTTCATCTGTTGCAGCGCCGCCTTTTCCAGCCGGGATACCTGGGCCTGGCTGATGCCGATCTCCTGGGCCACCTCCATCTGGGTGCGCCCCCCGAAAAAGCGCTGGCGGATGATGCGCTGTTCCCGCTGGCCCAACTGGGCGATGGCCTGACGGATGGACAGGCTACGCACCCAGTCGTTTTCGCTAACCCGGTCGTCCCGCACCTGGTCCATGACGCAGATGGCGTCGCCGCCGTCCTGGTACACCGGGTCGTAGAGGGACACCGGGTCCTGGATGGCCTCCAGGGCGAACACCACGTCCTCCTCCCGGGCCTGCATTTCCCGGGCGATATCGCCGACGGTTGGGTCGCACCCATACTTGCAGGCCAGCTTGTCCCGGGCCTTGAGGGCCTTATAGGCGGTATCCCGCAGGGAGCGGGATACCCGAATGGGATTGTTGTCCCGCAGGTAGCGCCGGATTTCGCCGATAATCATGGGCACCGCGTAGGTGGAGAACCGCACGCCGATGGACAAATCGAAGTTGTCGATGGCCTTCATCAGGCCGATGCAGCCCACCTGAAACAGGTCGTCCACGTTCTCGCCCCGGTTGTGAAAGCGCTGCAGCACGCTGAGCACCAGGCGCAGGTTGCCCTGGATGAACTGGTGCCGGGCCTGCACGTCCCCCGCGTGAACCCGGGGGAACAATTCCCGCATCTGCTCCCCCTTGAGCACCGGCAGCTTGCTGGTATCTACGCCGCAGATTTCCACCTTGCCCTTTGCCATGTGGCCACCTCCAACCTTGACAGGCAAGAGTATTGCCACCGGGAAAAGGCTTTATGCGGCGGCGGGACGGCGGTGGGCTGGGGAAAAATGGCGGGCCCGGGTTGACAAGGGAAATCCGCAGATATATAATCAAATTTGGACATACTATCAAAAAGGAGAGTATAAACCGGCCATGGAGGAGGAATACCAGGCATTGCTGGCGGCTGCGGCGGCGGTAGAGGGCCCCTGGAAGATGGCGATCCTGTATTGGCTGGGGGCCCGGCCGGTGCTGCGCTACAGCGCCCTCAAGCGGGCGTTGGGCGGCGTATCCCACCGGGCCCTCAGCGCCCAGCTCAAGGCGCTGGAGCGGGACGGGCTGGTGGAGCGCAGGGAGTACCCCCAGGTGCCCCCCAAGGTGGAATACAGCTTAACCGACCAGGGCCGGGCCCTGGCTCCGGCGCTTCAGGCGCTGGCGGCCTGGGGCCGGGAATGGGGGCGGCGGCAGTCCCTGGAGAGCCCGCCGCCTGGGGAGGAATGGGCAGAGGGCATACCCGAGGCGCTGCCCGCCGCCGGAGGACAGGGGGAGGAAGGGACATGAACGAAAGGATATTGGTGGTAGACGATGAAGAGGACATTGCCGGCCTGCTGGAGATCTACCTGACCAACGACGGGTTCAAGGTGTCCAAGTTTTGCGATGGGGCCAGCGCCCTGGCCTGGGTGGAGAGCCACGGGGCGGACCTGGCGCTATTGGACGTGATGCTGCCCGACATGGACGGGTTTCAGCTGGTGCGGGCCATCCGCCGGGAACATTTTTTTCCCATCATCATGCTCACCGCCCGCCTGTCGGACCAGGATAAGATCATGGGCCTTACCCTGGGGGCGGATGACTACATCACCAAGCCCTTCAATCCCCTGGAGGTGGCCGCCCGGGTCAAGACCCAACTGCGCCGCTATACCCGGTACAACCGGCAGTCCGGCGGAGAGGACGTCCAGGGAGGCGAGGCGGTGGAGCACGACGTGCGGGGCCTGGTGATCAACCGGCTCACCCACCGGTGCGCCCTCTACGGCCAAGAAGTGGCCCTGACTCCCATCGAGTTTTCCGTCCTGTGGGAGCTGTGCCAGCGCCGGGGGCAGGTGGTGTCCTCGGAGAAGCTGTTCGAGATGGTGTGGGGGGAGAAGTTTTTGGACAACAACAACACCGTCATGGCCCACATCGCCCGGCTGCGGGAGAAGCTGGGGGAGCCGCCCCGCAAGCCCAAGTTCATCAAAACCGTATGGGGGGTAGGCTACACCATTGAATAGGCGAGAAAAGGGACGCATTTACCGCAGCAGGCTGGTGTCCCGCATTTTTGGGCGCTACCTGCTGGCGATGCTGGGGGTGGTCCTGGCGTCGCTCATCCTGTGGGGTTTGGCCCAATGGCTGGCCCAGCGCAGGGTGTGGCAGGAGGAGGAATGGATATACCGGACATTCGGCTCCATCACGAACCGGATAATCCTGTTGGGCGTGATGTGTCTGGCGGGGTGGGCGGCAGTCAGCGCCGCCTTTCTGGCCAGGCCCTTTCGCTACCTGGACCAGATCATCGCCGCTGCCCAGGCCCTGGCCTCCCCGTCGGAGCAGGCGGTAGCCCTGCATCCCGACCTGCGGGAAGTGCAGGACGAGATGAACCTGATCCGGGAGCGCTCCCTGCGCCACGCCTACCTGGCGCGGGAGGCGGAGCAGCGCAAGAACGATTTGATCCTGTACCTGGCCCACGACCTGAAGACCCCCCTGACCAGCGTCATCGGCTATCTGACGCTTTTGCGGGACGAGCCGGACCTGGCGCCCCAGATCCGGGCCCGGTATACCGCCATCGCCTGGGACAAGGCCCAGCGGCTGGAGGCGCTGGTGGACGAGTTCTTCGAGATCACCCGATTCAGCCTGAGCCACATGCCCCTGGAGAAAGAGCGGGTGAACCTGAGCCGGCTGCTGGAGCAGGTGGCTTCGGAGTTTGAACCGGCCATGGCGGACAAGGGGCTGAGCTGGCGCCTGTCCATCCCCCCGGGCTTGACGGTGCTGGGCGATGGGGACAAGCTGGCCCGGGTGTTCGACAACCTGGCCCGCAACGCGGTCAGCTACGCCTATCCCCAGTCGCCCTTGAGCTTGAGCGCCCGGGGGGAGGGAAACCAGGTGACCGTCAGCCTGTCAAACCAGGGCAAGACCATCCCCCAGGACAAGCTGCAGCGCATCTTCCAGCAATTCTTCCGCCTGGACGGCGCCCGCTCCAGTTCCACCGGAGGCGCCGGGCTGGGCCTGGCCATCGCCAAGGAAATCGTGGAGCAGCACGGGGGACGCATTCGGGCCGCCAGCCGCAGCGAGACCGTCACCTTTACCGTGACCCTGCCCGCGCCGCCCCCGCCGGATGGTTCCGGGCCGGCTTCCGGAGAAGCCGCTGGAGCCTGAAGGAGGGGGAAGGACCGGGGGAGCCGATGGTCCCTTTGGGCCGCGCTGGGCCGAAGGCCCAGCGCGGCCTCCGCCGGCCGCCCCCCGCCGGGCCGCTGTGCGGCCCGGCGGGGGGCGGCCGGCGGGGGCCGTCAGAAAAACGTAAGGTTTAGGGGAGAATAACGTCAGAAAAGCCCAAGGATATGGGAAAACATGGGACGCCGCGCTTTGGTATAGTACATACCGAAGCGCGGCGCTTTTTTTGCGGGAAGGAGTAAGCGTATGAATAGACGGCGATTGACCCAGCGTTTTCCCTGGCTGGTCCCCTTGCGCACCTGGCAGCGCAAGAAGTGCTTCTATCTGGCCATGGCCCTGGACGGCAGCCACTACTGCCGGGTGCGCAGCCCGCAGCGGCTGCCCCATCTGCTGTTCCGGTCGGCCTGCCCCATGTACAATACCCAAACCGGCTTTGATATGCGCTACCAGCGCAACAAGGTATACAACCTAAAGCTGGCCGCCGCGCCCCTGGACGGGCTGATCATCGGGCCGGGGGAGACCTTTTCCTTCTGCCAGGCGGTGCGCCATGCCGACCGGCAGGTGCGCTACAAGGAGGGGCTGACGGTGGTGGACGGCCGGTTGACCACCGCCTACGGCGGCGGGCTGTGCCAGCTGAGCAATCTGCTGTTTTGGCTGTTCCTGCATTCGCCCCTTACCCTGGTAGAGCGCCACGGCCACCTGGTGAAGGACTTTCCCGAGCCCCCCAGCGACGCGCCCATGGGGGTGGACGCCACCATATGCGAGGGATGGAAGGACCTGAAGGTACGAAACGATACCCCGGACCGGTTCCAGATCGGCATTCAGTTCCAGGGGGAGAACATCGTGGGCAGCCTGTACGGGGACCGGGAAAGCGGGGTGCGCTACGAGATACGCAACGGGCCGGCGCACTACCTGCGCCGGGGCGGACAAATCTACCAGCGGGTTCAGGTGCTGCGGCTAACGTTCAGGCCGGGAGAGGGGGAACCGGTATCCAGTCCCCTGTATTGGAACCAATGCGCCATCGGCTACCCCCTGCCAGCGGGCACGCCGGTGGAGGGGGAAGGGGAGCAGGCTTCAGGGAGGCGCTGAGCCGGGACCGGCGGCAAAACGCCAGGGGCCATGGCCCGCCCCGTCCGGCGGGAAAACCGGCCCATGGCCCCTTGGGCGGGCCGGGGAAGAGACGAGAGGAGGAAGAAACATGGACAGGCTCAATATCGTGTTGTTTTTCGGGGGATGCTCCAGCGAGTACGGGGTATCCCTGCAATCGGCGGCGGCGGTGATGGAGGGGGTGGACCGGCGGCGCTGGCAGCTGATCCCGGTGGGCATTACCCGCCAGGGGGCGTGGTTTTACTATCCCGGCGATGCGCAGGGGGTGCGCCAGGACCGCTGGCTGGGGGAAGGGTGCGTGCCCGCCCTGCTCTCTCCCCATCGGGGCCGGGGCGAACTGATGCTGGAAAGCGGCGGGCTCAGCCGGCTGCGGGTGGACGCCGCCTTTCCGGTGCTCCACGGCCGCAACGGGGAGGACGGTTCCATCCAGGGGCTGATCCAGATGGCGGGCATTCCCCTGGCCGGGTGCGGGGTGCTGTCCAGCGCCCTGTGCATGGACAAGGACCGGGCCCACCGCATGGCGGCGCAGTGGGGGGTACCCAGCTCTCTGGGCATGGTGGTAACCGGCAATACGCCCCTGGACCGGGCCCGGCGCTTCGCCAACCAGGTGGGCTATCCCCTGTTCGTCAAGCCGGTAAAGGCGGGCTCCTCCTACGGCATCACCCAGGTAGAGGAGCCGGAGGGGCTGGAAGATGCCATCGCCCTGGCGCTGGAGTACGACCGGGAGGCCATCCTGGAGCAGAAAGTGCCGGGGGTGGAGGTGGGCTGCGCCGTGGTGGGGAAGGCGGAACTGCTCACCGGGGAGGTGGACCAGGTGGAGCTGACCCAGGGCTTTTTCGACTTTGAGGAAAAGTACACCCTCAAGACCAGCGCCATCCGGGTCCCCGCCCCCATCGCCCCGGACAAGGCGGCCCAGATCAAGCAAACCGCCAAGACCCTCTACCGGGCGCTGGACTGCTCCGGTTTCGCCCGGGTGGACATGTTCCTCACCCCCCAGGGCCAGGTGCTGTTCAACGAGGTGAACACCATTCCCGGATTCACCCCCCACAGCCGCTTCCCCGGTATGCTGCGGGCGGCGGGCTACAGCTTCGCCCAGGTGCTGGACATGATTCTGGAACAGGCGGTGAGCGGCACATGATGCGGGTTCCCTTTTCCCCGGAAGGAATACACCAGGGGCCCCTGGTGCTGGTCAACGGGCGCTGGGCCCTGCCCGGCCAAGGGGGGCAGGACCTGTGCCCGGTGCCAGCCTCCGGCCAGGGGGACAGGGAGATGAATCCCGCCCTGAGCCGGGAAGCGGTGACCCTGAACCGCCTGGCGCTGGCCGCCCTCACCGCTCTGGTGGAGCGGGTGGGGGGATGGGGAAGCATCCTGGCGGTGAGCGGCTGGCGCTCCCGGGAGGAGCAGCAGGGCATCTGGCAGGATACGGTGGCCCAGCGGGGCCTGGACTTCGCCCGGACCTACGTGGCCCGGCCCGGCCACAGCGAACATCAGAGCGGATGGGCGGTGGACCTGGCCCTGAACCAGCCGCCCATCGATTTCATCAGCCCCGCCTTTCCCTACCGGGGCGTATGCCAGGCCCTGCGCCGCCGGGCGCCTGCCTATGGCTTCGTGGAGCGCTATCCCGCGGGCAAGGAAATGGTTACCGGCATTGGCCACGAGCCCTGGCACTTCAGGTACGTGGGGGTGCCCCACGGGCAGATCATGGCCGGTCTGGGACTGACGCTGGAGGAATACCTGGATTTTCTGCGGGGCTTTCCCCACGGGAAGCGGGCCTACCGGTGGGCGGCCGGCGGCGTCCAGGCGCTGATATCCTACGTGGGCCTTCGAGAGGCGCAGCAAATGCCGCCCCAATTGGGCGTGGAGGAGGACTATGAAATTTCCGGAGACAACAGGGAAGGATTTATCCTCACCCAATGGATGGACGCCGGCGGAGGAACGGCGGGCGGCGGCCGCTGACGGGGCCGGGAGGGGGAACATCCCGGCCGGGCCGGAAGGGGAACAGCAGAGGCAATGGCCGCAGGCCCCAAAGGAGCCGCCGGCCGGGGCCCAGGAGGCCAGGCCGGGAAGGGGCGCGCTGGACGCCTTTCGCCTGGCGGCGGCGCTGCTGGTGGTGGCGATTCACACCTCGCCCCTGGCGGGGCGCAGCCCGGCGGCGGATTTCTTTCTCACCCGGGTGCTGGGGCGGACGGCGGTGCCCTTCTTCTTCATGGTCACCGGCCGGTTTGCCCTGAGCGGTCCCGAGGCGGCCCGGCGCTTTTGCCGCAAGACCCTGCTTCTGTACGGGGCGGCCAGCGCCCTATACCTACCCCTGACCTGGTATGCCGGGCGCTTCCAAGGGCTGGACCTGGGCGGGGCGCTGAAACTGCTGGTCTGGGACGGGATCTACTACCACCTGTGGTATCTGCCCGCCTGCCTGATGGGCATGGGGGTGGCTTGGGCGCTCAGGGGACTGCCCAAGGGGGCCGGCCTGGCGACGGCCAGCGTTCTGTACCTGCTGGGGCTGCTGGGAGACGCCTATTGGGGGCTGACAGAGCAGATTCCCTGGCTGGAACAGGGGTATCAGCTGGGGTTCAGGGTGTTCACCTATACCCGAAACGGCCTGTTCATGGCCCCCTTGTTCCTGCTGCTGGGCCGGGCCCTGGGGGATGGGCGCAGATTGCCGGGCCAATCCGCCTGCCTGGCCGGGGCCTTGGCCGGGCTGGCGGCCATGACCGGGGAGGCCTTCGCCCTGAAGGCGGCGGGCTTTATGCGCCACGACAGCATGTATCTGGCCCTGCCCTGGACCTGCGGCTGCCTGTTCGCCTGGCTATGGCAGATTCCCGCGCCGCCCAGGCCCGCCCTGCGCCGCCTGTGCGGCTGGGTATACCTGCTGCATCCGGCCCTCATCGCGGCGGTGCGCCTGGCGGCCAAGGGACTGGGGCTGGTTCCCCTCTTGGTGGAGGACAACCTGATCCACGCCCTGGCGGTGGCCCTGCTGTCCCTGGCGGCCGGCGGATGCTTGGTTCTGGCCGGAATGAGGCCCAGCCCCATGGGACGGGCCTGGATCGAATTGGACCTGTCCGCCTTGGCCCACAACCTGGCGGCGCTGCGGCAGGCGCTGCCCCCGGGCTGCGTTCTGATGGCTGCGGTAAAGGCCAACGCCTACGGCCACGGGGCCGTACCCGTGGCCAAGGCGCTCAGGCGCATGGGGGTGGGGGCCTTCTGCGTGGCCACCCTGGAGGAGGGCATTCAGCTGCGCCGTTGGGGGGTGATGGGGGAAATCCTGGTATTGGGCTATACCCATCCCCGGGACCTGGCCCTGCTCAGGCTGTGGCGGCTTAGCCAGACGGTGGTGGACGCCGCTTACGCCCGGGCGCTGAACCAATCCGGGGGCAGGACGAGGGTACACATCGCCCTGGATACCGGCATGGGACGGCTGGGCCTGGATCCCCGGGATCTGGACGGGCTCCAGGCCCTATTTATCATGAAGGGGCTGAAGGTGAAGGGGCTGTTTACCCACCTGTGCGCCGCCGAAAGCCGGGACGCGGAGAGCCGGGCCTATACCCTGGTCCAGGCCGACGCCTTCTACTACGCCGCCCACAACCTGGAGGAGCGCGGGATTCGCCTGCCCAAACTACACCTGCTGGCCAGCGGCGGCATCCTCAACTACCCGGAATTTGCCGAGGAGATGGTCAGACCGGGCATCGCCCTATACGGCATGACGGGGGAGGGACCGTGCGCCTCCCTGCGGCCGGTGCTGTCCCTCAAGGCCCGGGTGGTCACGGTGCGCAGGCTGCGCCCCGGCCAGCGGGCGGGCTACGGCCTGGCCTTTACCGCCCGGCGGGAGACCGATGTGGCGGTGATATCCATCGGCTACGGCGACGGAGTGCCCAGGGCCCTCTCCCAGGGCCGGGGCCGCGTGCTGCTCAACGGCCGGGAAGCGCCCATCCTGGGGCGGATTTGTATGGACCAACTGCTGGCCGACGCCACGGGCATTCCCGGCGTGCGCCAGGGCGGCGTGGCGGTGCTCATCGGCCATTGGGGCCCTTGCCGGATCGGGGCCTGGGATTGGGCCCAGGCTGCGGATACCATCCCCAACGAGGTGCTCAGCCGTCTGGCGGCGCGCCTGCCCCGCCTGACCCGGCCCGGCCAATGGGAAGAACCGGGCGCCCCGCCCTCTTGACGGAAGGGGGCGGGGCCTGGGATGGGGACGCTCTAAGCTGGCTATACCACTGCGCCGGAAACGAAAAAGGGCTGGCGTTCCGGACGGCGGCGTGCTATACTGACAGGCACAGAAAAAAGGGATGAGATGGAGGCGCGAAGCGATGCAAGAGGGACAGGAAACCTTTGCGGGAGCGTGGAAGGAATTGACCCGGCGGGGAGAACCGTGCCGGGGCGCAAAGGGCTTTACCCCCGTGGGGGTGCGCAAGGATGTGAAGGAGGCAGGGCCTTTGTACCACGGCACCCGGGCGCAGCTAAAGGCCGGCGACCTGTTGGAGCCAGGGCATCCGTCCAATTATGGCGGGAAAAAGAGGGGGCATTTCGTGTACCTCACCGCGCTGAAGGAGGGAGCGGCGCTGGCGGCGGAACTGGCGGTGGGGGAAGGACGGCCCCGGGTTTATGTGGTACAGCCCACCGGCCCCATCGAAGACGATCCCAACGTCACCGACCAAAAATTTCCGGGCAATCCCTCCCGCTCCTACCGCACCCGGCAGCCCCTGCGCGTCGTGGGCGAAGCGGAGGACTGGATGCCGCTGCCCCCGGGGGCCCTGGCCCGAATCCGGGAACGCCTGGCGGACGCCGCCCGGCAAGGCGTGGAAGCCATAGACCAATGAGCGCCGACGCGCTTCCTTCCATCCGCCGCCGGACCATACCGGCGGATTGAAGGGAGCGGCGTTTCCCTCTCGCGCTCCCGGGCGAAGGCGCCGCCGCCATCCGGCGGCGGCGCCTTCGCCCGCCCGGGG
>DVHZ01000077.1 GCA_018711685.1 Candidatus Excrementavichristensenella intestinipullorum | reverse complement strand
CCAAAACATCAGACAGCTATGTCCCATATATCTTTTCAGACGAGGAAATACAAATCCCGCCCCCTTGGAACCGCCTATCTCGCTGGCGCGGTGGTGGGACAACGGCCTGAAACGGTGCGGCGGCGGTAGCCGCTGCGCTGTTTCAGGCCGTTGTGGGGATGCGGTGGGACGCAAAAGTTCGCCGGGTGGGGTGGTTGACTCGGCGCCGGGGGCGCTGCCCCCGGGCCCCCGCCAGGGACTCCTCGCCCCTGGACCCCCGCCAAGGGGGGATGGCCCCCCTTGGAACCGCCATACGCGCTGGCGCGTAGGTGGGACAACGGCCTGAAACGGTACGGCGGCGTTAGCCGCCGCGCTGTTTCAGGCCGTTGCCGAACCAGAGCTGTTATGCGCCGCGAAAATTAGGGAATCCGGTCGCTGCCCTCCCGAGCGATGCGCCGTACCGCCTCTACGAACAGATCGATCTCCTGGGCCGTGGTGGCGTGCCCCGGACTGGCCCGTACCGCGCCGCGCTCCAGAGTGCCCAGCCAGCTGTGGATGCCGGGCGCACAGTGCAGCCCGCCCCGTACCGCGAAACCCAGCCGGTCCAGAGCGTCCGCCACCGCCCCCGAGGGCTCGTCGCCTACGTTGAAACTCACTACCCCGACCCGGTTCCGGGGGTCCGGATCGCCGTATAGGGTGATGCCCGGCACCCCCAGCAGCCCCTCCATCAGCTGTGCGGTGCGGGTGCGCTCTTGCGCCCGCAGCCGCAGTTCGTTCTCCAGCACGTATTGGGCCCCCGCCAGTAGCCCGGCAATGCCGTGCAGGTTCATGGTGCCGCTCTCGTAGCGCTCCGGACGCTCCTGGGGCTGAAGCATGGATTCCGAACTGGAACCGGTCCCCCCCTCCCGCAGGGTGCCCAGGGCAAAGCCCGGGTCTAGATAGAGCCCCCCGGTGCCCTGAGGGCCCAACAGCCCCTTGTGCCCCGGAAAGGCGTACATGGCGCACCGCAGCGCCCCTACGTCCACCGGCTGAATGCCCAGCGCCTGCGCGCCGTCGATCAGGTAGGGAACCCCCGCCTCCCACAGCATTCCCCCGATGGCCGCCACCGGCTGAATGGCCCCGGTCACGTTGGAGGCGTGGCCCACCACGCACAGCCGTGTCCGCTTCTTCAGCGCCGCCCGCAGCGCCTCCGGCGTCACGAATCCGTCCGGCGCCGGGTCTGCCAGGGTGACCTCCACCAGCCCCATCTCCTGCAGGGTCATCAGGGGGCGAAGCACCGCGTTGTGCTCCAGCCGGGTGGAGACCACGTGGTCCCCCGGCTGAAGGCACCCCTTGATGGCCAGGTTCAACGCGTCGGTGCAGTTGAAGGCGAAGGAGATCGCCATGGGGTCCGGCGCGGCCAGCATCCGGGCCAGAACCTGGCGGCACTCCATCAGCGCCTCGGCCCCCGCAATCGCCCGCTTGTGCCCCGAACGGCCGGGATTGGCGTTGATCTGCGTGAGGGCCCTGACCACCGCCTCCACCACGCAGGGGGGCTTGGGATGGCTGGTGGCCGCGTTGTCCAGATAAATATCCATAGCATCCTCCTTGTCACCTGAACCGGGGCTGCGCCGTACAATATACGGACGCGGCCATCGCCATATGCGCCGCGAACTTGGCGCAAAGAGGGGAAGACCATGGACGAGGTATTCGGCATTGCCGCATTTCGCTCCCGGCAGCAGGTGATGAATTTTGAGGGCGCCCTGCGCCGGGCGGGGCTGCGGGTGAAGGTGATTTCCACGCCCCGGGACGTGGCCGTGGGCTGCGGCCTGTCGGTGCGCTTTGAGATCGCCGACGCGGGAAGCGTCATGCAGGTGCTGCAAAAGACCCGGCCCGGCAACCTGATCGGCCTGTACCAGGTGGACAGGCGGGGCGGGGGCCGGCCCAAGCTCACCGTGCTGGCGCGGATGTAGCCGGGCGCCGGAGAAAAATAACACGCCGTCCGTTGGCACCGGGCGGCGCGCGGCGTATAATGGAGGCATTACGGAAGATGGGGAGGCGGAGAGGATGGATGTGCGGGCTGTGCTGGACGCGCTGAACGCCCTGTATCCCCAGGCCCGGGCCGAACTGCATTTTTCCAACCCCTTTGAGACGCTGATCGCCACCATCCTGTCGGCCCAGTGTACCGACAAGCGGGTGAACATGGTGACGGAGACCTTGTTTCAGCGCTATCCCGACGCGGCCGCCCTGGGCAGCCTGACGCCGGAGCAGTTGGAGCCCATGATCAAGAGCTGCGGGCTGTACCATACCAAGGCCCGCAACATCGTGGCCGCCTGCCGCGCCCTGGTGGAGCAGTACGGGGGCCAGGTGCCCAGCACCCGCCAGGAGCTGATGAAGCTGCCCGGCGTGGGGCAAAAGACCGCCGGGGTGGTGCTGCTGGCCGCCTTTGGGGAGGACCAGATTCCCGTGGACACCCACGTGTTCCGGGTAGCCAACCGCATCGGCCTGGTGCATGAGCCCACGGCCCAGAAGACCGAGCAGGCCCTGCGGGCGGTACTGCCCAAGGAGGAGTGGTCCCACGCCCATCACCTGCTCATATGGCACGGCCGGCGCTGCTGCGCCGCCCGCAAGCCTGCCTGTGAGCGCTGCCCCCTAAACGGGGGGCTGTGTATGCACGGGGAGCGGGAAGGACAGGATGAATAGGGCGGCGCCTTCCGGGGCGGCGCTTTGAGGAAAGGGTAAACATCGCTATGGCATTGTTTGTGGACGTGGTGGAGGTCGAGGTCAAGGCGGGCAACGGCGGCAACGGCTGCGTATCCTTTCACAGGGAGAAATTCGTGCAGGCCGGCGGCCCGGACGGGGGCGACGGCGGCCGGGGCGGCGACGTGGTGTTCGTGGCCACCCAGCGGATGCACACCCTGATGGATTTCCGGTTTAAGCGCAAGTTCTTCGCCGAAAACGGCGCCGACGGTCAGAACGGCCGGTGCCGGGGCAAGTCGGGGGAGGACATGGTGATCGAAGCGCCCTGCGGCACCATCGTGCGGGACAGCCAGAGCGGCAAGGTGCTGCTGGACCTGTTCGCCGACGGGGAGCGCAAGGTGCTGCTGCGGGGAGGCAACGGCGGGTTTGGCAACGCCCGGTTCGCCACGCCCACCCGCCAGGCCCCCAATTTCGCCAAGCCGGGGGAAAAGACCCAGCCCCGCAAGGTGCGCCTGGAGCTCAAGTCCATCGCCGACGTGGGGCTGGTGGGCTTTCCCAACGTGGGCAAATCCACCATCCTGTCGGTGGTCACCGCCGCCCGGCCCAAGATCGCCAATTATCACTTCACCACTTTGCAGCCCAATCTGGGCATCGTGCGCCAGGACGGGGATTCCTTCGTGCTGGCGGACATCCCCGGCCTGGTGGAGGGCGCTGCGGAGGGGGTAGGGCTGGGCCACGCCTTTTTGCGCCATGTGGAGCGCACCCGGCTGCTGATCCACGTGGTGGACATCGCCGGCAGCGAGGGCCGGGATCCCCTGGAGGATTTTGACGCCATCGAGAAGGAGCTGTGCCGCTACGGCGACCTGATCACCCGGCCCGTGATGGTGGCCGCCAACAAGATCGACCTGGGCGGGCAGGACAACCTGGAGCGGCTGCGGCAAAAGCTCAAGGGCCGGGACGTGCCCGTGTTCCCGGTGAGCGCCGCCACGGGCCAGGGCTTTGAGGCGCTGATGCGGGCCGTTGCCCGCAAGCTGCGCCAATTGCCCCCCATGGAGCCCTTTCAGGAGGAGATTCTGCCCGAGACCGGCGAGGCCGAGCCCTTTGCCATTCAGGTGGAAGGCGGGGTGTATCTGCTCAGCGGCGCGGCCATCGACCGCCTGGTGGATTCGGTGAACTTTGCGGACGAGCAATCCCTGAACTATTTCCACCGCACCCTGCGCCGGTGGGGCGTCATCGACGCCCTGCGCCAGAAGGGCGCCCGGGAGGGAGACACGGTGGCCATCGGGGACATGGAATTCGATTTTGTGGAATAACGGAGGAAGAGGAGCATGACCACCAAACAGCGGGCCGCGTTGCGGGCCATGGCCAACGGGCTGGAGGCCATTTTGCAGATCGGCAAGGATGGAATCAACGACAACCTGTGCAAGCAGGCGTGGGACGCCCTGGAGGCCCGGGAGCTCATCAAGGTCAACGTGCAGCGCGGCGCGCCCATGGACGCCCGGGAAGCCTGTCAAGAGTTGTGCCAGCGGGTTCACGCCGAACCGGTGCAGGTGATCGGCAACCGGTTTGTCATCTATCGTAAGGCTCGCAAGGACAGCAAGATCGACCTGGACACCCTATAGGCCGGGCCTCAGCGGGCGGAGGACTGTGCCAGCGAAGGTTGGCACAAAGATGTCATGAAGCAGGCGCAATCCGCCCCAAAGGGCGGATTGGGCGGGCCGGGCGCAGAAGGCGCCCGGCCCGCCCTCGTCTTTCCATCGGCAATTGCCAGTTGACAGGGGGAAAATATTACGATATAATGACAATGATTAAATAAATAATGCAGAGGGTGAGCGGCATATGAAGGCACGTGTGCGGTGGTTGGGTGCGGCGATGCTGGCGCTATGGGTAGGGTTGCTCTGGGGAGCGCCGGCCCTAGCGCAGGATTGGCAGAGCGCCTATACCCAAAAGCTGCAATCCACCCGGGCCCGGCGGATCATCGGCCTGGCCCAATTGTCGGGCAGCCAGGCGCCGGAGATGGTGGTACTGACAGTGAATGGGGCGGATACCGCCAGGCTCAAGGTCTATGCCTATCAAGGGGGCAAGGCGGCGGCTTGCGGCAGCGCCGGCTATGACCTGGACGGCTTCAGCCTGAAAAACTACAGCGCCATGAAGATTCAGCTGCGCGCCGACCGGGCAGGAACGCCCTGCCTGCACATCGT
>DVHZ01000076.1 GCA_018711685.1 Candidatus Excrementavichristensenella intestinipullorum | reverse complement strand
GCCGCGTTGCCCTCCTGGGCCAGCGCCATGGTGATCGCCGCCGTCAGCGTGGTCTTGCCGTGGTCCACGTGCCCGATGGTGCCGATGTTCACATGGGGCTTGTTGCGCTCGAATTTTGCCTTCGCCATGGTGTATGTTCTCCTCCCTATAAGTGTGAATGAATCGTATGGAGCGGGTGATGGGAATCGAACCCACGTGATCAGCTTGGGAAGCTGGAGCTCTGCCATTGAGCTACACCCGCGCGCACGCCCGCCTGACATACCGGGATACCAAGGGATATTGTACCCAAAATCCCGTGATTTGTCAACGGGAAAAAAGGGCGTAAGAGCCCGAATCAAGTAAAATGTTGGTATCTTAGCCCTTTTCGTCCAAATACTTTTGCAATTTGCGCTTTACGCGCTGCAGGGCGTTGTCGATAGATTTGACATGGCGCCCCATTTCGTCGGAAATTTCCTGATAGCTCTTGCCCTCCAGGTATCGCGCCAAGGCCTGTTTTTCCAGGCTTGACAGCATCTCCCCAATACGGCCCTCAATGGCGCCGATGTCCTCCTGGTTGATGAGCATGTCCTCGGGATTGGACACCCAACCCTCGGTGATGACGTCCAGCAGGGTGCGGTCGGACTCGTCATCGTAGATGGGCTTGTTCAGGGAGACGTAGGAGTTGAGGGGAATATGTTTTTGCCGGGTGGCGGTCTTGATGGCGGTGATGATTTGCCGGGTAATGCACAATTCGGCAAATGCGCGGAAGGAGGAAAGTTTTTCCTCCTTAAAATCGCGAATGGCCTTGTACAGGCCGATCATGCCCTCCTGCACAATATCCTCGTGATCGGCGCCGATAAGGAAATAACTGCGGGCCTTGCTCCTGACGAAGTTCTTGTACTTGTTGAGCAAATATTCCAGCGCCATGCCGTCGGAGGCCTGGGCCAGCTTTACAATTTGCTCGTCGGTCATGCCCTCAAACCGCTCGTACAAGTCAATCGCCCCCTCTGCGCATGGATTCCAACTTCCGACGTACATCTTCGCTGATTCGTTCCATCACCGTGGAGCGCCCGGGCTTGGCCACCGCGTTTACGTGACGGCGGCCCGCAGCCCGTGTGTACTCCATCTCGGCCAGCAATTCCCGGGCAGAAAGGCGGGTGGCGCCCCGGCCCAATACCACGGTCTGCTCCACCCCGTCGGAGGTGGCTACCCGCACTTCGCACCGGTCCAGCTGGATGTCCTGCGCCAAACCGTCCACCAGCCGCTCAATGTACTGGTCCGCCGTCTCCCCCTTGCGGGTAAACACCAGGGTGAGGGGACCCAGCTTTTCCTCGGTGCGCACCATGCGGCTGGACTGCCAGGCGTCGTATACCAGAATCACCTGCTGCCCGGCATAGCCCGCATAGTCCTTGAATAGTTCGGTGAGCTGGTCCCGGGCGGCATCCAGCCCCGCCCCGCTCATGCGGCCCATGCCGCTGCGCCAAGCGCCCAGCACGTTGTAGCCGTCTACGATCAGCACCCGCTTCTTTTTATGCATGACGCGCCCTTGCCGCCTCGTACAGCAGGATGCCCGCCGCCACCGAGGCGTTCAGCGACTGAATGTGACCGTACATGGGCAGGCGCACCAGCTGGTCGCACTTCTGCCGCACCAGATGGCTCAGCCCCTCGCCCTCGGAACCGATGACCAGCGCCGCAGGACCGGTCAGGCTCACCTGGGCCGCGTCGGCCCCGTCCACCGCCGCGCCGGTAACCCATAACCCGGCGCGTTTCAGCTCATCCAGGGTGCGGGCCAGGTTCACCACCCGGGCCACCTTGATGTAGCTCAGTGCGCCCGCAGAAGCCTTTACCGCCGCGGGGCCCAGCCCGGCGGCCCGCCGCTCCGGCACGATGACCCCGTGAGCCCCCATACATTCGCAGCTACGGATAATGGCGCCCAGGTTGTGGGGATCGGTCACCCCGTCCAACACCACCACCAAGGGGTCCTCGTCCCTCTGAGCCGCCAGGGCCAAGATATCCTCTAGCGTGGAATAGGCCGCAGCGGAGGCAAAGGCCAGCATCCCCTGGTGGCCCTTGCACACCTGGTCCAACCGGCTCCTGTCCACATACTGAATCACTACCCGCCGCTCCCGGGCCATGGCGATGATCTCCCGCGCCGAGCCGGTGAGATCGCCTTGCGCCACCAGCATCTTCTCAATGGGACGGTCCGCCTTCAGCGCTTCCCGGATGGGATTGCGCCCCACCAACAGGTTCTCCGGCCGTTCCTCCTCCTCAGGGGACAGCGCATCAAAGGCGGCCCTGGACGGCTCTATGGGCCTGGGCGGCTCCACCTGCCGGGCCGGCGGAATAGGCCCCCTGGGCGGCGCGGCCCGGCGAGGCGCACCCTCCTCCGACGGGTAATGCCGTCCCTCCTCCCGCCGCCGGTCCCACCGGTTCCTGTCCCAGCCGCTTCCATCATGGGCCCTGTTTTCCTCTCGCCGCCCATCGAACCGGCCCTGGCCCCGGGCGCCGCTCTCCCGGGGCTTATCCCCTCTCCGGGTCCACCGGTCCTGGTCCCGGCCCCGCCTTTCGCCGCCGCCGGACGCCTTGTTTTCCCATCTTTGAAAGAACCGTCCACCCCCGGTATATTCCCAGCGCTGGACCTGATCGCCCTGAGGGGCGGACGCATCTATTCCATCCCGGGGGCCGTAGGATTTGCCGGAACCACTGCCCGGCTTTTTGTCGTATGCCATGCTTTACTCCTTCCCGTCCTTCAGAATCAAGCGCATGATATCATCCAGCCGCTCCTGCTGACCGGTGAGGTACAGATAGCCCAGCACCGCCTCCAGGGCGGTAGCCCGGTGATAAGCGGCGGTCTGAGCGTTTTTGGTAGGGGTCTGGCGGGCGTTGCGGGCCCGGCGCGCCACATCCCGCTCCTGCTGGGTGAGAATGGGTTCCACCAGCGCCAGGGCCCGGGCCTGGGCCTGGGCGCACACGATGCCTATCGCCCGGCCGTGCAGCTGGCGCACGTGCTCTCCCCGGCCCAACAGATGCCTGCGCACGTAAAGCTCGTACAGTGCGTCCCCCAAATAGGCCAGCTCCAGGGAGCCGGGCATCTGGCCATGGGCGTCGGGCCAATCGGCGCTCACAGCAGCTTCAGCAGCCGCTCGTAGGCCGCGTCCCATCCCGCCGCCTTGTCCTGGGGCTGATAGGTGACGGTGGGGAAGGAGCGGGCCACGATCTGACGCAGCTGTCCCATATCCTGAATAGCCCCTAAGCCCATGGCCTGCACCAGCAGGTTTCCGATGACGGTGCCCTCGGAGGGCCCGGTAATCACCGGGCGCTGAAGGGCGTCGGCGGTGAACTGGTTGAGCATTTGGTTTTTGCTGCCTCCACCCACGATATGCAATACCTTCACCGGCTTTTTGAGCAGATCCTGCTCCAGCCGCTCCACGCCCCAGCGGTACTTGAGGGCCAAGCTCTCGTATACCACCCGGCAGATCTGCCCTCTGCCCTCAGGCACCGGCTGACCGGTGCGGCGGCAATAATCCTGTACCCGCCGGGGCATATCCCCAGGGGCGGTGAAGCAGCCGTCATCCACATCGATCACCGCGTAGAAGGGCTGGGCGGCGGCGGCCCGCTCCACCAGGCCGGCAAAATCCACCGCGTCGCTGCGGCGGTCCCACTCCCGCTTGCATTCGTTGATGATCCACATGCCCATGATGTTTTTGAGCAGGCGGATGGTGCCGTCCACGCCGCCCTCGTTGGTATAATTGGCCTCCATCACCGAAGGCGCGCACAAGGGCGTCCTGATCTCCGCGCCCAGAAGCGACCAAGTTCCCGAACTCAGATAGGCGAAATCCTCCCCCTGGGCAGGCACGGCCGCTACCGCCGAGGCGGTGTCGTGGCAGGCCACGGCGATCACCGGTACCTTGCCCACGCCGGTTTCCTGGGCGACCTGATCCAGCAAATAGCCCCGCACCGTGCCCGAGGGTTGGATGGGGGTGAACAGACGGCGGGGCAGGCCGAAGGTGTCGATCAAATCCCAGCACCAATCCCGGGTGTAGGGATCGATGAGCTGGCTGGTGGAGGCAATGGTATATTCTGTGCCCATCTCCCCCGTGAGGAAATAGGCCAACAGGTCGGGCATAAACAGCAGCTTTTGGGCGATTTCCAGTTGCGGATCGCCCTGCTCCTTCATGGCCAACAGCTGAAACAGCGTGTTAAAATACATGAAGGCCAATCCGGTCTTGGCAAAGATCTGCTCCTTGGGCATGATCTCATAGGCTCGCTCCATGATGCCGTTGGTACGCTCATCACGGTAGTGCACCGGAATACCCGCCAGCTGGCCGTTGGCGCAGAGCAGACCATAATCCACCCCCCAGGTATCGATACCGATGGCGTCCAGGGCTATGCCCTGCTTGGCGCATTTGTTCAGCGCTGCCTTCATCTCATAGAAAAAACGCTGCACGTCCCACAAGAACCGCCCGTTCATCAGCACCGGGTCGTTGGAGAAGCGGTGGATCTCCGTCAGGGTGAGCACGCCATCCTCCAGGGCGCCCAGCATGGCACGCCCGCTGGATGCGCCAAAATCAAAGCCCAGCAAATTTAAACGCTTGCCCATGAACTCGCCTCCCATTGTGGTTGATTTCTCGATGCCTATTTGGTTTAAGTATACCAGAAGGCCGGTCTTTCTTCAATCCTTTTAT
>DVHZ01000075.1 GCA_018711685.1 Candidatus Excrementavichristensenella intestinipullorum | reverse complement strand
GCGCCGTGGCCCGGGCCCTGGAAACCGGGGACCGGCTGGCCCTGGGCCCCACCGCGCCGCCCCAGGGGCTCACCTTGATGGAGGTCTTTTACCCCTAACCTGGCCGCCGCCGGGTCCCCCGGGTTCCCCGGGGAACCTTTGGGGGTACGGGTGTGGAGAAGCGCCGGAGGAACCGGGTTCATCCGGCCAGGTTAGGGGTAAAAGACCTCCATCAAGGTGAGCCCCTGGGGCGGCGCGGTGGGGCCCAGGGCCAGCCGGTCCCCGGTTTCCAGGGCCCGGGCCACGGCGCCGGGGGCCAGTTTGCCGCTGCCCACCCCCATCAGGGTACCCGCCAGGATGCGCACCATGTTGTACAAAAAGCCGTTCCCCTCCACGGTGAGGACCACGAAGGGCTGACGCCGGACCACCTGGCATCGGGTGATGGTGCGCACCGTATCCTTTACGGTGGAACCGCTGGCGGCGAAGGCGGAAAAGTCATGGGTGCCCACCATGCAGGCGGCCTCCCGGTCCATCCTGTCCACATCCAGGGGATAGATGCTGTGGGCGCACAGGCCCCGATACAGGGCGCTGGCGTGGGTGGCGTCGTACATCAGGTAGCGGTAGCGCTTGCCCCGGGCGGAAAAGCGGGCGTGAAAGTCGGGCGCGGCAGGGCCGCTGGAGGATACCCGCACGTCGGCGGGGAGCATGGTATTGAGGGCAAAGGCGAATTTTTCCGGGGGGATAGGGCTATGGGTATCGAAATGGGCCACCTGCCCCAGGGCGTGGACCCCCGCGTCGGTACGGCTGGCCCCGGTCACCCCAACCGCCTCCCCGGTGAGGCGGGCGAGGGCCTCTTCCACCACCTGCTGTACCGCCAGGGCATTTTGCTGGCGCTGCCAGCCCGCGTAGGCGGTCCCGTCGTACTCCAGGGTGAGCTTGATCCTCATATGGGCAGCCACACCACCAGCACGATGAGGGCGGCCATGGACAGGGCGGTCCAGCCGTCCAGCGCGGAAAAGCGCAGCACCTTGAGCCGGGTCCTGTGCTCGCCCCCCCGATAGCAGCGGGCCTCCATGGCCAGGGCCAGCTCGTCCGCCCGGCGGAAGGCGGACACGAACAGGGGCACCAGCAGGGGCAGCATGGCCCGGGCCCGCTGGATCAGGGTGCCGCTCTCAAAATCGGCGCCCCGGGCCTTCTGGGCCTTCATGATCTTGTCCGCCTCCTCCAGCAGGGTGGGGATGAACCGCAGGGCGATGGACATCATCATGGCCAGCTCGTGGGCGGGAAAGCCGATGCGGGACATGGGCCGGAACAAGCGCTCCAGCCCGTCGGTGAGGGCGATGGGGGAGGTGGTCAGGGTGAGCAGCTGGGTGCCCAGCACCAGCAGGATGAGGCGCAGGGCCATGTATACGGCCATCTTTACCCCGGTCCAGGACACGGTGATGAACTTCCAGGCAAAGATCACGTCCTCCCCGGCGGCGAAAAACACGTTGAGGAAGAAGGTGAGCAGGATGATAAAGAGGATGGGCTTGATGCCCTTGGCCAGCACCTTCAAACTCACCTTGGCCGCCCGGGCCGCCGCGGCGATGTACAAAAACAGCGCCACATACCCCAGAAAGCCCCGCACCAGGAACACCGTGACGATCATGGCTACGGTGAGCAATATCTTGGTGCGCGGGTCCATGCGGTGCAGCAGGGAATCGCCGGGGTAAAACTGCCCCAGGGTGATGTTCATCATGCCTGCGTCCCTCCCTTCAGCGCCGCCAGGATGGCCTGCTCCACGTCCTCCATGCGCCACAGGCCCTGGGGCAGGGGAAAGCCCGCCTCCCGCAGCCGCAGCGCCAGTTCCGCGCCCCGGGGCAGGCCCAGGCCCATGGCCTTCAGCTCCGCCGCCCGGCCGAACACCTCTCCCGGCGCGCCGTCCATGACCAGCCGGCCCTGGTTCATCACCAGCACCCGCTTGCACAGCCGGCTCACGTCGGTCATGGAATGGGACACCATCACCAACGTCATGCCCCGGCCGTGGAGCGCCTTGAGCAGGGCAAGCATTTCCCGCCGCCCGGAGGGGTCCAGCCCCGCGGCGGGCTCGTCCAGGATCAGGGTGCGGGGATGCATGGCCAGCACCCCGGCGATGGCAACCCGGCGCTTCTGGCCGCCGGACAGGTCGAAGGGGGAGCGCTCCAGCACCTCCTCGGGCAGGTTCACCGCCTGGGCCGCCTCCCGGGCCCGCTCCTGGGCCTGGGCCTCGGAAAGGCCCAGGTTCCGGGGGCCGAAGGCGATGTCCTTGAGCACCGTCTCCTCAAACAGCTGGTATTCCGGATACTGGAACACCAGCCCCACCTTCTTGCGCACCGCCCGCAGGTCGGTCCCCTTGGCCCACAGGTCCATGCCGTCCACCAGCACCGTGCCCGAGGTGGGCTTCACCAGCCCGTTTAAGTGCTGCACCAGGGTGCTCTTGCCGCTGCCGGTGTGGCCGATCAGCCCCACCAGCTCCCCCTCGCCCAGGGTAAAGCTCACGTCCTGCACCGCCGCCGACTGAAAGGGACTGCCCTGGGCGTATACGTGGCTTAGGTTTTTGACTTCAATCGGCACAGTTCCACCACCATTTCCTCTACGTTCAAAATGCCCTGGGGTAGGTCCAGGCCGTCCTTTCGCAGCCGCTCCCCCAATTCGGTCATCTGGGGCACGTCCAGGCCCAGGGCGCGCACCTTGTCCCCCTGGGTGAACACCTGCCGGGGGGTGCCCTCCATCTGGATGCGGCCCGCGTCCATCACCAGCAGCCGGTCTGCCTGGGCCGCCTCCTCCATGAAGTGGGTGATCCACACCACGGTGATGCCCTCCTCCCGGTTGAGGCGCTTGACCACCTCCATCACGCTGAGCCGCCCCACCGGGTCCAGCATGGCGGTGGCCTCGTCGAACACGATGACCCGGGGCCGCATGGCCAGTACCCCGGCGATGGCGATGCGCTGCTTTTGGCCGCCGGAGAGCATGTGGGGGGCGCTGAGGGCGTATTTGCTCATGCCCACCATGGTCAGGGCCTCGTCCACCCGGCGGCGGATTTCCTGGGTCTCCACCCCCAGGTTCTCCAGGCCGAAGGCCACGTCCTCCTCCACGATGGTGGCTACCAGCTGGTTGTCCGGGTTCTGGAACACCATGCCGCACTGGCGGCGCACTTCCCACTCCTGCCCCGGCTGGCTGGTGAGGATGCCCCCCACCCGCACCTGGCCGCTGGTGGGCAAAAACAGGGCGTTGAGCAGCTTGGCCAGGGTGCTCTTGCCGCTGCCGTTGTGGCCCAGCACCGCCAGGAACTCGCCCTGGCGCACCGCCATGCTGACGCCGTCCACCGCCTTTTCTTCCTGCTCCGGGTAGGAAAAGCTCACGTTTTCCACTTGAATGATCGTTTCTGCGCTGGTCATATGGGGGCTCCCTTGCTTAAATTCCGTATCATATTATCATCCCCACGTTAAATGTGCAGCAACGGCGAACAATCTATTTGCCGCTGCTGGACAGATTAACAATTTTGCGGTATGATTTTATTTGGCATAATTTTATCAATTCATGCAAAGGAGCGATGCAGTATGAATAAGAAGACCATTCGGGACATCGACGTGGCCGGCAAGAAGGTATTGGTGCGCTGCGACTTCAACGTACCCCTGGACGCCGACAAGAACATCACCGACGAGACCCGCATCAACGCGGCGCTGCCCACCATCAAGTACCTGCTGGACCAGGGCGCGGCGCTGATCCTGTGCTCTCACCTGGGCCGTCCCAAGGGCGAGTTCAACATGAAGTATTCCTTGGCTCCGGTGGCCCAGCGGCTGAGTGAGAAGCTGGGCATGGAAGTCAAGCTGGCCAAGGACGTGGTGGGCCCCGACGCCAAGGCGCTGGCCGCCCAGGTGAAGCCGGGCCAGGCCATCCTGCTGGAGAACGTGCGCTTCATGCCCGGCGAGGAGAAGAACGACCCGGCCCTGGCCAAGGAGCTGGCCAGCATGGCGGAAATCTACGTCTCCGACGCCTTCGGCACCGTGCACCGCGCCCATGCCTCTACCGCCGGCGTGGCGGCCTACCTGCCCGCCGTGGCCGGCTTCCTCATCGGCAAGGAGCTGGACTTCCTGGGCGGCGCCATCAACAACCCCCAGCGCCCCTTCGTGGCCATCCTGGGCGGCGCCAAGGTCAAGGACAAGATCGGCGTCATCACCAACCTGCTGGACAAGGTGGACGTGCTCATCATCGGCGGCGGCATGGCCTACACCTTCCAGAAGGCCATGGGCAAGACCATCGGCAACTCCCTGCTGGACGAGGAGCGGGTGGAGCTGGCCAAGGACATGATGCAGAAGGCCAAGGACAAGGGCGTCAAGCTGCTGCTGCCCATCGACAACGTGTGCGGCGACAAGTTTGAGAACGACTGCAACATCATCACCGTGGACAGCGAAGCGGGCATCCCCGACGGCTACGAGGGCATGGACATCGGCCCCAAGACGGTGGAGCTGTTCGCCGGCGAGATTTCCAAGGCCAAGACCGTGGTGTGGAACGGCCCCATGGGCGTGTTCGAGTTCCCCAACTTCGCCAAGGGCACTTTGGCCATCGCCCAGGCCATGGCCGCCAGCGACGCCACCACCATCATCGGCGGCGGCGACAGCGCGGCTGCCGTTACCCAGATGGGCCTGGCCGCCAAGATGAGCCACATCTCCACCGGCGGCGGCGCCTCCCTGGAGTTCCTGGAGGGCAAGACCCTGCCCGGCGTGGCCGCCCTCAACGACAAGTAAGCAAGGCGCGTTTCCCGGGGGCGGGCAGCTGCCCGCCCCCGCGTCCCGGTTTTATCCCTGATTTTCACAGCTTTGTAGGAGGAAAAAGACTATGCGCAAGCCCATTATCGCCGGAAACTGGAAGATGAACAAGACCCCCGAGGAGGCCGCTCAGCTGGTCGCCGAACTGGTGCCCCTGGTGAAGGACGCCCAGTGCGACGTGGTGGTGTGCCCCCCTGCGGTGTGCTTCGCGGCGGTGAAGCCCATCATTGAAGGCACCAACGTGAAGCTGGGCGCCCAGAACGTCCATTTTGCCGCCAAGGGCGCTTACACCGGCGAGCTGTCCGCCGACATGCTCAAGGCCAGCGGCTGCCAGTACGTGATCATCGGCCACTCCGAGCGGCGGCAGTACTTTGGCGAGACCGATAAGATGGTAAACAAGCGCACCGTGGCCGCCGTGAAGGCGGGTCTCACCCCCATCGTGTGCGTGGGCGAGATGAAGGACGAGCGGGAAGAGGGCTACACCGACGCCATCGTGTCCTACCAGACCCTGATGGCCCTCACCGGCCTCACCGCTGAAGAGGTGGCCGGCGTGGTGGTGGCTTACGAGCCGGTTTGGGCCATCGGCACCGGCCTCACCGCCACCGACGAGCAGGCCAACGAGACCATTGGCGTCATCCGCGCCGCCATTGCCGGCAAGTACGGCCAGGAGACCGCCGATAAGGTGCGCATCCAGTACGGCGGCAGCATGAAGGGCTCCAACGTGAAGGGCCTGATGGCCCAGCCGGAGATCGACGGCGGCCTCATCGGCGGCGCCAGCCTGAAGGCGGCGGACTTTGCCCAGGTGGTGAACTACTGATGACCACCGCGCTCATCATCATGGACGGCTTCGGCATCGCGCCCAAGTCGCCGGACAACGCCATTACCACCGCCGGTACCCCCAACCTGGACCGGCTCAAGGCGGCCTATTGCTCTACCCAGATCGGGGCCAGCGGCCTGGACGTGGGCCTGCCCGACGGCCAGATGGGCAACAGCGAGGTGGGCCACACCAACATCGGCGCGGGCCGGGTGGTGTACCAGATGCTGGTGAAGATCAGCAAGGATATCGAGGAGGGCGTGTTCTTCCAGAACCCGGCCCTGCTCAAGGCCATGGAGGCCTGCAAGGGCGGCCACGCCCTGCACCTGATCGGCCTGGTTTCCCCCGGCGGCGTACACTCCCATCAGGAGCATTTGTACGGCCTGCTGGAGATGGCCAAGCGCCACGGCGTGGAAAAGGTATACGTCCACGCCCTGCTGGACGGCCGGGACGAGCCGCCTGCCTCCGGCGCCGGCTTCGTCAAGGAGCTGGTGGAGCAAATGCACAAGATCGGCGTGGGCAAGGTGGCCACAGTCATGGGCCGCCTCTACGCCATGGACCGGGACAACGCCTGGGCCCGGGTGGAGAAGGCCTACGCCGCCATGGTCTACGGGGAAGGGGAAAAGGCCTCCGACCCGGTGCAGGCCATCGAGGACAGCTATCAGGTGATCGACGAGACCGGCAAGCACCTCACCGACGAGTTCATGCTGCCCACGGTCATCGATCCTGAGGGCATGGTGAAGTCCGGCGACAGCGTGGTGTTCTTCAACTTCCGCCCCGACCGGGCCAGGGAGATCACCCGCGCCTTCGTGGACCCCGACTTCAAGGGCTTCCCCCGCAAGCTGGGCTTCTTCCCCCTGACCTACGTGTGCATGACCCAGTACGACGCCACCATGCCCGGCGTGCTGGTGGCCTATCCCCCGGAAACGCTGCACATGACCATGGGCGAGTACGTGAGCAAGCTGGGCCTCAAGCAGCTGCGCATCGCCGAAACCCAGAAGTACGCCCACGTCACCTTCTTCTTCAACGGCGGCGAGGAGCGGGTGTTCCCCGGCGAGGACCGCATCCTGGTGCCCTCCCCCGACGCCAAACTGGTGCCCACCTTCGACTTGAAGCCGGAAATGAGCGCCTATGAGGTCACCGAGGCGGTGCTCCAGGAGATCGCCAAGAAGAAGTACGACGTGATCATCCTCAACTTCGCCAACTGCGACATGGTGGGCCATACCGGCGTGATGGAAGCGGCGGTCAAGGCGGTGAAGACGGTGGACCAGTGCGTGGGCCAGGTGGTGGACGCCATCGTGGCCCAGGGCGGCAAGGCCATCGTCACGGCGGACCACGGCAACGCGGACCAGATGGTGGACCCGGCCAGCGGCGAGCCCTTCACGGCCCACACCACCAACCCGGTGCCGGTCATCGTCATCGACCCGGCCCATCCCAAACATCAGCTGCGCCAGGGCGGCCGCCTGTGCGACCTGTGCCCCACCATGCTCACCCTGATGGGGCTGCCCCAGCCCCCGGAGATGACCGGAAGCAGCCTGATCCTGGACTGACACAAAGCCATGGAAGCGGGGGCCTAGCGCCTCCGCTTCCTTATTATCTGAACGCCTGTTTTTGCCGCAAGGAGGCCCTATGACCCGATTCGGACCCGCAGGCAACTGCGACCGCTTTTACGAAGAAAACCACAAGGCCACTCTGGAGGCCCCCGCCTGGCTGGCCGCCCAGGGCCTGGACGCCTTCGAATACTCCGCCGGCCGGGGCGTGTCCCTGTCGGAAAAGACCGCCCGGGCCATCGGCCAGCAGGCCCGCCTCCACGGCGTGGCCCTGTCCATCCATGCCCCCTACTACATCAACTGCGCCGCCGCCGATCCGGAAAAGCGGGAAAAATCCATTCAATACCTGTTGGACGCCGCCCAGGCCTGCTGCTGGATGGGCGGGGAACGGGTGGTGTTCCACGTGGGCTCGCCGGTAAAGCTAAAGCGGCAGGAGGCCAACAGCCTGGCTGCCCGCACCGCCCTGGCCGCCCTCGACCGCCTGAAGCAGGCGGGGCTGGGCCACATCCGCCTGTGCCCGGAAACCATGGGCCGGCCCAGCCAATTGGGCACCCTGGAGGAAACGCTGGAGCTGTGCGCCCTGGACCCCCGGTTCATTCCTACCCTGGATTTCGGCCACCTGCACACCATGGGCCTGGGGGCGCTGAAGACCCGGGACGATTTTCGACGGGTGCTGGACAAACTGCTGGCCGCCCTGGGCCAGGACCGGGCCCGGAACTTTCACGCCCACTTCAGCCACATCGAATATACCGGCAAGGGGGAAAAGCGCCATATGCGCTTCCAGGACCCGGGCTACGGCCCCGACTTTGCCCTGCTGGCCCCCCTGCTCCACGAATACCGCCTGGAGCCCACCATCATCTGCGAATCCAGCGGCACCCAGGCCGACGACGCCCTGACCATGCAGCGCCTGTGGCGCGCCTGCGCCCCGCAGCCCCGGCAGGAAACCTAGCCATGACGCCCGGCGCAAGCCGCCCCAGGCCGGGCCATGATGGGCGGCGAAAAAGCGCCCCGCCGCTAAGGCGAAGGCGGGCGGGCAGGCCAAACCGTCCTTGAGTTAGGAGGATGCCGGGCGGCGAAAAAGCGCCCCGCCGCCAAGGCGGAAAAAACGCGCAGGCCCCAACCGCCCCTGAAGGGGGCGGGGCGCGCCCTGGGGCCGGGGATATGCGCCGCCCCCGCCCCCATGAGAGGGGGACGGGGGCGGCGGCTTGTTAACCATAAATCCCCTTGGCACCGGCCCTTGCCCGGGCCCGTCCTTGACGGGGCGGCTTCTTTACCTGGAGGGCCTGCGGGCGGGGCGCAGCCGCGCCCAAAAGGCGCAGAGCCCTTCCATTCCCCGGCTCAGCAGCAGCATCACCCCGCACAGCAGGGCCATCAGCAGGGTCAGGGGCAGCTCAAAGAGGAAGGGCACGGGGATCAGCCCGTACAGCCATTCCATCACCGGGTTCCCCGCCAGGCCGCAGGTATAGAAGAAGTTGGCCTGGGGGTATACCGTGGCCCGCAGCAGCAGGTTGATTCCGTGAACCGGCAGGGCCAGGGCGGTGAGGATCAGGGGGGAAGACAGCAGATCCCGCCAGGCCGGCCGGTGGAGGCCCCAGGTGGCAAAGCAAAAGGATTGGGCCAGCACCAGGCCGTGAAAGCCGTAAAACCCCAGGGCGTTGACGGACAGCAGGGGCATGGCGTCATACCCCTGCTCGGGCATGGCCATGGCCGCCAGGGAGAAGATGACGCCCCCATAGAAGCAGAACCCCCGCAGGGGCTGTGCCCATCCCCTGTTCCCGGCCAGGGCGGCGGGCAGGGCCAGCACCGCCGCCAGATTGCAGGCGTGGAGGGGCAGCTTGTCCCACAGAAAACCCGTCTGTATCACCTGGCCCGCTTTATACAGTACCATATAGACAATGGTGACGCCCGCCAGGGCGGCCATCCGCCTCTCCGCCAGGGGCGCCGGCCAACGCCGCCCCCAGCGCCACAGCCCCAGCGCCCCGGCGGTGGCGAGCAGCAGCACCAGCCACCAGACCGGGTTGAAGGGCGCGATGATCAGATGAGGAGCAAAAATGTTGCCACCTCCCCTAGCACGTAGTGAATGATGCACAGGCCCCAGATGTTGCCTTGCTTGCGGTACAGCACGCCCATGACCCCCAGCAGCAGGGAAGCCGCCATCATGAAGGGGAAGCCGTAGGCGATATGGAGCACCCCGAACACCAGGGCGGAGACCAGAATGGCCAAGAATTCCGCCCGCTTGCCGGTAAAGATCCGCCGCAGGCTCTCCTGCATGACGCCCCGGGCCAAAAATTCCTGGAGGATGACCGTCAGCGGATAGAATATGTCGGCCACCGAGCCCGCGCTCCAGTCCCAGAAAGGCGCGCCTTGGGGGAAGTAGCCCGGCGCCACCTTCAGCAGCACCACCTTGGCCAGCAGCAGGATGCCGGTGCAGCCCAGGGTGATCAAAATATCCGGCAGGAAGGTGGCTTTCGCGTTGGTCACCCGCAAGCCGATATCCCGGATGGAAAAGCTGGTGGTCTTGATGATGATGATGAACATCACGATGGAGATGGCCTCGATGACCATGTTCATCACCCATCCCGGGGGCTCGGCGTTCAAAAAGCGAAGCAGGCACCACAGGAAAATGTACAGGCTGACGCAGCACATCAGCACCGCGAAGATGATGGAGGATTCCCGCCGCTGCTGCTGCAGCCGGGCCACCTCTGTCACGTCGCTGAAGATGACCACGATGCCGATGGGGGTGACCCCGTCGTCCCCCCGCAGGAAGGAGGTGGTCAGGTTGAACCGGCGCTCCTCCCCTTCCGGGGTGAGGTAGGCGGCCTGGCCCTTATGGGTGTGCTCCTTGTCGTACACCGCGTCCAGGATGAACTGGTGGAACGCGTCGTTTTTCTCCCCCACATCCCGCGCCAGGAAGGCGGCGGCGTAGCGCTGCCCGGTCAGGTCCCGGGTTTCCCCCAGCATCGCCCCGCCCTGATGGTTGAGGTACAGGATGTGGCCCTGGGTGTCCAGCACCAGCACCCCGTCCCCCATGTCCCGCAGGATGCGAGGGACAATCTCGTTTGCCGTTTGCAACACAGTGATTCCTCCCATCCAGAATGATATGTCCCTTTGCCCGGCTGCTGCCTGTACACCCGCGGACCGCAGCCTGTGTCCCGGACGGACCGCAGCCTGTGCCCCGGCGGACTGGGGCCTGTGTCCCGGCGGACCGCAGCCTGTGCCCCGGCGACTGGGGCCTGCGTCCCGGACGGACTGGGGCCTGTGTCCCGGCGGACTGGGATCTGTGTCCCGGCGGTCCGCCAGCTTCCGCCTAGAAGGAGTCCTCTCCCTAGGGCCTCCACACCCCAAAGGGAAAGCGCTGGCCCTTGAAACCAAACGGGCCGCCGGAACAGCCCGGCGAAACCCGTCCCCAGCAGGCCAGGCAGCAGCCATCGTTGTAGTATAGCATAAAATGAGGCGATTGGGGGCATCCGGTAAAATTTATACCTTTTTGCGCCAAATTTGCACCGTCATTATAGGATAAGAGCAGGGGTCCCCTCTCCGCGAGAGAGGGGATCCCTGGGGCGGGGCCTTCCGGCGGGCCCCCTGGGACAGGGCTTCGGGGGAGGGTCAGCCGAAACCGTAGGACTGAGGCTCGGGGGCGGTCAGGACCGGTTCGTCCACCGGCGTCACCTGGCACTGAATGCGCCCCAGGGGCGGGCCGCCGATCACTTTGGCCTCTATCCACAGGCTGGCGGGCAACGGGTCGAGGGACTGAATTTCCAGCTGCCAATACTCGATCCCGTCTATCCTTTCGCTGCCGCCGCTCCCCGTGTTCACCTCGTTGCCGTTTTCGTCATAGAGCCGCAGGGAAATGCCCATCTCCTCGCCTGTGGGCAAGGGCTGATAGTTGTAGGCCACAGTCAATTTCCCCGCCACCGGGGTATAATCGATTCCCGCGGCAATGATGCTGAAGCGCTCCAGGGGTTGGCCGATGGGGGTCAGCTTGGCGTGCTTTATCTCCCCGGCCCTGGGGACTTGAATGACCATGGGGTCCAGCTCAATCCATGTACCGTTGAGGGAAACCCGGGGAGTGATCTCCAGGTCCAGGGCCTGGGCTTCCGGGGGAATGGCGGCGTAGCCTTGAATCCAATAGTCGATGCTGCCGTCCTCCTGTTCCTGGGCCTCTACTTCGCAGCCCAGCGCCCAGCGCTGCCCCACGGGCTCGGCGATAACGCTGTAGCCCAGGATCTGCTTTCCGTCCTTGCGCCCCAACACCCGCAGCATCATGGCATCCGAATCCACCTGCACGCGCTCCAGGATATAGTCGTCCCCGATCGTATCCTGCAAAAACTCGTCCAGCAGGGCGTAGTGTTCGCTGTCCTGGGGCGTAAACCGCAGCCGCAGCAGCACCATTTGCCCGTCGAATACCGCTTCCTCCACGGACACCCGGACCAGATGGTTTTCCACCGCGCCCAGGCCGGTGACCGCCATGTCCTCCGCGCCCTCCAGGGGCAGGATGGGGGTGCTGGAGTAGGTGAGGATATGGAAGATTTCCAGATGGTTGGCGGCCAGCGCTCCGCCGGCCAGCAGCGTGAGGACCGCCGCCAGCAGGACCAGGCCCCGCCGGACGCGCCCCTTGGGGGGCTGGGCGGGGGGCTGGGACTTGTGCTCCTCCAATCCCGCCAAAGTGTCGGCCAACCGGCGATGGAAGTCCCGGGGAGCGTCGCCATAGGCCCTTTGCCAGCGCTTGCGATTCATGACCAATCCTCCCTTTCCTCCAGTTGCGCTTTGAGCTTCCCTTTTGCCCGCAGCAGGCGGGATTTCACCGTGCCGATGCTGATGTCCAGGATTTGGGCGATTTCCCGCAGCTTGTAGCCGTCCATGTAGCGCAGCGCCACCACCAGGCGCAGAGACGGGTCCAGGCGCTGAATGGCCTGGCGCAGCTCCAGGTCTTGCCCTTCCGGCGCGGGCCATTCCCCCAGGGCGTCCAGGGGCGTCAGCCTGCTTCGGGCCCGGAGCATGTCGTAACACACGTTGGTCAGGATGCGCAGCAGCCAGGGTTCAAAGCGCTTGGGATCCCACAAACGGTCCACCTTTTCCCAAGCCCGCAGCACCGCCTCCTGGGCCGCGTCCAGCCGGTCCTGATGTTCCGGCAGCAGACAACAGCTCACGCGGTACAGGCGGTTTTCCATGGCCAGCACCCGCCGCGTAAACTCTCCTTTGTCCATATCCACCATCCCTTCCCGTAAACCCTTTCGGCCCTCTTCATACAATAGACGCTTCAGCGCCTGGTTTTGATTTTGGCGGTTATCTTTTTTTGCCCGGAGGGGGCCCCGCCCCGCCGCCATTTCGCCCTTGATTCCCCGCCGGTTCGGTGTTACAATCTGAAGGGGCGCGTCTTGTTGGCGCCCCTGCCAGCGCCTGAGGCGGTTTCCCGGGCGGCGGCCTGGCTTTTTGTGCGCCTTGCCCGCCGCTGTGCGCCTGCTGCGGGGAAAAACCTTATGGGCTGGCGGACCCTTCTCGGGGAGGCGCCCTGGAAGGGGTCAATACTTCTGCAAAAGGATGGATATATGATGAACAAAGGTTGGTTGGGCCAGGTCCGGCGGCTGGCCATGGTCTGCCTGGGCGCGGTGATCATCGCGGCCAATATCAAGAGCTTCGTGCGGGTCGGCGGGCTGTATCCCGGCGGCGTCAGCGGGCTCACGCTGCTGATTCAGGGCGTCTTTCAGCGCTTCGCCGGGCTGGAGGTGCCCTACACCCTGATTACCCTGCTGCTCAACGCCGTCCCCATCGCCATCGGCTTTCTCTTTATCGGCAAGAAATTCACCCTGTATTCCTGCGTGGTCATCCTGCTCACCGGCGTGCTGGCGGATACCCTGCCCGGCTACCCCATCACCAGCGACCCGCTGCTCATCAGCGTGTTCGGCGGCATCGTCAACGCCATCGGCATCAGCCTGTGCCTGCTGGCGGGTGCCACCAGCGGCGGCACCGACTTCATCGCCATCTTCATGGCCGAGCGGCACAACCGGGACGTATGGAATTTCATCTTCGCCGGAAACGTGGTCATCCTGTTGGTGGCGGGGCTGCTGTTTGGCTGGGAAAAGGCGCTGTACTCCATCATCTTCCAGTTCACCAGCACCCAAGTGCTGGGGGTGGTGTACAAGCGCTACCAGATGCGCACCCTGTTCATCATCACCCAAAAGCCGGAACAGGTGTACCAGGAGATCGCCCAGCACACCCACCACGGCGCCACCCTCTTTTACGGAACCGGCCTGTACCAGCAGCAGCAGCGGGCCATGGTGTATTCCGTGGTGGCGGCGGACGAGATCAAGGAGGTGCTCACCCGGGTACGCGCCGCCGACCAGCACGCCTTTATCAACTGCCTCAAAACCGATTCCCTCACCGGCCGCTTCTACCGCAGGCCCAACGATTAGCTGCCCCGCCCCTTCCTCCAGGCCCTTGCAGGAAAAACCCCGGCCCCTGGAGGCGAAAACCAGCCCCCGCAGCTTCCTGCGGGGGCTGGCTGGTTTTGGGATGGATCGATGCGCGCTTTTTGGGCCCCACCGGCGGGGGCATCTCCGGCGGCGCGGCGGAGCCGTTCCGGCGGGGCTTATCCTCCGGCTCCGGCGGGGGCGGGACTAGCGCATTTTTTCTTGCTTGACCTTGTGGTCCACCACGTGGCGGCTGGCTAGTTCGGCGATGATGTCCTTGGGGGCGATGCCCATCTCCACCATGAGGACCAGCAGGTGGTAGGCCAGGTCGGAGATTTCAAAGATGGTTTCGGCCTTGTCGCCGCCCTTGCCCGCCACCACTACCTCGGTGCATTCCTCGCCCACCTTTTTCAGGATCTTGTCGATGCCCTTGTTGAACAGGTAGGTGGTGTAGCTGCCCTCTTTCTGCTGGGTCTTGCGGCCCTGGATCAGCTGGTACAGCCCGTCGATGGAGAAGGCGGGGGTGTCCGGGCTCTGGTACAGGGGCTGGAAAAAGCAGCTCTCCCGGCCGGTATGGCAGGCGGGGCCCGCCTTGATTACCTGGACCACCAGGGCGTCGCCGTCGCAGTCGGCGTCGATGGACACGATCTTCTGGGTATTGCCGCTGGTCTCGCCCTTGCGCCACAGGCACTGGCGGGAGCGGCTGTAAAAGCAGGTGCGCCCCTCCCGGATGGAGATGTTCAGGCTCTCCCGGTTCATGTAGGCCAGGGTGAGCACTTCCTTGGAATAGTAATCCTGCACGATGGCGGGGATGAGGCCGTCCGGGCCGAACTTCAGGCCCTCCAGGGATACTTCACACATGGGTTTCTTCCTCCCGTCTTACGCGCCGTACCGGCACGCCGTTGCCATGCAAATAGTCCTTCAGTTCCCCGATGCCCACCTGCCGCCGGTGGAAGATGGAGGCGGCCAGCCCCGCGTCGGCGGCTGGGCAGGCCCGGAACAGGGTGAGAAAGTGCTCCATGGACCCGGCGCCGCCCGAGGCGATGATGGGGATGGATACCCGCCGGGCCACGGCGCTGAGCATGTCCAGGTCGAAGCCGCCCTTCACCCCGTCGGTGTCGATGGAATTGACCACCAATTCCCCCGCGCCCCGTTCCTGGCCCTGGTGGGCCCATTCCAGGGCGTCTATGCCGGTGTCGATGCGCCCGCCGTTGCGGAACAGCCGGAATTGGCCGTCCACCCGCTTCACGTCCATGGACAGCACCACGCACTGGTCGCCGTAGCGCTTAGCCGCCTCCTCGATGAGCTGGGGCCGGTTGATGGCCCCGGAGTTCACGCTCACCTTGTCCGCGCCGCACTTGAGCACCCGGTCGAAATCCTCCAGGCTGTTGATGCCGCCCCCCACGGTGAGGGGGATGAACACCTGGGCGGCGGTGCGCTCCAGGATATGGGTGAACAGGCCCCGGCCCTCGTGGGAGGCGGTGATGTCGTAGAACACCAGCTCGTCCGCTCCGCTCTCGTTGTAGAAGGCGGCCATTTCCACCGGGTCGGCCACGTCCTGAATGCCCTCAAAGTTTATCCCCTTGACCACCCGCCCGTCCCGCACGTCCAGGCAGGGGATGATGCGCTTCATCAGCACGCCCCTTCCCCCTTTCCCGCGGCGATGGCCGCCTGCAGGTCTATGCGCCCGTCGTACAGCGCCTTGCCGATGATGGCCCCGTGGAGGCCCAGCCCGGCCAGATGGCGGACGTCCTCCAGGCTGGACACCCCGCCGGAGGCGATCACCGCCAGGCCGGGGATGCGGGACAGGGCCTCATAGGCGGCGAAGTTGGGCCCTTCCAGCATGCCGTCCCGGGCGATGTCGGTATAGATGACGCAGTCCACCCCCCGCTGGGGCAGGCTGGCCACGAAGTCCAGGGCGTCCAGGTCCGTCAGGGTGCGCCAGCCGTGGATGGCCACCCGGCCATCCCGGGCGTCCACCCCGGCGGCTATCCGGCCCGGATAGCGCCGGGCCAGCTGCTCCATCACCTGGGGCTGCTCCGCCGCCAGGGTGCCCAGGATCACCCGGTTCACCCCGGCTTCCAGCATCCGCTCCACCGCGGCCTGGTCCCGGGCGCCGCCTCCCATCTCCAGGAACCAGCCGCCCTGGGCGGCCACTTCCTTCACCGCCTGAAAGTTGCGCTGAGCGCCGTCCCGGGCGCCGTCCAGGTCTACCAGGTGGATGTGGGTGGCCCCGGCCTGGCGAAAGCCCCGGGCCACCTGGCAGGGGTCGTCCCCGTACACCGTCTCCTGGGCGTAGTCCCCGGTCCGCAGCCGCACCACGCGGCCGCCCCGCAGGTCGATGGCGGGATAGATCAGCATACTTCCTCCCCCTTCCATTGGGCAAAGGCGGCCAGGATGGACAGGCCCACCCGGCCGCTCTTCTCCGGATGGAACTGGGCCCCCGCCACGTTGCCCCGGGCCACCAGGCCGGGCACGTCCACCCCGTAGGCGGAGCTGGCTACCAGGGCGGAGCCGCAGTCCTTGGCGTAGTAGGAATGCACGTAGTACACGCAGTCCCCCTGTTCCACCCCGGCCAGCAGGGGATGGGGGCGGCGGATGTCCAGGGAATTCCAGCCGATCTGGGGCACCTTGAGCTGGGGCGGAATATCCTCCCGCAGGGGGCAAATACTGCCCTTCAGCAGGCCCAGCCCCTGGTGCAGCCCGTATTCATAGCTGCGCTCAAACAGCAGCTGCATCCCCAGGCAGATGCCCAGCAGGGGCGTGCCCTCCCCGGCCTTCCGCCGGATGAGGGGCGTGAGGCCGGTATCCTCCAGCTTGGCCATGGCGTCGCCAAAGGCGCCCACCCCGGGCAGGATGAGCCGGGAGGCGGCCTGGATGCACCGGGGGTCCCGGGTGACCTGGCATTCCAGGCCCAGGTAGGCCAGGGAATGGCTCAGGGAATAGAGGTTGCCCACCCCGTAATCGATGATGGCGATCATACCAGCGTCCCCTTTGAGGAAGCCGCCTGGCCCTGAAAGGCCGGGTCCTGGGCCAGGGCCTGGCGCAGCGCCCGGCCCACCCCCTTGAAGGCGGCTTCGATGATGTGATGGCTGTTTTCCCCCGCCAGCTGGCGAAGGTGCAGGGTAATGCCGCCCCAGCGGGTGAAGGCCAGGAAGAACTCCTTCACCAGCTCGGTGTCGAAGGCGCCCACCTTCTGGGCGGGGATGTCCAGGGCGTAGCCCAGGCAGGCCCGGCCGCTCAGGTCCAGGGCGGCCAGCACCAGGGCCTCGTCCATGGGCAGCAGCCACTGGCCGTAGCGGGCGATGCCCCGCTTGTCCCCCGCCGCCTGGGCCAGGGCCTGGCCCAGGGCGATGCCGATGTCCTCGGCGCTGTGGTGGGCGTCCACCTCCAGGTCGCCCCGGCAGGTCAGGTCCAGGTCCATCCGGGCGTGAAAGCACAAGAGGGTGAGCATGTGGTCCAAAAAGCCCATACCGGTTTGGATTTTGCAGCGCCCCTGGCCGTCCAGGTTCAGGGCGAGCTGGATTTGGGTTTCCGCCGTCTGGCGGGAGAGGGTGGCCTGGCGCATGCTAATACATCTCCTTTGTGACCTTCATCAGCTGCTCCATCTGCGCCTGGGTTCCGATGCTGATGCGCACGAAGGGCGCCGTGCGCTGTCCGGGGAAGTGGCGCACCAGGATGTTTTGCCGCCGCAGCGCCTGCTGGTAGGCCGCCCCGCCGCCGTCCGGAGGCGATGCGAACAGGAAGTTGGTCCGGGAGGGCAGCACTTGAAAGCCCAGGGCCAGCAGCTGTTCCCGGGTCCAGTCCCGGCTCAAAACGATGCGGTTCACGCACTGTTCAAAATAGGCTTCGTCCGCCATGGCCGCCGCGCCCATTCGCTGGGTCAAGCTGTTCACGTTGTAGGGGTTGAGGGAGAACTTCATCTTGCCCAGGTCCTGGATCAGCTCCGGGCAGGCCACCGCGAAGCCCAGCCGGGCTCCGGCCAGGGAGCGGGACTTGGAAAAGGTCTGCACCACCACCAGGTTGGAATACGTCTGGGTGAGCCGGGCGGCGGACTGGCCGCCGAAATCCACATAGGCCTCGTCCACCACCACCACCTGGTGGGGATTGGCCTGCACGATGGCCTCCACCTGGCTGAGCTCCAGCCACAGCCCGGTGGGGGCGTTGGGGTTGGCCAGCACCACCAGCCGGTCATCCCCCATATAGGCGGCGGGGTTCAGGGAGAAGTCCGCCTCCAGGGGGATAATCCGGGCGTCCACCCCGAACAGGGCGGCCCACACCCGGTAAAAGCCGTATGTCACGTCGGCAAAGGCGGCGCCGTTTTGGCCGTAGGCCAGGAACAGCCAGGACAGGATTTCGTCGGAGCCGTTGCCGGGGATCACCCAGTCCGGGTCCACCCCCAGATGGGCGCCGATGGCCCGGCGCAGGGCGGTAGCGCCGATGTCGCAGTACAGCCGGGCGTCCTCCAGGGCCTGCTTGTCCACCGCGGCCACCGCCAGGGGGGAGGGGGGATAGGGGCTTTCGTTGGTGTTCAGCTTGATCAGGTCCTTGACCTGGGGCTGTTCCCCCGGGGTATAGGCGTCCAGCCCCTGATAGCCGGGGCGCAGAAAGCGGCTCATCCCTCCACCTCCCCAAACCGGGCGCCGATGGAGCGGGCGTGGCCCTCCAGGCCCTCCTGCCGGGCGAAGGCCTGGATCTGCTTGGCCGCCTGGCTCAGGGCGTCCCGGGTGTAGTACACGAATTGGCTGGTCTTGACGAAGTCATCCACCGACAGGGGCGAGGAGAACCGGGCGGTGCCGCTGGTGGGCAGGGTGTGGTTGAGCCCGGCCCAGTAATCCCCCAGGGCTTCCGGGGCGTTGCGGCCCAGGAACACCGAGCCGGCGTTGCGCACCCCGCCCAGCAGGGCGAAGGGGTCCTCCACGCACAGCTCCAGGTGCTCCGGGGCGAAGTGGTTGGCCAGCGTCACCGCCTCCTCCAGGTTTTCCACTAGGATGATCTTGCCGTTCTGCTCCACCGAGGCTCGGGCGATCTCCCGCCGGGGCAGGGCCTCCAGCTGCTTTTCCACCTGGGCCTGCACCGCCAGGGCCAGCTGCCGGCTGTCGGTGATCAGCACGGCGCTGGACAGCTTGTCGTGCTCCGCCTGGCTGAGCAGGTCTGCGGCCAGGCACACCGGGTCGGCGGCCTGGTCGGCCACCACCAGGATTTCGCTGGGCCCGGCCACCATGTCGATGTCCACCACCCCGAACACCCGGCGCTTGGCGGTGGCCACGTAGGCGTTGCCCGGCCCCACGATCTTGTCCACCGCCGGCACCGACTGGGTGCCGTAGGCCAGGGCGGCGATGGCCTGGGCGCCGCCCATCTTGAAGATGGTCTTGACCCCGGCGGCCCGGGCGGCGCACAGGATGGCGGGAGCCACCTGGCCGTCCTTGCCGGGGGGCGTAGCCATCACCACCTGCTCCACCCCGGCCAGGATGGGGGGAATGGCGTTCATCAGCACCGAGGAGGGATAGCTGGCGGTGCCGCCGGGCACGTACAGCCCCACCCGGCGCAGGGGAATCACCCGCTGCCCCAGCACCTTGCCGTTCTCCTCCTGGATAAAGCCCTGGCGCAGCTGGCGGCTGTGGAAGCGGCGGATGTTGTCCGCCGCCTGGGTGAGCAGCTGCCGAAAATCGGGCTGGGCCGCCGCCCAGGCCGCCTCAATCGCCTCCGGCTCCACCTGGAGGGAGGTGAGCTGGGCCCCGTCGAACTGGCGGGCGTAGCCGTAGAGCGCCTGGTCGCCCTGTTCCCGCACCTGGGCGATGATCTGGTCCACCGCCGCCTCCAGCTGGTTGCCCGCCTGGATGCCCGGGTTCTTGAGCTGGGCCCAGTCCCAGTCCTTGGCCCGCATGATGCGCATCATGATATCGCCTCCGTCAATTTGGCCTGCATGGCCCCGATCAAATCCCCTTTAAACAGGTAGCTGGACCGGTTCACGATGAACCGGGCGGAGATGGGCACGATCTCCTGCTCCACGTGGAGGTGGTTCTCCACCAGGGTCTTGCCCGACTCCACGATGTCCACGATCACGTCGGACAGCCCCAGGATGGGGGCCAGCTCGATGGAGCCGTTGAGCTTGATCAGCTCGATCTCCCGGCCCAGCCCGGCATAGTAATCCCGGGCCACGTGGGCGAACTTGGTGGCCACCCGCAGCACCCGGCCCCGGTCCTCCACATAGCCGTCGGGGGCGGCCACGCACAGCCTGCACTTGCCGATGTTCAGGTCCAGCAGCTCGTATACGTCGGGGCGGCTCTCCAGCAGGATGTCCTTGCCCACCACCCCCACGTCCGCCGCGCCGTATTCCACATAGATGGCCACGTCCGAGGGCTTTACCAGCAGGTAGCGCACCTGGTTGTCCGGGTTTTCAAATACCAGCTTGCGGTTGTCCTGGTAGATGGCGGCGCATTCGTAGCCGATGGAGGAAAACAGCTTATACACCTGGTCCCCCAGCCGCCCCTTGGGCAGAGCGATGTTCAGCATGAGAGCGCCTCCTTCACCGTCATTTCCCGGCCCCAGCGCGCTTCCCGGGGCGGACACATCTCGCAGCGCACCCGCAGCCCCTTGCCCCGCAGCGCCTGGGCCGCCAGGGCCACCTGGTCCGGGGCGTCCTCCGGGCCGTAGCGCAGCAGCACGTCGGCGTCCAGCCCGTCCCCCTCCCCGCCCAGGAAGGATAATTCGTTCAGGTACACCGCGAAGCCGATGGCGTCGATGTCCCGGCCAAACTTGCGCAGCAGGTTGGCGTAGCAGCCTCCCGACAGCACCGCCCGGGGCGCGCCGGGCACATAGCCCTGAAAGGCCAGCCCGCAGTAGTATTCCATGTCTCCCAGCAGGGAGAAATCCAGGGTCACCCGGTCCTCAAGGCCCAGGGCCTTCAGCTGGGCCCACACCCCTTCCAGCAGGGACAGGGCCCCGGTCATGTCCGGGGTGATGGCCAGCGCCCGGGCCCGGGCCATGGTGTCCTCATAGGGCCCCGACAGGCCGCATACCTGGGAGAGCATGTGGGCCGCCGCCGGGGGAATGCCCAGGGCCGCCGCCTGGGCGGACAGCTCGTGGGCGTTCTTATGGCGGATGAACTCCCCCAGCTGGGCCTGGGCCCCTTCTTCCACCTTCAGCCCGTCCATCAGGGAGCGCACGAAGGACACGTTGCTCAGCTGCATCCGGGCCTGGGGGGAGATTTCCCGCAGGGTCTGGGCTGCCAGGCACACCACCTCCCCGGTGGCGAAGGGGTCCGGCGCTCCCAGGTATTCCAGCCCCAGCTGGCTGATCTCCCGGTAGGCGCCGCTGGGCTTGTGAAAGCGGTACACGTTTTCCAAATAGTAAAACTTTTCCGAGGAGCTCCGGTCGGCGTGGGTGTTCTTTACGATGGACAGGGTTACGTCGGGCTTGAGGGCCAGCACCCGCCCGTCCATGTCGTTGAAGGTGATGATCTGCCGGCTCTGGAGAAAATTCTTGTTCTCCAAATACAGCTCGTATTCCTCAAACTTGCCCATCCGGTACTTCTTGTACCCGTGCCGCTGGTATAGCCCCTGAAGGGACCAACTGATCCGTTCCTCCGGCCGCATCCGAAAATCTTCCACGCCCACGGCCCCCTTTCCACACCTTTGCCCCGGCAGTATAGCACGGATGCGGCCGCTTTGTCAAGTTATCATTGTAGCATGATAAAGTAATAAAGTCGCGAACCGGGCTGGGGCAGGCGAGAATTCCCCTTGACGGGAAAACGGGGGAAATGTATAATAAATCGGATGGGAAAGTCACGCAGACGCCCAAACAGGGAGGTATATTATGAAAAAAATCATCGGCCTATTGCTGGCGGCGGCGATGCTGGTTTCCGGCGCGCTGGGCTGCGCGGCCCAATCCGCCCCGCCCCAGTGGATCAATTCCACCATCGGCAGCCTGGTGACCCAGGATACCCCCACCGATCCCCGGGAGGATTTCCACCTGTACGTCAACAAGGACTGGGTGCTTGAGACCCAGCTGGACCAGAGTGAGACCATGGTTTCCTGGTTCTCCCAGGGGCAGGACCAGGTGCTGGATCAGATCATTCCCCTGCTGGAGGGGGAGCTGTCCCAGGACCACGATGTGCGCCAGGCCCAGATTTTCTACCAGCAGTACATGGACATGGACGCCCGCAACCAGCTGGGGGTTCAGCCGGTGCTGCCCTATCTGGAGGAGATCCAGGCCATCTCCACCCTGGAGGAGCTGAGCGCCTACATCGCCAAGGAGCCTCAGCTGGCGGCGCTGGTGAGCTGGGGGATGACCACCGACTTGATGGACAGCACTAAGAATATGGTGGGGGTAAGCCTGACCTCCCTGAGCCTGGGGGACGCCGATGAATACCAGCAGCCCACCAACTACGGCCTGCGCATGAAGGAGGCCCTGACCCAGGTGGTGCAGGAGGCGCTGGCGCTGTGCGGCTATACCCAGGAGGAAGCGGCCCGGCACGTGGACAATATGTTCGCCCTGGAGACGGAACTGTCCGGCTCCGTCTACGGCAGCAGCGTCCAAAAGCAGGAGGACTACCTGCAAAAGATCTATAACCTGTACACCCTGGAGCAGCTGGAGGCCTTGACGCCCAACCTGCCCATGGCCCAAATACTGGCCAAACCCCTGGCGGCAGGGGCCGAAATCTTTCTGGTGATGGAACCCGACGCCCTGGCCAAGCTCAACCAGCTCTACACCCAGGACAACCTGGAAAAGATCAAGTCCCTGCTGATCTGCCAAACGGTGCGGAGCGCCGCCGCCCTGCTGGACCAGCGCTTTTTGGACCTGACCGACGCCTACGTCAGCCAGATGAGCGGCGTGGAATACCGCTCCGACCTGGGCGAAATGGCCTATTCCGCCGCCAACGGCTTCTTTGAGTGGGCCATCGGCAAGCTGTACGCCCAGAACTACGGCTCCCAGGAGATCAACCAGCGGGTGACCCAGCTGGTGGAGCAGGTGGTGCAGGTGTACCAGGTCCGGCTGGAAAACAACCAGTGGCTGGGCGAAGAGACCAAGGCCATGGCCCTGGGCAAGCTGGACAGCCTGCGGGTCCGGGTGGGCTATCCCCAGGATTGGACCCCCTATGAAATGCCCCAGCTCACCTTGCAGACCGCCCAGGAGGGGGGCAACCTGCTGAGCAATAGCCTGCTCATCGCCGCCTACACCCGCCAGGATGCGCTGGACAGCCTGCATGAAGCGGTGGACAAGGAGGAATGGGTGGCCTCGCCCCAGACGGTGAACGCCTACTATCAGCCCACGGACAACTCCATCAACCTGCCCTCAGCCATCCTGGCCTTGGCCTTTGCGGACGGCAACCCCAGCGACGAGCAGATGCTGGGCATCATTGGCACCATCGTGGGCCACGAGATCACCCACGGCTTCGACACCACCGGCAGCCAGTTCGACGCCGACGGCAACCTGAACAACTGGTGGACCCAGGAGGACCGGGCGGCCTTCCAGGAGCTGACCCAGCAGGTGGCCCAGTATTACGGCGCCATCGAAGTGCTCCCCGGGGAATGCGTGGACGGTCAGCTCACCATCGGCGAGACGGTGGCCGACCTGGGCGGCATGTCCTGCGCCCTGGAGATCGCCCGGGGCATCCAGGATTTCGACTACGATGAATTCTTCCGCAGCTACGCCAGCCTGTGGCGGCTGAAGACCACGGCGGAGATGGCCGAAATGCTGCTTACCGACGTCCATGCCCCCAACTATCTGCGCACCAACGTAGACGTGCAGCAGTTCGAGGAGTTCTACCAGACCTACGGCGTGGAGCCCGGCGACGGCATGTACCTGGCCCCGGAGGACCGGCTGAGCGTGTGGTAATCCCCGCCCCCTGCCCGGGGCGCTGTCTGCCGGTCCGGGACCGTCAAGCGCCCCCGCCCGCTGTTCGGGCGTTCAGGGTTTCATCTGTCCGCCGGTCCGGGACCGCCGGCGTTCCTCGTTTCCTCCCCAGCTCCTGCGCAACCTACGCAGAACCCCCTGCCTTCCAGCGGGAAGGCAGGGGGTTTTTGTGTGGGGGTCAGGGCCGGGGATTTTATTTGCCCAGCACCTTCAGGGCCTTGGCCGCCACGTTCTCGGCGGTGAAGCCGAAGTGGGGGAACAGCAGCTTATAGGGCGCGGAGGCGCCGAAGCCCTCCATGGCGATGATCTCGCCGTCCAGGCCCACGTACTTCTCCCAGCCCATAGCCACGGCGGCCTCGATGGCAACCCTGGCCCGCACGGCCTTGGGGAATACCTTCTCCTTGTAGGCCTCGTCCTGCATCTCGAACAGCTCGAAGGAGGGCATGGAGACCACCCGGGCGTCTACGCCCTGCTCCTTGAGCAGCGCCCGGGCCTGCATGCACTGCTCCACCTCGGAGCCGGAGGCCATCAGGATCACGTCGGGGGTTTCCTTTTCGCTGTCCATCAGGATGTAGCCGCCCTTGAGGGCCTCCAGGCCGCTGTTCTCGTACAGGGGCAGGTTCTGGCGGGTGGTGACCAGGCAGGTGGGGTAGCCCATGGTCTGGCTGACCACCCAGCCGGCGGTGGTTTCCTTGGGATCGGCGGGGCGGAACACGATCAGGCCGGGGATGGCCCGCAGGCCCGCCAGGTGCTCTACCGGCTGATGGGTGGGGCCGTCCTCGCCCACGCCGATGGAGTCGTGAGACAGAATATAGGTTACCGGGATGTGCATCAGCGCCGACATGCGCATGGCGTTCTTCATGTAATCGCTGAACACGAAGAAGGTGGCGCAGTAGGCCCGCAGCCCGCCGTGGAGCTGGATGCCGTTGCTGATGGCGGCCATGGCGTGCTCCCGCACGCCGAAGTGCAGGTTGTTGCCGCTGTAGTCCTCGGCGGAGAAATCGCCCTTGCCCTTCATGTAGCTCTTGTTGGAGGGGGCCAGGTCGGCGCTGCCGCCGAACAGGTTGGGCAGCTTCTCGGCCAAGCGGTTGAGCACCGCGCCGCAGGAATTGCGGGTGGCGTCGCCCTTCTCAAAGGCCCACAGGCTCTCCTCCTGGCAGGGGTCGAAGGGCAGCTGCCCGTCGAACCAGGTCTCCCACTCGGCGGCCAGCTCGGGGTACTTCTCGGCCCACTGGGCGAACAGGTCCAGCCAGGCCTTCTCCGCCTTCTCGCCTTCCTCGATGACCTTGGCGGTGGTGTCGTATACCTCCTGGGGCACGGCGAAGGGCTCCTCACAGGGCCAGCCCAGGGCCTTCTTGGTCAGCGCCAGGTTCTCCTCGCCCAGGGGTTCGCCGTGGGCCGAGGCCTGGCCCTGCTTGGGCGAGCCGTAGCCGATCTGGGTGTGGCACACGATCAGGGTGGGCTTGTCCGAACCCTTAGCCAGGCGGATGGCGGCGTACACGTTCTTGTAGCAGTTGGCGTCGGCCACGTCGATGACGTTCCAGCCATAGGCGCGGAAGCGGGCGGGCACGTCCTCCCGGAAGGCGATGTCGGTATTGCCTTCGATGGAGATCTCGTTATCGTCGTACAGGGCGATGAGCTTGTTCAGCTTCAGGGTACCGGCCAGGGAGCAGCACTCGTGGCTGATGCCCTCCATCATGCACCCGTCGCCCAGGATCACGTAGGTGTAGTGGTCTACCACCGGGAAGCCGTCCCGGTTGAACTTGGCCGCCAGGTGGCGCTCGGCCATGGCCATGCCCACCGCGTTGGCGATGCCCTGGCCCAGGGGGCCGGTGGTGGTCTCGATACCGGTGGTGTGCCGGTACTCCGGATGGCCCGGGGTCTTGGAGCCGAACTGGCGGAACTGCTTCAGGTCCTCAATGGTCAAGCCGTAGCCGAACAGGTGCAGCAGGGAATAGATCAGCATCGAGCCGTGGCCGCTGGACAGCACGAACCGGTCCCGGTCGGGCCACTGGGGGTTGTGGGGATTGTGCTTCATGCCCTTGCCCCACACCGCGTAGGCCATGGCCGCCGCGCCCATCGGCATGCCCGGATGGCCGGACTTGGCCTTCTGTACCGCTTCGGCAGAGAGAATGCGGATCGCGTTGACCACCAACTGATCGTTCTTGCCCATGGTAATCACTCCTATTCTGTTAGTCCCTTCTTCGGTAACCCTATCTATCGCACCGCTGATCGCAGCGGGTCAAGATCGATACTGCGCTCCTGCTGGATGAGCTGGTACAGCCGGCCCAGGATATCCCGCACCCCGCCGGGCACGTCGGATTCGGCGCTGAGCACCAGCTGAGGTTCATGCACCGAGGGGCGCAGCTGGAACCAGGCGTTTTCCACGCCCCCTTCCAGGTCAAACAGGATGCGCACGCCCTCCCGGCTGTCCCCCGCCAGGTGCCAGGCCCCGTCCTCCAGGGTATGGGACAAGATGGTTTCGGTCACCGACTGGGCGGCCTGGCGCATGTCCTCCGTCAGCACCCCCAGGCGGATCTCCGCCCGCTCCACCGGCTCGCTGAGCTCCTGGATCAGGGAGCCCAGGGTTTCCCCCTCCCGCTTGCGCAGCAGCGCCTCGCAGGCCAACCGGGTAGCCAGGTACAGCCCGTCGTCCAGGAAACCGTTCTCCCGGAAGGCGGCGTGTCCGCTGGTCTCAATGGCCAGGGGACAGTCGATCCCCTCGCCGTTGAGGCGTATGGCCTCCTGAATCACGTTCTGGTAGCCCCGCTTGAACCGGTAATGCACCCCGCCCCACTCGGTGATGAACCGCTTGAGACCCGAGGAGGTAGCGGAATCGGTGACGATGGTGGCCCCCGGCCGCTCCTCCAGCAGGATGGCCGAAATCAGGGCGATGAGCCGGTTGCCGTTGATGACGCGGCCCTGCCCGTCCACGATTACCGCCCGGTCCCCGTCGGCGTCCAGCAGCACGCCCATGTCGGCGGTGTTGACGGTGACGGCCTGGGAGATGGTTGCCAAAGCCTGGGGGCCGTCAAAGGGCTGGCCCGCCTGGGGATTGCGGCCCTGGGGCTCCAGCCCCCGGCTGCCGGTGACCTCGCAGCCCAGCTCTTCCAGGAACCGGGCGTAAAAGCCCCCCGCGCCCCCCATGGCGTCCACCACCACGTGCAGCCCCAGCAGGGGGCACTGCACCTGGGTATCCATCCGCCTGGCCACCATCTGCCGGAGATCCGCCAGGTATTTTTCCTTCATATCCCAGGGCTTTACCAGCCGCATAGGCGGCTGGGTGTCCTGGGCCGCCGCCAGAAGCGCCTCGATTTCCTCGCCGGACAGCGCACCGTCCCGGCCCACCAGCTTAAACCCGTTCTCATACCAGGGATGATGGCTGGCGGTGACCATGGCCGCGCCGTCGGCGCCGCCCTGCTTGGCCGCCCAGAACATCACCGGCGTGGTGCACAGCCCGCAGTCCAGCACGTCGCAGTCGGCGTCGGTCAGCCCGTGGATAAAGGCTTGGTACAGGGCAGGCCCGCTCTGCCGGGCGTCGTGGCCCACGGCGATGAGCAGCTTGTCCGGGGTGGTCTTCTGCCGGGCGGCCAGCATCAGCGCGAAGGCGTAGCCGATGCGCTCCGCCCCTTGAGGGGTGAGCGGCGCAGGCTGGCCCTCCGCCTCGATGGCGCGGCCCCGTATGTCCGCGCCGCTCTTCAGTCTTCGATAGTCCTCATCCTTCATAGGTCCTCCTTGCGGTCAAGCCCGGTGAGCAGCCGGTAGAGGGGCTGGGCCAGGCGGTAATCCCCGGCGATCTGTTGGGCCAGCCGGGGCGATTTGATGACGTCGAAATCCAGAATGTCCTTTTCCAGGTAGAAGGCCCGCAGAGGATACCAGGGCGCCAGGGCCGCCGGTACCTGGGGCGGCGTTTTCATCCGCTTAATCACGTCGCCGTGGAGGACAAACCGCCCCTCCAGGGGGGCCAGGGCCTCCAGCACCCGTTCCGGCCGGTCCAGGATGGCCTGCCGCAGCCCCTCCATCATGGGCAGGTTGCGGTGGTAGATGCCCAGGCCGTAGCTGGCCCCCTGGTCGGACAGTTCAAAGTAAAAGCCCAAGGTCTGATCCCGGCCCTCCCCCAGCCGCCGGAATTTCATGAAGCTGTGGTCCCGGTAGGGGGACTTGTCCCGGGCGTACCGGGTGTCCCGGTTGATCCGGGCCACGCACCGGCCGGGCCGGGTGTCCAGCTGGGGGTCTATGGCCTCCACCGTGGGGGCCAGGGCCTGGCACAGTTCAACCAGGGGCTTGCGCACCGCGCTTTGGTACCACTCCTGGTTGGCCTGCAGAAATTCCCGGTTGTTGTTAAACCGGATGGCCATGTAAAACTCAAACGTTTCGCTGGTAAACCCCTGAAACAACGCCTAATTGCCTCCTTTGCCCGGCTTTTCTCCCCGCTTGGACGGGGGTGCGCTGCCCGGCTTGCGCCGCAATTCCTCTTGGCTGGGGCTCACCTTGGCCCGCCGGATGGTGTCCTGCCGCACCAGAGGTACCGGTTTGGTCTGCTGGGCCTGATCCTCCTTTAGTTCCCGGCGATAGTCCCGTCGCAGGCGGCGAATATGCCGGTCCCGCAGCCGGCGCTGCCGCCGGCGGTGGGAAACCGAGGCGGCGGACACGCAGGTAATCAGCACCGCCAGCGCGGCCAACACCCCCACCATCATCCGCAAAAAGGTGGTGGGTTCCTGGTTGAGCCGGTAAGAGGGGGCGCTGCTGATGGCCTCCATGCCTGTGGGGGATTGAGCCTGTCCCCCCGGCGTTCCATCCTGAGCGAATTCGATCCTCACAGGATTGGACAGCACCGTCAGATGTCCGCCCTTGGCATCGGTGAGCTCGGCGGTAAACACAAAGGTGTCCGCCTGGTCCACCCAGAAGGATTGCTCCTTCACCGTATCTCCCGGCGCCACCACTTCCAGCGTCCAGAAAGCGCCCCGCTCCCGTTCGCCCAAGCTGACCCGGCGCAGGTCCAGGGCTCCCGGATTGTGTACGGTAATGGTAAAGACCACTTCTCCCGCCGAGGACAGGCGGGTCTTGTCCGCCTGAGCGGTCAGGCTGAGGGTGGATTCCCCTTCCTGGACGGAGGTCACCGCCACCGTACGGGGGTTGGAGGCCATTTCCAGGGGCGTTCCGCCCTCGCTTTGGCCCTCCAGCACGAACTGGAAGGTGGTGGTGGATTTGAGGGCCACCGTCTTGGTAAACACCACTTCTTTACCCGGGCGCAGGGCGCCGCTCATCACCGCCAGCTCTCCAAGGCCCTGGTCGCTGAGGCGCAGCCCTTCGTAACTCACGGTCCCATTGTTGGTCACCCTGCAGGTCAGGGTGACCACGCCGCCGGGGGATACCGTGGATTGGTCCGCGTCCAGCACGATGGACAGCTGGGCGTTGGCCAGGTAGATGGAGGCGTCGGCCAGCTCCTTTTCAAAGGTTTCTTCGGTGGCCCGGTGGGAATAGCGCAAGGTGGGATGGGATGTGGCGGTTTCCTCCACCGTAAAGCGGTAGAGAAAGGTGTACTGGGCCCCCGGCTCCAATGCCTCCAGCCGCCCCACCTCTCCGCACAGCGCATCGGTGACCACCAGATCGGTCAGCGTTACGTTGCCCGTGTTCTTCACCCGATAGGCGATGGTGGCTTCCTCGCCCGCCTGGCAGTTGATCACCGGCATGGAACGGGTGAACTCTGCGCCGGGCCGGGCGGGCATCTGGTGAATGGCCACCCGCACCAACCGCTCCTTCTCCGTCTGCCCAGGCTTGCCCTTGCCCAGGGTATAGCGCACCAGGTAGACGATGTAGCCCTCATCCAGCTGCTCCTGAGTGGGGGTGATGTCTTCGACAAATACCAGCTGCCCGTCCCCTGCAGCCAAGGGCCCCAGCTCGTCCACCAACGCCCCGTTTTCCCGGCATATCCGCACGTCCCCAATGGGTTCGTCCCCACTGTTGACGATGGTGACGCGCACCCGCACTTCTTCCGGCGTCACCATGTCGGGCTCGTCCACCGTGGCCTGGGCTGAGAGGGTGTCTTGATAGACCGGCAAGGGCGTAGGGCTGGGCGTAGGGGTAGGACTGGGCGTGGGACGGGGACTGGGGCTGAGGCCGGCGGCCGGATTGGACGCGGCTGGGGCCGCGGAAAGGGCCGCCATCCCCGTATCTGGCTGGAGGGTGCCGGGGCAGGTCGGGGCTGGAGAAAGGACGTTCTCCCCCTGGGGCGCCGCCGCGCCTGCCGTTCCGCCCCCGAAAGGACAGGCCGGCATAAGGGCCAGCATCAAGGCCAGCACCACTCCCGTCACCCGTTTACCCATGTGCGCCTCCAAGTCACCAAGCCAGATTTCTACCTCTATATTTTATTGCATCCTTCCAATACTGTCAACGCATTGCATAGAAAGATTTATGCCGTAAGCTGCCGGAAAATGATCCAATTCGCCCCACCCGAGGGGAAAGTACACGCCGCCCTCGCCCCTTATCCTCGGGCCCCAAATGCGCGGTTGACCCGCAGCCGAAGGCGGCGGGTCAACCGCGCCCAGAGTGCGGACTGGCCCCGCAGACGCGATAGCGATCATGGAACAAAGGGAATCCGACGCAAGTCCCACATGCTGTATCGGCTAAAATTACAAACTGTGGCGCGTTTCAACAGTAGGAACGCCAATATTTTCCATGACACATCCTGATCTTGCGGTATTTTCAGCGCTCAGTTCGCCTCCCCCTACTTTGTCAACCGCACCGTCTTCCCTAGTTCTCCCGACGGAGCGCGGCCCCTGGCTTCCCGTAGGGCGCACCCCTCCGCCGGCGCCGCCTTTTGGTCAGGGCCGCAGATAAGGGCTTGACTTTGAGCCTTGGGCCCTCGGTATCAGGCATAGCCCGGACTTGCGGCTCAGGGAAAGCCCCTGAACGGCAACCGGCGCGGCCTTTTGCAAGGCCGCGCCGGTAGATATTTGAGGCGTTTTTTGGCTTAGTACATGCCGCCCATGCCGCCCGCGGGAGCCGGCGGGGCCGGGGGATTCTTCTCGGGCAGATCGGTGACCAGGGACTCGGTGGTCAGCACCATGGAAGCCACGGAAGCGGCGTTCTGCAACGCGCTGCGGGATACCTTGGTGGGGTCGATGATGCCGCGCTGGATCATGTCGGCATACTCGTCCTTGGCTGCGTCGTAGCCGAAGCCCACTTTATCCTCTTCCTTGATCTTCTCCACCACCACGGAGCCCTCGACGCCCGCGTTCATGGCGATCTGGCGCACCGGCTCCTCCAGGGCGCGCAGCACGATGGACACGCCGGTCTTCACGTCGCCGCTGGTTTCGGACAGCAGCTTGGCCACGGCCTTGCTGGCAGCGATAAAGGCGGTGCCGCCGCCGGGGACGATGCCCTCTTCCACCGCGGCGCGGGTGGCGTTCAGGGCGTCCTCAATGCGCAGCTTGCGCTCCTTCATCTCGATCTCGGTGGCGGCGCCCACGTTGATGACGGCCACGCCGCCGGCCAGCTTGGCCAGGCGCTCCTGGAGCTTCTCCCGATCGTAGTCGCTGGTGGTATCGGCGATCTGGGCGCGGATGGAAGCCACCCGGGCCTTGATCTCGCTGGAATCGCCGGCGCCTTCCACGATGACGGTGTTCTCCTTGTCCACCTTCACCTGGCGGGCATTGCCCAGCATCTCCATGGTGGCATCCTTCAGCTCCAGGCCCAGCTCCTCGGTGATGACCTGGCCGCCGGTGAGAATGGCGATATCCTGCAGCATGGCCTTGCGGCGGTCGCCAAAGCCGGGGGCCTTCACCGCCACGCAGTTGAAGGTGCCGCGCAGCTTGTTGAGCACCAGGGTCGCCAGAGCCTCGCCCTCGATGTCCTCGGCGATGATGAGCAGCTTACGGCTGGCCTGCACCACCTGCTCCAGCAAGGGCAGCAGCTCCTGGATGTTGGAGATCTTCTTGTCGGTGATCAGGATGAGGGGATTGTCCAGCACCGCTTCCATCTTCTCGGTATCGGTGGCCATGTAGGCGGAGGCGTAGCCGCGGTCGAACTGCATGCCCTCTACCAGGGTGAGCTCGGTCTTCATGGTCTTGCTCTCTTCCACGGTGATGACGCCGTCCTTGCCCACCTTCTCCATGGCGTCGGCGATCAGCGCGCCGATTTCCTCGTCGCTGGAGGAGATAGAGGCGACCTGGGCGATGGCCTGCTTGTTCTCCACGGGCTTGCTGATCTCAACCAGCGCCTTCACCGCCGCGTCGGTAGCCTGGTCGATGCCGCGGCGAATCACCATGGGATTGGCGCCGGCGGCCACATTCTTCAGGCCCTCCCGCACGATGGCCTGGGCCAGCAGGGTGGCGGTGGTGGTGCCGTCGCCGGCCACATCGTTGGTCTTGGTGGCAACTTCCTTCACCAGCTGGGCGCCCATGTTCTCAAAGGGCTCTTCCAACTCGATGTCCTTGGCGATGGTCACGCCGTCGTTGGTGATCAGGGGAGCGCCGAACTTTTTGTCCAGCACCACGTTGCGGCCCTTGGGGCCCAGGGTAATTTTTACGGTATCGGCCAGGGCATTGATGCCCTTTTCCAGCGCCCGGCGGGCGTCCTCGCCATATTTAATCTGCTTTGCCATTGCTTTTCGCCTCCTAAATTATTCAACCACGGCCAGCACGTCGCTCTGGCGCACGATGATGTATTCTTCCCCGTCCAACTTGACCTCAGTGCCCGCGTACTTGGAGTAGATGACCTTCTGGCCTTCCTTCACCTGCATGGTGATCTCCTTGCCGTCCACGTTGCCGCCCGGTCCCACGGCCAGCACCTGGGCCATCTGGGGCTTCTCCTTGGCCGAATTGGTCAGCAAAATGCCGCCTTTGGTGGTCTCCTCCGCTTCCAAATTTTTGATGACCACGCGGTCGCCCAGCGGTTTAATCTTCATTGCAATAGCCTCCCTCGGTTTGCCTTCTTTTATTTGCTAGCACTCACTTCGGTCGAGTGCTAACTTCTAGAGCATAGTTTAGCCAAAAGGTCCCCGCCGCTCAAGGAAGCAACGGGGAAATTATCGTAAAATGATGGTAAATTTGCTTGAGGACCCAGGGATTAAGCCAATTTCAGGGCCCATAGGGCCAAGCCCAGCGCGGCGGCGCAGCCGATGAGGCCCATGGGCCCCACCCAGCCCTTGCGCAGGGCCACAAAACCGGCCCCCAGGCAGGCCAGCGCCAGCCAATCGGCGTGCGCCGTAGCGGTAATGGTCAGCGTTAAGGCGGCGTAGGCCACCAGGGCCAGCACCACGGGGCGGATGCCCCCCAGCGCCCCCTGCACCAGGTTCAAGCGCTGGTATCGATTATAAAGAAAGAACAGCAGCCCGGTGATGGCGCAGGCGGGCAGCACGCATCCCAGGGTAGCCACCAACGCGCCCAAGGGCCCGCCGGCCCTCATGCCCACGAAAGTGGCCGCGTTGATGGCCACCGGTCCGGGGGTCATCTCGGAGAGGGTCACCAGGTCGGCAAAGCCCTGGGCGGTGAGCCAACCGTAGCGGCTGACCACCTGAGCCTGAATCAGCGACATGGCCGCATAACCGCCGCCAAAACTGGCCAAGCCGATGATGAAAAAAGCCCACAGCAACTGAAGGTAAATCATGCCTTTTTTTCCCGCAGCCGGGGGAGCAGGCTGCGGGCCGCCCCCACTAGGCCCCCCGTCAGGATCAGCAGGGCCGGGTTGAATCCCGCCACCAGCGCTGCCAAACCGCCTCCCGCCAGGACCAGGGCGAAAAGATCCCGGCCTTGGACTTTGGCCAATCCCCAGCTCACGTCCAGCACGATGGCGGCCACCGCGCAGCGCAAAAAGCGCAACATGGCCTGCACCGGCGCTAGGGCGGCCAAAGCCTCGTACCCCAAAGAGGCCAGGGACAAGATCGCCAGGGGCGGCAACACCGCCCCCGCTACCGCCGTCAGGGCGCCCCGACGGCCTCCCAGCCTATGCCCCACCAAAAAGGCGGCGTTTACCGTCAGCGGCCCCGGTGCGCTCTGGGCAATGGCGGTCAGGTCGCACAGCTCCGCCGCCGTCAACGCCCCCTCTTTTTCCACAAATTCCCGGCGCATCATGGACAAAATCACATAGCCCCCGCCGAACGTGCAGGCGCTGAGCTTCAGCATGGTCAAAAAAATCTTCCTCAATTTCATGTGCAGAGCTCCCTTCCCCTCTATTATGCGCCTTGACAATCGATATGTAAAATAGTATTATTAAATCGAATCCATAATATATTTGATATGATATCGGCTATGGCGAGGGGGAGCGGCTATGACGATACGCCATATGCGCATCTTGTTGTCCATTCTCCGTACCGGCTCTATGGCCAAGGCTGCAGAGCAGATGCATCTTTCCCAGCCCGCTCTCAGTCTGGCGGTAAAGGAGTTGGAGGGCTATTACGGAGTCAAGCTGTTCGACCGGATAGGCCGGGGTCTGAGGCCCACCCAGGAGGGATTGCGCATGGGCCAGTGCGCACAACGCATCCTGGAATTGTTCGACGGCATGGAGACCTCCTTGCGGGACCCCGGCGCTCAGGGTCAGGTCAAGGTGGGGGCCAGCATTACCGTGGGCAACTGCTTGATGCCCGATTGGGCCAGGCGGTTCCGGCAGGCCTATCCCCAGGCGCAGCTGCTGGTGCGGGTGGACGATTCCCAGGCGCTGACCCAGGGCGTGGCGGAGGGAGAACTGGATCTGGCGGTGATTGAGGGGGTTGTCAGTGATCCGGCCCTTACCGCTTACCAGGTGATGCAGGACCGGCTGACCCCGGTCTGTGCCCCGGACCATCCTTTGGCCGGTTCCCGCCGCTGCACCTTGGAACAGTTTGCCTGCCAGGATATGCTCACCCGGGAGAAGGGCAGCGCGGTGCGGGCCCTGCTGGAGGGCGCTTGTTTGCGGGCGGGGCTCTCTCCCCGTATCGCCTGGCAGTCGGTAAGCACTCAGGCCTTGGTTCAGGCCGCCGCCCAGGGATTGGGTATCGCCATGTTGCCCCATCTGCTGGCCCAGCCGCACCTGGAGGCGGGCCGGGTGGTGGCGCTGAGGGTGGAAGGGCTGGACTTGGACCGCACCATCTCCCTCATCCATCATAAAAATAAATACCTGGGTGCTGCCCTTTCCGCCTTTATCCGCATCGCTTGTCCCCAGGATGATCCCCAGGTCATGCAAGCCGCCGCCTCTCAGAACAAGGCGTAGCCATTTGCTCCATTCTCCTGCGAAAACGTAGGGGAATTCTGCTCCGGCCGGACGCGGGATCCCCATAAACCGGCGGGAACCCTATAAAAGATGGACGGCGGCCAGGGGCTTCGCCCCCGCTAGGCCCCCTTGCATTCCTCTCAAAGATGTGATATACTATTACTAATTAGTTTCATTTCTTTTGCAATTTTCCTTGTGGGGGATAGCGATGAAGGCAATTCGGAGAACTGCGACGCTAGCGTTGGCGCTGATGCTATTGACGGTATGTTGGAGCGCGGCGGCCCAGGCTAAGACTTTACGGCTGAACTATGCCAAGGCCAATTTGCAGGTGGGCAAGGCCGGAGTGCTGAAGGCCAAGGTGAACCCCTCCGGCTCTGCCGTCTCCTGGAGTAGCTCCGACCCCAGCGTGGCCACGGTAAACCAAAGCGGCCGGGTGACCGGGGTATCGGCGGGCACGGCGGTGATTACCGCAGCATCGGGGAGCCTGAGCGCCCAATGCGTTGTGACGGTAAAACCGGTGAAGATCACCAAGGTGGCCCTGTCCGCCAGCAAAAAGAGCGTGTCCCTGAGCCAGCAGACCCTTCAGCTTACCGCTACGGTGAAGCCCAGCGGGGCGGATGCCTCCACGCTCACCTGGAAAAGCTCCAATACCGGGGTAGCTACGGTGGATAAGAACGGCCTGGTCACCTTGAAAAAGGCGGGTACGGTGAAGATCGGCGCGGTGTCGCCCAGCGGCAAAAAGGCCGTCTGCACCCTGAAGGTTACCGCTTCCTCCGCCGCCGCCGCTTCCGCCACCCGGCGGGGGCTGGTGATTGGAGAGGGCCGGGCCAACGCCCAATACAAGTTGGCCGAGCTCCCCATGGCGCAAAGCGAGGTATCCCAGGTGGCCCAAATGATGCGAGACAACGGCATCGCCACTTCTACCTTGGTCAACGGCACCCGGAAGCAAGTGCTGTCGGCCATTCAGAGTGCCTTTTCTGGAGCCACGGAGAACGACGTGAGCTACCTGTACATCACTTGTCATGGAGGCGTCAGCGGCGGCAATTATCTGATTTTCCCCTGCGGGGACGGCTATTTTACCGCCGCCCAACTGCGCAGCGCCCTTAGCCAGGTAAAGGGCAAGGTGGTGCTGATGCTGGGCAGCTGCCAAAGCGGCAGCGTCATCGGAAAATCTACCGACAGCGGCCCCCAGCAATTCGTTCAGCAATTTGTGGGCGCTCAGGCCAAGTCTGGCGAATTCGCCCAGAGCAAATACCTGGTGCTATGCGCCTGCCGCTCCGATGAAAACGGTTACGGCGTCATCACAACTGCGGGTGGAAGCATCGTGGAGAGCGGCACCTTTAATTTCTTCGGTACCGCGGTGGTGGAAGGTGGCCAGGGATCGGCGGACGCAAACGGCAACGGTTCCATTACCCTTCAAGAGTTGTACGCCTATGTGCGGGACCGGGTCTCCCAGCTCCACCTGGAGTGGCGCGACCGCATCGGATTGAGCGCCAACGATACCCAGACCGTGGTGGTCTATCCCTCCGCCTCCAATTTCGTGGTCTTTGGCTAGGACCGGGGACCGCAGCCGTTGGCGGCGCTGAGCAAACCGGTCCCAAGCCAGCCCTTGGGGCGGGGAGGCCGTCCCGGGTTCCCATGGCCGCTCTCTCCCGGCGAGAGGACGGCCACCCCTTTCGTGGGCCGGCGCCGGGGGAAGGGCAGCCGCTTTGGGTTCCAAATAATCCTTTTTCGTGGCGGGAGGATAGCGTTTTGATTTTCGGGCGGACTGGGATGGGCAAATCCCGGACCGCCCAAAAAAACGGGGCGCGGCTACACCGCGCCCAAGAGGAATAACCGTTGACCATTTCCCGGATCGCCGGGATGTTTGTCCGGCGACGCTTCAGGATAACGGTTGGGGGCCGCTGGGGACGGGCCCCTCGGGGCAGCCCTGGGCCTGCTGGCAATCTGGGCACACCATGGCGCCGCACTCGGCGCAAGGGCGCATATTTCGCCCTTCCCAGGCCCTGCCGCAGTGGGCGCACTCCATCATGGACATCGACTCTATCGCCTCCCGTTGCAGATGGAGTATGCCCCGCCCGGGAGCAGATTATGCGGGGCAAAATACATTTATTGTATGGGGCAAATTCCCGGCAAACCGCACATCTGGGCATTCAGGCGCAAATCTCTTACCATCTCAGGAGGGCGTTATGCGCATTCGGCTTTCGGATCACTTTACCTACGCACGGCTGATTAGGTTCACCCTGCCCTCCATCGCCATGATGATTTTCACCTCCATTTACGGGGTGGTGGACGGTTTTTTCGTGTCCAATTTCGCGGGCAAGACCCCTTTCGCCGCGGTGAATTTCATCATGCCCTTTCTGATGATCGTGGCCACTGTGGGATTTATGTTCGGCACGGGGGGCAGCGCCATCGTGGCCAAGACATTTGGAGAGGGCCGGGCGGACCAGGCCAACCAGCGCTTTTCCCTATTCGTATATGCCGCCCTGGCCCTGGGCGCGGTGTTCGCGGCGCTGGGTATCGCCTTCATTCGGCCCATCGCCGCGCTGCTGGGAGCCCAGGGGGAACTGCTGGACAACAGCGTGGTATACGCCCGCATCATTCTGGCGGCGCTGCCCTTTTACGTGCTTCAGCTGCTGTTCCAAAGCTTTTTCGTCACCGCCGAAAAGCCCCAGCTGGGCCTGGCGGTCACCCTGTCCTCCGGGCTTACCAACATGGCCCTGGATGCCCTGCTGGTCATTTTGCTACCCCAGGCCTATAAGTTGGCCGGCGCCGCTCTGGCCACTGCCCTGAGCCAGGTGGTAGGCGGCGCCATTCCCCTGGTCTATTTTGCCCGGAAAAATGACAGCATTCTGCGCCTGGGCAAGGCCGAGCTGGACCTGGCCGCCCTGGGCAAGGCCTGCACCAACGGCTCCTCCGAGTTCATGAGCAATATTTCCATGAACGTGGTGGGGATGCTGTACAACATGCAGCTGCTGCGCTTCGCGGGGGAAAACGGGGTGGCCGCCTATGGGGTGATGATGTACGTGAGCATGATCTTTTCCGGCGCCTTCATCGGCTATTCCATCGGCACGGCGCCCGTGGTCAGCTATCACTACGGGGCGGGCGATCACGCCGAGCTGCGGGGGCTGCTGCGCAAGAGCCTGCTGATGACCGGCGTCTTTGGGCTGTGCATGGTGGCGGCGGCCCAGCTGCTGGCCGGGCCCCTGGCCCGGCTGTTCGTGGGCTACGACGCCGGCCTCACGGCGTTGACCATATCCGGGTTTCGGGTTTTCGCCATAGCCTTCCCCTTCATGGGCTTCGCCATCTTCGGCTCCGGCTTCTTCACCGCCCTCAACGACGGGCTCACCTCCGCCCTCATCTCCTTTTTGCGCACCATGGTGTTCCAAGTCGCCGCCGTGCTGCTGCTGCCCCTGGCGTGGGGCATCGACGGGGTATGGGTGTCCATCGTGGTGGCCGAGGTGATGGCGGTGGCGCTGACGGCCCTGTTCTTTGCCCTCAAGCAAAAGAAATACCAGTATTAGCCCCGCGCCCGCCGGGCAGGAAAGGATTGCCCCCATCATGCGCCCCGTCCCGCCGGGCAGGAAAGGATTGCTCCCCTCATAAGGGCCATGTCCCGCCGGGCCGGAACCCGGGCGCGCCAAACCTGCAATTAACTTGACAAGCCCTCGGCCTTTGCGCTATACTCGATAAAACCGGCTGAAGGAGGGATTCGCGTGTTTTTGCGGCGCTTGATGTACATGTGCGCGGAAACGGGCGGCCGGGCCTTCGGTGGGCTGGGGCGGCGCGTTTGATCGCGCACCCCGCGCAGATTTCGCAAGAAGAGCGGCCGTGCCAATGGAGGAACGGCCGCTTTTTCATGACCAATTTTATCAGGGGAGGATCGCGCCATGAATAACCCGCGTCTTGAAACCCAGTGCGTCCAAGCCGGCTATGTGCCGGAGAATAGCCAGCCCCGGGTGCTGCCCATCTACCAAAGCACCACCTATAAATACGATAGCGCCGAGCATCTGGGCAAGCTGTTCGACCTGAGCGTGCCCGGCCACATGTATACCCGGATATCCAACCCCACGGTAGCCTATGTGGAGGAGAAGATCAACGCCCTGGAAGGGGGCGTGGGGGCCATGTGCACCTCTTCCGGCCAGGCGGCCAACCTGATGGCGGTGTTCAACATCTGCCAGGCGGGGCAAAACTTCATCTGCCTGTCCACCATCTACGGCGGCACCATCAACCTGTTCGCCGTCACCATGAAGCGCATGGGCATCCAGGCCCGGTTCATCACCGAGGACATGACCGACCAGGAGGTGGACGCCCTGTTCGACGAGAACACCCGCTTGGTGTTCGGGGAGACCATCGCCAACCCGGCCCTCACGGTGCTGGATATTGAGCGCTACGCCAACCTGGCCCACCGCCACGGGGTGCCCCTGATCGTGGACAATACCTTCGCCACCCCCATCCAGTGCCGGCCCTTCGACTTCGGCGCCGATATCGTGGTCCACTCCACCACCAAATACATGGACGGCCACGCCAGCGTGGTGGGCGGCGCCGTGGTGGACGGCGGCCGGTTCGACTGGGCCGCCTCGGGCCGGTACCCCGAGCTCACCCAGCCCGACGAGAGCTATCACGGCGTGGTCTACACCCGGGATTTCGGCAAAGCCGCCTACATCACCAAGGCCCGGGTGCAGCTGATGCGGGACCTGGGCGCCACCCCCCAGCCCCTGGCCGCTTTCCTGCTGAACCAGGGCCTGGAGACATTGGCCCTTCGGATGGAGCGGCACAGCGCCAACGGCCTGGCCGTGGCCCGGCATTTGGCGAAGCATCCCCTGGTGAACTGGGTGAACTATCCCCTCCTGCCCCAATCGGACCAGTACGCCAAGGCCCAAAAGTACCTGAAGGGCGGCGCTTCCGGGGTGGTTTCCTTCGGGGTGAAGGGCGGCCGCAGGGCGGCCATGAAGTTCATGGACAGCCTGCGCCTGGCCGCCATCGTGGTCCACGTGGCCGACGCCCGCACCAGCGTGCTGCACCCGGCCAGCACCACCCACCGCCAGCTTACCGACGCCCAGCTGGAGGCGGGGGGCATCGGCGCCGACATGATCCGCATGTCCATCGGCATCGAGCACATTGAGGACGTCCTGGCGGACATCGATCAGGCCCTGGAAAAATCCCAACAGGCGTAAGGAGGCGGTTTTATGCCCATTAAAATCCCCAATCAGCTCCCGGCAACAGAAACGCTGCTGGGGGAAAATATCTTCGTCATCACCGAGACCCGGGCCATGACCCAGGACATCCGCCCCCTGCACATCGCCCTGCTCAACCTGATGCCCACCAAGATCATCACCGAAACCCAGTTCGCCCGTCTGCTGGGCAATACGCCCCTGCAGGTGGAGCTCACCCTGCTGAATACCCGCAGCCACGTCAGCCGCAATACCCCCCAGCGGCACATGCTCTCCTTCTATAAGACCTTCGACGAGATCAAGGAAGAGAAGTTCGACGGCTTGGTGATCACCGGCGCGCCGGTGGAGCAGATGCCCTTTGAGCAGGTGGACTACTGGGATGAGCTGTGCCAGGTGATGGAGTGGAGCAAGTCCCACGTACACTCCACGCTGCACATCTGCTGGGGCGCCCAGGCCGGGCTGTACTACCACTACGGCATTCCCAAGGTACCCTTGGATAAAAAGCTGTTTGGCGTGTATCCCCACGTGGTGGAGCGGCGCAGTTCCATGCTGCTGCGGGGGTTCGACGATACCTTCATGGCTCCTCACTCCCGCCATACCTCCATCCGCCGGGAGGACGTGGAGGCGGTGCCCCAGCTGAAGATCCTGGCCTCCTCCCCCCAGGCGGGCGTGTACGCCATGGCCACCGACAAGGGGCGGCAGATCTTTATCACCGGCCATTCGGAGTACGACGCGGACACCCTGAAGCGGGAATACCAGCGGGACAAGGAGGCGGGCTTGGCCATCGACCTGCCGGAAAATTATTTCCCCGACGGCGACGAGACCCGTCCGCCCCGGGTCACCTGGCGCAGCCACGCCAACCTGCTCTTCTCCAATTGGCTCAACTATTTCGTCTACCAGACCACCCCCTACGACATCCGGGACATCAATTGGGGCATCGAGTCCGGCGGCGTGCTGGGGAGCTAAAGGTCTATGGGCCACGGCCCCGTCCTGCTCCTGCCCCCGTCCCGGACCAAGGCCGCCTGGGACGGGGGAGAAGGAGCGCCGTTTTCCCCGTTTCCCCGTTTCCCCGTTTTCCCCGTTTTTCCCGTTTTTCCCGTTTTTCCCGTGTTCTTTTCCTGGACCGCCGCCTTTTTTCCATTGACAAACCGGCCCGTTTGAGATACCATGAATACGCTACTTATGGCAGAGTAGGGTCTCGCGCGTTGTACGCAGGTACTTTAGTGCTCGCCGGACGGGGAGTTGCCGGAGGGACGAAGAGCGTAAGCGCTCGCGGTGCGAGGCCCGCATCCCGCTGCTGCATGGGAAGAGGCTTTTTGCGTCGCCTCCTGTTATGCGGCTGTGCTGCATGACAGGAGGTGTTTTGACGTGACAGGATGATCCCCTAGCCACCGGCGGAATAAAAAAGGGGCGTGTTGATCCATGACGAAGGCTTCTTCCTCCTTGCGCCGCATGGCGGTGTCGGCGCTGTTTTTGAGCATCGCCCTGGTGCTCAAGACCTTTTTTTCCTTTCAGATTCCCCTCTTTGGGCAAAACGGCATGAGCGTAGGCATATCGGGCGTCTTTTCCATGATGCCCTCCCTGCTGTTCGGCCCCTTTTACGGCGCGGCGGTGTCGGGGCTCAGCGACCTGCTGGGATACCTGATTAAGCCCACCGGCGCCTTTATGCCCCTGCTGACCCTGACGGCGGCCCTCAGCGGCTTTCTGCGGGGCTTGAGCTACCGGGGCTTGCGCCGCCGCAGCGACCGGGGGCTGCGTTGGGCGGTCATATTGCTGAGCGTCCTCCTGCTGGCGGCGGGGCTGGCCAGCCTGATTATGCTCCGGATGGACGGCATAGACGCCGGTTATTACCAGCAGGTTGACCCCCAGCAGGCCAAAGAGGCGGCCCTTAGCCCCATAGGCCGCATGTTGGTGACCCGCACGGCGGACACCAAGGACCCCGGCGGCAACCTGGCCACATACCTGATTAGCGTCACGGCGGGCCCTCTGGGCTGCGCCGCCCTGGGTTTCCTCCTGCTTTTGGCCGACTGGCTGGCCCGGCGCCTGCTGCCCAACAGCGGCCGCGCCGGCGTATTGGCCATGCTGTTGGCGGTGGTGGGTAGCGGACTGGTGGTCACCACCATCAACACGGTCATCCTGCGGGAGACGGTGTACGCCTCCTGGAAGCTGCTGCCCTTCGGCGTGTTGTGGATTCCCCGGGTCATCGAGGAAATCCTGGCCAGCGCGGTGAAGGTATGCTTCATGGCGGCGCTGATGGAGGTGTTCGCCAACCGCCCCGCATTGCGGCAATTGACCCAATGAGGCCAAAACCCAAACGCCTGGGGGCATCCGGGGCTGGGGCTCCGCCATGGCGCAAAGCCGCCGCTCCTCCGGCTCCCTAGAGGAGAAAAATTGATTGGGAAGGACGCCGCCCCGGCATCCTTCCCAATCCTATATCGCCTGCCCCACCTTCCGCGCAGCGAAAAGGGCGCTTCCCGGGTCAAGCCCATGTAGCACAGGCGGGCGGAAATGCTCTTTTCAGAACGCCCTAAGCACAGGGTAATCCCCCTGGACCGGCTTGCCCCGGCGCCCATATTTTTTTCTCCCCCTATGATTTTCCTGGTTCGCTTGTGTGGGGAAAGGCGCGGGGTATTTTGTTTTGGGCATAAACGTGATACAATAGGCTTGCGCTGCCGGAGGCTGGCGCGGGGGAAGGGGGCGAAAGAGATGGCGGTGGATATGAAGGAAACCATTGCCCAGGCGGCGAAAACCCTTTTGATGGAAGAAGGCGTAAGAAAACTGACGGTGAAGGATATCGTGGAGGCGTGCCAGATCACCCGTCAGGCCTTTTACTACCACTTTGAGGACATCCCCGCGCTGTTCCGCTGGATGCTGGAGCAGGACGCCCAGCGCACCGTGGCCCAGTTCGACGTGGTGGAAAGCGGGGAAGCCTGGCTCAAGTACCTGTTCGTGGTGGCCATCAACGCCTTGCCCTACATGAAAAAGGGGATGCAGAGCAACTATCGGGACCAGCTGGAGCGGCTTTTGCAGGAGCATACCCAGCACCTCTTTGAGCAGGTGTGCGACCAAAAGGGCCTCTACCGCAGCTGCACCCGCTTTGAAGTATCCCTCATCCTGCGCTACCACAGCCAGGCGGTGATGGGCCTGCTGCGGGGCTGGACTCAAACCGATACCCAAAACTTGGACGCCATCGTCCACACCGTGTTCCGCCTGATGACCGAGGGCATCTCCCCCCTGGCTTAGCTCCGCGTCATAGGCGATCGTCCCAGGACTGGCGCATTCCGGCCATGTTGGGCTTGACATAAAGGCCCGTGTGTCAAAAATTTTGACACACGGGCCCTTGTGTCTATACACGGGGGGATTTGTGGCCATTGCCGCCGGAGGGTAAGGGGGGTAGAATAAAGGGCGTAAGGAGGTGGAAAGATGGCCCACGAAATTCTCTGGATTAAATTGTGCCAGCTGGACGACAGGGTCGGCAAGCTGCACAGCCGCGTTCACATGAGCGAAACCGCCGGGCACCGGCAATTGCGCCGGGAGATCAACGCCCTGGCGGCGGAATGCGCGGCGTCGGAATCGGCGCTGCGGGACAACCTATTGGGGTCCAAGTCGGGACTGGCAGCCATTTTGGCCCAGGACTACGGAAGGATCGAGGGAATCATCCGGGAGAGCAAGGCCAAAGTACAGGCCATGACGGACCAAAATCCGGACGGACAGGCCGGGGCGGAGGAGAAGATTTTGCTGGCGGAGTACGCCCTGGACTTCGCCCAGCAGGCGGCGGACCGGGCCCTGCTGCTGTCCATGGAAGCCATCGACGCCCAACTGCTCCAGCGAGAGGAAGGGAGAACGCCATGAAAGAAGTCAAATCGCCCAAAAAATCCCTGCTCTATTACTACGGGATCGTGTTGCTCATCATTTTCCTGTTCAACATCCTGATTACCCCCATGATCTCCAAAAACCAGGTGGTGGAGGTGGATTACGGCGCCTTCATGGACCTGATCGAGGAGAAGAACATCGGCGTGGTGCAGGTGGAGGATACCCAGATCCTGTTCACCGATAAGGAAGGCGCGGTGGTGTACCGCACCGGCCCCATGGAGGACCCCACCCTGACCGAACGCCTCCATGAATCCGGCGCCCAGTTCGGCCGGGTCATCGAGGAACCGGCGTCCCCCCTGCTCACCCTGTTCATGACCACCATTCTGCCCATCCTGATCTTCGTGGGCCTGGGGCAGTACATGAGCAAAAAGCTGATGAGCCAGGCTGGAGGCAAGAACGCCATGACCTTCGGCATGGGCAAGAGCAGCGCCAAAGTCTATGTTCCCTCCACCCAGGGCATCCATTTTGCCGATGTGGCCGGTGAGGATGAGGCCAAGGAGAGCCTGCAGGAGATTGTGGACTACCTCCACAACCCACAGAAGTACACTGAGGCCGGCGCCTCCATGCCGAAGGGTATCCTGCTGGTGGGCCCTCCGGGCACCGGCAAGACCATGCTGGCCAAGGCGGTGGCCGGTGAGGCCAACGTGCCGTTTTTCTCCATCTCCGGCTCGGAGTTTGTGGAGATGTTTGTGGGAATGGGTGCTTCAAAGGTGCGGGATCTGTTTCAACAGGCCAAGGAGAAGGC
>DVHZ01000074.1 GCA_018711685.1 Candidatus Excrementavichristensenella intestinipullorum | reverse complement strand
GGTGTTGGAGGTGCAGAGAACATGGCACAAGTAGAGATGAACGGCATCCTGATCGGAGAGGTTGAGACAAAGAATATCATGACCAAATCCAGCCTGCCAGTGGGAGGCTATTCGGTCAATCCCTATGTAGGCTGCACTCATGGCTGTAAGTACTGCTACGCCTCTTTCATGAAGCGTTTTACCGGGCATACGGAGGATTGGGGCACCTTTTTGGATATCAAGCACTGGCCGGAGATCAAAAATCCAAAAAAGTACGCCGGACAGCGCATCGTCATCGGTTCCGTGACCGACGGCTACCTTCCTCAGGAGGAGCAGTTTGGCAGTACAAGAAAGCTGCTTCAGCAGCTCAGAGGCAGCGGTGCCGACATTCTGATTTGCACCAAATCCGATCTTGTTGTGCGTGATATTGATTTGCTCAAAGAGCTGGGACAGGTCACAGTATCATGGTCGATCAACACTCTGAACGAGGAATTCAAAAATGATATGGATAGTGCTGTCAGTATAGAACGGCGGCTGGCCGCCATGAAACAGGTCTATGCCGCAGGCATCCGCACCGTCTGCTTTGTCTCCCCCGTATTTCCTGGCATCACTGATTTTGAAGCGATATTTGAGCGTGTCAAGGATCAGTGCGACCTGTTCTGGCTGGAAAACCTGAACCTGCGGGGCGGCTTCAAGAAAACGATCCTGGACTATATCGCTGAAAGGTATCCTTCCCTCGTGCCGTTGTACGATGAAATTTACAACCATCATAACCGCAGCTATTTCAAATCGCTGGAGAAAAAAGCTGAAGAGATGGCGAAGAAATATGACTGTCCCTTTGTGGATAACGAAATGCCCTATGGCAGAGTGCCGCAGGGCCATCCGGTCATCGTAGATTATTTCTATCATGAAGAAGTCCGGGGGACAGGTAACACAGGAAAGAGGAACAAGTGACATTTGATAATATGGTTTTGAGAGCATCGCTTCGGCGGTGCTTTTTCTATGCCCTGAAGGAGAGTGATTGGATGGACACATTAAAAGGCAAACAGATCATGGTACCTATAATGATCGAGTGTGGGAATGCAGCAGCCGCTGGAGAGGGCAAAAATGTGGCAACTGCCATATCTACGATGAGCAATTTCAAATTTTGCTCCGACAGGTGATGGCAACGGCCGTGGCACAAAAACCTTATGTGCCATCCGCAATCAGAAAGATACTGCAAGAGCTACCGGGCATGACCGATAATCGATATGAACGAATTACAGAAGCGCTTCACCGTCTGCCTAACAAAATTCAATTTTCTCAGTCAGATGCCATTATAGCGATTAAAACCATTCACATCGGGCGGCAACGAACCATGAAGGTAACATTTCTGGATGACACTGAAATCATTATAGATATTCCACAGTTTAGTCCACGGCGAAGCCAATGAAAACAGATGCTCCTCACTACCATTACGGCGGTGAGGAGCTTTTCTGTGCATATGAAAACAGCCGCTTCGGATTTTACACCGCAACGACTGTTTTACACCGCAAAGGCGCACTTTTTAATTTTGCCTATACCTTGGCTCCATATCAGCATGATTATTTCATAGATGGTCTTGACCACGTTGCTGCCGGACAGCATGTCGTTGTCATCGCAGAACAGGATGTTGACCATCAGCTGGATCACTTCCCTGGGGGTGTAGTGCTGCCCGGCGTCCTCGTTGTGGGACTCGGAGAAGCGGCGGATGATCTCTTCAAAGATGTAGCCCATCTCCAGATTGGAAATCACATCCGGGTGCAGGTTGGCCTTGGGGGTGGTGAACTCCTTGATGACGATGTAGAGGATGCCCTTGTTGGCCATGGTGGCGATCTGGCCGTCAAACTTGAACTTTTGCAGGATGTCCTGGACGTTCTCCGAGAAGCCGTTCAGGTAGTCCCGGAAGTTGGCCTCGATGTTGTCCGGATCGTCCAGCAGCCGCTCAAAGGTGAACCTGCTGGTGTTGTAGAACGCCTTGCCGGAGGCGTTGCGCAGCAGCACATCCCGCATGGGGAGATTCTTTACGGCCTCGAACTTCTCCAGCACCTCATCCTTGGTATCGGCCAGGATGCAGTCGAAGCGGCGGATCACCGTGAGGGGCAGGATCACTTCGCCGTATTCATGGGGCTTGTATACGCCGGTCAGTTTATCTGCAATCGCCCAGATCAGGGCGGCTTTTTCGCTTACGTTGGCACTCAGGCTCATGCTGCTTTTCCTTCCTTTTCCCCTGGAACAAATTCCAGAATATCCTCCGCCCCGGCACGCGGAAAATCGGCGCCCCTGCTTTCCGTGGCAACATGGGCGATTTGCTCGAGATGGGTGATCCCCTTGGCACGAAAACCGGCCATTGCCCTTCGCGGAGCCCGGCGCGCCTTCTCGCGCTATGGCCAGATGGGATAACCCCTCCGGATGGCCATTTTTTCCCGCCAAAATAGGGAATACTTGGATTTATTTTATCACTTTTTCGTAAAAAACTCAACTTCATATCTGCCGATTGGGCTTTATCCCTGTGCGGCGGGGCAGTCCACATTGGGCGGCAAACGGTGGGGGCGAAGACTGCGGAGGGACGCGGGGAAGGCGTTAGGGGGGCGGCTGCGGCGGCGAAGGGATTGGCGAAGCCGGGCAGGGGGCAAAGGCTGTGGGGGAATCAAATCAGGGCGTTCGGATGAATGGGAGCACAACAAAAAAGGTCCAACGGACAGGAAAAATCCGTCAGACCTTTTCGCGCTGCGCCAGAGGATGGGGACCGGGGCGGGAGCTGCCCGATTTTTTGGGGGGCGTGCGGCGAGGGCTATCCCATGGGGAATGGGCAAAGCACCCCGCCCGCGCTTTGGAGGGTTTTTGGGCTTTCCCGCCGCGTTTCGCTTATTCCCACTCGATGGTTGCCGGGGGCTTGGGGGAGAGGTCGTACAGCACGCGGCCGGCGCCGGGGACCTCGGCCAGGATGCGCTGGGTGATGGAGGCCAGGACGGGGAACAGCAGCGGTTCCACCGTGGCGGTCATGGCGTCCACCGTGTTTACCGCGCGCAGGATGACCGGGTACTCCATGGCCCGGGCATGGCCCCGCACGCCCACCGCCCGGAAGTCGGGAACCACGGTAAAGTATTGCCACACCTTTTTGTCCAGGCCGTGGCGGGCGAATTCCTCCCGCAAAATGGCGTCGCTCTCCCGGACGATTTCCAGGCGCTGGCGGGTGATGGCCCCCAGGCAGCGCACGCCCAGGCCGGGGCCCGGGAAGGGCTGGCGGTACACCATGTCGTGGGGGAGGCCCAGTTTCACGCCGCAGGCGCGGACCTCGTCCTTAAAGAGGTACTTCAGCGGCTCCACCAGGGAGAACTGCAGGTCCTTGGGCAGGCCGCCCACGTTGTGGTGCGCCTTCACCGCCTTGGCGGTCTTGGTGCCCGACTCGATGATGTCCGGGTAGATGGTGCCCTGGGCCAGGAAGTCGATGCCGCTGAGCTTGCGGGCCTCTTCCTCGAACACGCGGATGAATTCCGCGCCGATGATCTTGCGCTTTTGCTCCGGGTCGCTGACGCCCGCCAGCTTGTCCAGGAAACGGTCCACCGCGTCCACGTAGATCAGGTTGGCGCCCAGCTCCTGGCGGAACACCCGCACCACCTGCTCCGGCTCGCCTTTGCGCAGCAGGCCGTGGTTCACGTGGACGCAGGTGAGCTTATCCCCGATGGCCCGCAGCAGCAGCGCCGCCACCACGCTGGAATCCACGCCGCCGGACAGGGCCAGCAGCACTTTGCCGTCCCCTACCTGCTGGCGGATGAGGGCCACCTGGTCCTCGATGAAGTTCTCCATGGACCAATTGGCCTGGGCGCCGCACCGGGCGATAAAGTCCTGAAGGGCCGGGCCCATATCCAGGGGCCAGGCCTCCAGGTCGTTGGGCCGGCTGCCCCGATGGTTGACCACCAGGAAGGGAAGGCCCAGGGTGTACAGGGCCGGGTCCACGTCGATGCTCACGCCGTTGACCACCCGGTTCTCCCCGCCGTTGACGATGAAGCCCCGGATGCCCGGCAGCGCCTTGAGGGCTTCCAGCGCGATGTCGTGGGGATGAATCTCGCTATACACGCCCTTTTCCCGCAGGGCCCGGGCCACCTGGACGTTGTCCTGTCCTCCCAGATCCAGTACCGCAATCATATCCTGTTTCATAGCCGCCTCCATCCTATTCCCACTGGACTTTATGCCTATCATACAATGAAAAGGCGCGCCCTGTCAAGGGAAACGCCCTTGCCAACCGCGCCTTTGGGGCCTATAATGAAGGAAAGAAGGAAGTGAATTCTATGGAGCAGACCACGCTGTGGGGCCAGGGCGGCGGCGTTCAGCCCCTGGCCGACCGGATGCGGCCCAAGACGTTGGAAGAATTCGTGGGGCAGCAGCACCTGTTGGGGCCGGGCAAGGTGCTGCGCCGGCTCATCGAGGGCGACCACATCCCCTCCATGATCTTCTGGGGGCCGCCAGGCGTGGGCAAAACCACCCTGGCCCGGATCATCGCCGGGCGCACCAAGGCCGCCTTTATCGATTTCTCCGCTGTCACCAGCGGCATCAAGGAGATTCGGGAGGTGATGCAGCGGGCCCAGGACAACCGCCGCTTTGGGGAGAACACCATCGTGTTCGTGGACGAGATTCACCGGTTCAACAAGGCCCAGCAGGACGCCTTTTTGCCCTTTGTGGAGAAGGGCAGCATCGTGCTCATCGGGGCCACCACGGAAAACCCCTCCTTTGAGGTGAACAGCGCCCTGCTTTCCCGGTGCAAGGTGTTCGTGCTCCACGCCCTGGAGCAGGGGGAGCTGGCCGGACTGCTGAAGCGGGCCCTGGTAGAGCAGCGGGGACTGGGCCCCATGGGGGTGCGGATGGAGGAGGATCTGCTGGACATGATCGCCGCTTTTGCCAACGGGGACGCCCGCACCGCCCTGTCCACCCTGGAGATGGCCGCCCTCAACGGGGACATGCAGCCCGACGGCTCCATCCAGGTGAGCCGGGAGACCCTGGAGCAGTGCATTTCCCGCAAGTCCCTGCTCTACGATAAAAAGGGAGAGGAGCATTACAACCTGATCTCCGCCCTGCACAAGTCCATGCGCAACTCCGACCCGGACGCCGGGGTGTACTGGCTGTGCCGGATGCTGGAGGCGGGGGAGGCCCCCCTCTACGTGGCCCGGCGGGTGGTGCGCTTCGCCAGCGAGGACGTGGGCCTGGCCGATCCCCGGGCGCTGGAGGTGGCGGTGGCCGCCTACCAGGCCTGCCACTTTTTGGGCATGCCCGAATGCGGGGTACACCTGACCCAGGCGGTGGTGTACATGGCCCTGGCGCCCAAGTCCAACGCCCTGTACACCGCCTACGAGGGGGCCAGAAGGGATGCTCTGGCCCAATTGGCCGAGCCGGTGCCCCTGGTCATCCGCAACGCCCCCACCGATCTGATGCGCCAGCTGCACTACGGCAAGGGCTATCAATACGCCCACGACGCCCCGGATAAGCTGACCACATTGCAATGCCTGCCCGATTCCCTGAAGGACCGGCGCTATTACCGGCCCACGGATCAGGGCATGGAGGCCCAATACGGGGAGCGGCTGGAGCAAATCAGGGCCTGGAAAGAAGAACACAGGGACAAGGAAGCGGGGCCCGGAAGCGAAAAGCGGCCCCGGGGAGAGCCTGGGACCTGACGGGCGAGACGGGATATGGATTGGGGCCCGGAGGCGGAAAGGCCGGGGCAGGGGGAGCGCCGGTCAGGGCTGAGAAGGCGGGGCGGGGGGACAGGTTTGGCGCTTCCAGCGGCGGTAGAACAGCAGGCCGGTGGCGTCGGCCAGCACCCAGCCGATGGGAACGGAGGCCCATATGCCCGTCACCCCCACGGGGCCGGCCAACAGGTAGGCCAGGGCCACCCGTAGCCCCAGGGAAACGCAGGTGAGCAGCACCGACACCGCCGGCTGCTTCACCGCCCGGAAGAAGCCGTACAGCAGGAACAGGCAGCCGATGCCCCAGTAAAAGGCGCCCTCGATGCGCAGATAGGTCACCCCGTGGGCCAGGATCTGGGTCTCCTGGGGCTGGACGAACAGCAGCATCAGGGGCCGGGCCAGCAGGATCACCAGGGCGGAGATGGCCAGGGAGAAGGCCGCCGACAGGATAAGGGCCCGGCGGGCGCCCTCCCGGATGCGCTGGAACTTGCCCGCCCCGTAATTCTGGGAGACAAAGGTGGAAAAGGCGTTGCCGAAATCCTGCACCGGCATGTAGGCGAAGGAGTCGATCTTCACCGCCGCGGCAAAGGCCGCCATCACCGTGGGGCCGAAGCTGTTCACCAGGCCCTGGACCATGAGAATGCCCAGGTTCATCACCGATTGCTGGGCGCAGGTGAGCAGGGACAATCGCCCCATATCCGCCAGCACCGGCCGGTTCCAGGTCCAGTGCCGCCGGGCGGGCAGCAGTTGGCGCTGGGTCAGCCCCACGTACAGGGCCAGGCCCAGGCCGGAGACGTATTGAGCCAGCACCGTGGCCCCCGCAGCCCCCGCCACGCCCCAGCCCAGCCCCACCACGAAGGCCAGGTCCAGGCCGATGTTCAGCAGCGCCGAAACCGCCAGAAAGGCCAGGGGCGCCGCCGAATTGCCCAGGGCCCGGAGCAGGGAGGCGAAAAAGTTGTACAGGGCGGTGGCCGCCAGCCCGGAAAAGATGATGAGCAGGTAATCCCGCATCAGGGGATAGATTGCCTGGGGCACCCGCAAAAAGGCCATGATGCCGTCGATGCACAGGTAGGAAGCCCAGGTGAGGGCCGCCGTAAGCAGGGCGATGAGGCAAAAGGCCTGCACCATGCCGCCCCGCAGCTTTTCCCGGTCCCCCTGGCCCTGGTAGATGGCAAACAGCGCCCCCGCCCCCATGGACAGCCCCAGCAGGATGGAGGTGAGGAAGGTCATCAGGGTATAGGCCGAGCCCACGGCGGCCAGGGCGTTGGCGCCCAGGAACCGCCCCACGATGAGGGTGTCGGCGATGTTGTACAGCTGCTGGAGCAGGTTGCCCGCGATCATGGGCAGGGAGAACAGCACCAACGTCCTGCCGATGCCGCCCTGGGTCAGGTCCCGATACATGACCAAACGCCTCGCAAGAATGATATTTCAAAACCGAAGCGATTATACCACATATTCATTCGTATAGCAAGCAAATACTTTCGTATTGAAAAAACCCAAGGGATATGCTATACTCGTGGAGAGGTGAGGCCGGTGTATTTGGAGGGATTGGACCAGCTGGACAGAAAGATCCTGGAGGCGCTGCTGGGCAACGCCCGGTATTCCTATTCCCAAATCGGGGAACGGGTGGGGGTGTCCCGGGTGGCGGTGAAGGCCCGCATGGATCAGCTGCAGCAGCGGGGGATCATCGAGGGGTATACCGTGGTGATCGACCCCCAGAAGCTCAGCGGGGCGGTGTCCTGCTATTTGGATATCCAGACCAAGCCGGATGCCCTAAGCCAAGTCCAGCAGGTCTTGGCCGGCTGTCCGGAGGTGACCCAGCTCTACCGCATGACCGGGGACTGCCGCCTCCACGTCCACGCGGTGGCCGCCGGGCAGGGGGAGCTGGAGCGGTTTTTGCGGGAAACGGTGGACCCGCTGCCCGGGCTGGTCAGCGCTCAGGTCAACGTGATTCTCTCCCGAATCAAGGACATCAAGGGCCTTCGCCTGTGAGGGCCCCAAGGAGGCAAAGCGGTGAAAATATCCAAGAAGGACGCCCTGACCTGGTTTGAGTTCTTTGCCCAGCTGCCCCCGGAGCAGGGGCTGTCCCCCCGGCAGCTGGAGATCGGCTACGGGGCGCTGCGGCAGATCGAGGAGGCGGTGCAGGCCATGCGCCGGCCCATGCTGGAGGCCATACCGGGGCTGCGCACCCTGGAGGGCCGCACCCTGTACGTGGGCGACCCGGACAAATTCCCTCAGGGCTGCCGCTCCTGCCTGCTGGGCAGCGGGCTGGGGGCGGTGCGGCGCACCAACCGGTGCAACATCGCCTGCCCCTTCTGCTATAACTACGGGGAGCTGGACCAGCAGCCGCCGGTGGGGGAGGGGCTGTGGGAGATCGGGGGCGCCAAGTACGCCCTGGAGGACGTGGACCTGCTGCTGCGCGTCCATAAGCGGCCCACCGGGGTGGCCTACGTATACCTGGAGCCCTTTATGGAGATCCAGGTGTACTATCCCCTCATCGAAAAATTCCACCGGGCCGGGGTCTACCAGCACATGTACACCAACGGCACCCTGGCCACGCCCCAGAACCTGAAGGCCCTGGGCCGGGCCGGGCTGGACGAGCTGCGCTTTAACCTGGGGGCCACCGGCTGCGCCCGGCCGGTGATGGAGGCCATGGCCGCGGCCAAGGAATACATCCCCCGGGTGGGGGTGGAAACCCCCATGACCCCCCAATTCTTCCAGGGATTTTTGGACAATCAGGACCGCATCCTGGGCGCCGGCATCGACTTTATCAACTGCGCCGAGCTGCACCTGAACCCCAACAACCTGGAAAACTACTGGGGCGAAAGCCTGTATATGACCCGGCTGGGCTACCTGTCCCCCATCTGGAGCCGAAACCTGACCCTCCAATTGATGGGGATGGCCGGCCGGGAGGGCTGGCCCCTGGCGGTACACGATTGCAGCAACATGACCAAGTTCGCCCGAGATATGCACCTGCGGGCCCGGGAAGGGGGCTGGTTCGGCAGCAGCGCCTACGCCTGCGAGTTCGACCCCATCCCCTGGGCCGCCTTCCTGCCCGCCCTGGAGGACCCCCAGGTGGTGTTCCAGCAGGAGGAGCCCCTGCCCCCGGGCTATAGGCCGGGAGACCTGGCCCTGTGAGCCTGCCGCCCCGAGCCCCCGGCCCTGAGGGGACTGGGCCCGTGAGCCCGGCGCCGTATCCGCAAGCGCCGGGCTCCAAGCCTTGATTCCGCCGCTCCGGCCCTGGGACGCGGGGCCGCAAGCTCATGTGAGGACGATCTGGTCGGCCAGGATGTGGAAGTAGATTTCCCCGTCCTCCTCGTATTGGGCCCATTCGCCGCTGATCTCGATGTCCGCGCCGGGCAGGGGATAGGCGTCGTCCTCGCTGGTGAGCACAAATTCCAGGCCTTGGGCGCAGCAGGCAGTGGCGTCCTTGATGACCACGTAATGGTATACCGTGTCGGTCTGGTCCCAGTAGCTCTGATCGCTGATGCCGCCGATGCGAAAGCGCTGGCCCAGAAAATCTTCAGGGGAGCATACGATGTTGTACACGTAGGCGTAGACCATGGTGGAGCTCATGCGGGTAAAATCCAGGTCCACCGCTTCCGCTTGCGCCGCCTGGGCCTCTTGGGCGGATGGCTGGGATTGGGAAGAGGCGCTGGAATCCTGCTGAACCTGCTGGACCGAGCAGCCGGAAAGGACCAGGCATAGGGATAGGATCAACGCTAGCAGCTTTTTCATGATGTTTTCCTCCCAGTTCTCATGATTTTGGCCGCGCCCCAGCAGATCAGGTAGGCGGCGATGTCCACGGCCACGATGGTGGAGCCCACCGGAGTGGAGCCCAGGATGGCGATGAGGATGCCCGTCAGGGCGCAGGAGACCGACAGCACCGCCGAGCAGATCACCACCCCCCGGTAGCTCTTGAACAGCTTCATGGCCGACAGGGCGGGGAACACCACCAGGGCGGAGGTGAGCAGGGATCCCACCAGGTTCATGGCCAGCACGATGATCACGGCGGTGACCGCCGCCACAGCGGTGCCGTACAGGGCGGCGTTGACCCCGGTGGCGGCGGCAAAGGTTTCGTCGAAGGTGATGGCGAATATCTTGTGGTAGAAAAAGACCACCGCTCCCACCGCCAGGAGGGACATGGCCGCGCACAGCCAGACCTCGGCCAGGGTCAAGGTGAGGATGGAAGTGGAGCCGAACAGGGTGGAGCACACGTCTCCGGTCAGGTTGGAGGAGGTGGCGAACAGGTTGAGCACCAGATACCCCAGCGCCAGCGCCCCCACCGACAGCATGGCCAGCGCACCGTCTCCCCGCAGGTTGACCGCCCCGTTTTTGCGCAGCAGCAGCACCGCACAGGCCACGGTGACGGGCATCACCAGCAGCATATCGCTGTTCACGCTGAGGATGCTGGCGATGGCCATGGCGCCGAAGGCTACGTGGGACAGGCTGTCGCCAATAAAGGAGAAGCGCTTGAGCACCAGGGTGACCCCCAGCAGGGAGGAACACAGGGCAATCAGCGCCCCCGCGATCAGGGCATAGCGAACAAAGGGAAAATTGAAATAGAAGATGAGCGTATCCCAAAGGGCGGCCATAGGCTGCGCCTCCTTCTGCTTGTGTGGCGTGGGATGGAGTGATGGTGCGGGAAAGGGGTGGAGCACTGGGCGCTTTTGCCGGAGCTGGGCGAAGGGGCGGGGGATG
>DVHZ01000073.1 GCA_018711685.1 Candidatus Excrementavichristensenella intestinipullorum | reverse complement strand
GGTGACGGGGATTACGGGGAGACGGGGGACCGGGGTGGCCGGGGATGTGGGGATGCGGTGGGGCTCGATAACGCGCCGGATAGGGCGGCTGACTCGGCGCCGGGGGCGCTGCCCCCGGGCCCCCGCCAGGGACTCCTCGCCCCTGGACCCCCGCCAAGGGGGGATGGCCCCCCTTGGAACCGCCATCCTCGCTGGCGCGTAGGTGGGACAACGGCCTGAACCGGCGCGGCGGCGGTAGGCGCTGCGCTGGTTCAGGCCGTTGCGGGGTGGTGCGGAAGGTACGATGGGGCGGCGGTTCTGGTTTATTGGCTGACCAGGCTCTGGGCGATTTCTTCCAGGCGGCGCATTCGGGCGCTTACCCCGGATTTGCCAAGGGCCGGGGTGACCATACCGCCCAAGTCGCTCAGGGAGGCGTCGGGATAGGCCAGGCGCAGCCGGGCGATCTCCTCCAGGGACGGGGGAAGCTGATCCAGCCCCATTTTGCGCTCAATGACCTGAATCATGCTGATCTGGCGCTGGGCAGCGGCAACCACCTTGTCCACGTTGGCGCTGTCGCAATTGGCCTGGCGGTTGGCTTCGTTGCGGATATCCTTGTAAATCCGCAGGTTTTCAAACTCCAGCAGCGCCCGGTGCGCCCCCAACAGGGTGAGCATCTGGGCCATGTGATCCCCATCCTTGATATACACCACCTGTTGGGTCTTGCGGGTGGCCACCTTGGCAGGGACTCCCAGCTCTTCCAGCAGTTGGCACAAAAACTGAGCCAGCTGTGGTTCGCTCACCGCCAGCTCCATATGATAGGCCCTCTGGGGATTGCCCGTGGAGCCCCCCGTCAGGTACGCGCCCCGCAGAAAGGCCTGGCGGCAGCAGGGTTCCTGCACCACATCCCGCGCAGGCGTGGACCGCAGGCCAAAGGGCTGGGCCGGGTCCAGCAGCCGCAGGGCTTTCAGCAGTCCGGGGATATCGCCCTCCGGTGGCAGCACGCCGTAGCGCACCCTGCCCCCCAGCCGGGTGGTTTCCACCGCGCCCAGGGCGGCTTGACAATGGTAGAACCGGCGCAGCAGTTGGATGTAGCGCTGGGCGGTTTGGCTGCTGTCCGCGTAGATGGCCAGCCCGTACCGGCCCATGCCCTTAAAGGACAATCCCCCGGAGCACAGCACCGCCGCGGCCAGTTCCGCCCGGGCGCAGCATTTTTTTTCTACCGGCACCCGGGCCGCCTCCCGGCGCACCTGGGTGGAAAAGGCCATGCTCACCCTTCGCCCACCACCCGTACCTCGCATTCCAGGGCCACGCCCCACCGGGCCCACACCCGGGCCTTGACCTGCTGGATCAGCTCCAGCACGTCCCTGGCCGTGGCCTCGCCTGCGTTCACCACGAACCCAGCGTGCTTTTCCGACACCTGAGCGCCGCCGACCCGCAGGCCCTTCAGCCCCGCCCCCTCGACGAGGGCGCCGGCGAAGTGACCCGGCGGCCGCTTGAAGGTGGAGCCCGCCGAGGGCAGGTTCAGGGGCTGCTTTTCCCGGCGCAGGGCGGCCAATTCCCCCATGCGCCTGGCGATGGCCTGGGGATCGCCGGGGGTTAGGGCGAAGGCCGCCCCCAGCACCACGCCGCCCTCCCGCAGCGCGCGGCTGGTGCGGTAGCCCATGTCCAGCTGCTGCCGGTCCAGGCGCAGCAGCTGGCCATGGAGCAGCACCTGGGCCCACAACAGGCAATCCTTCAGCTCCCCGCCGTAGGCGCCCGCGTTCATGGCCACGCCGCCCCCCACCGTGCCCGGGATGCCTGCCGCGAATTCCAGCCCCGACAGCCCTGCCCGCTGGGCAGCCGCCCCTACCTGGGCCAACCGGGCCCCCGCCTGGGCGTACAGCACCCCGTCCCGCACCCGCACCCGGGAGAAGGCCTCGCCCAGCACCAGCACCAGGCCCCGGACCCCGCCGTCCCGCACGATCAGGTTGGAGCCGCCTCCCATCACCAGCGCCGGCGTTGCGTGCCGGGCGGCCAGGTCCAGCGCCCGGATGATCTGGCCGCTGCTGGAGGGAAAGGCCGCCAGGTCCGCCGGGCCGCCCACCCGCATGGTGGTATACCGGCACATGGCCGCGTCCGGCATCAGGCGGTCCGGGGTAAAGCCCGCCGCCGCCAGGGCCTCCTTGAGAGCTTCCATGGGCATTCCTCCCCGCCGAATATATGCCGGGGAACGCCGGATTCATGTCCCCCCCCGGGCGTTCCCCCGGGAGGGCCCCTGGGTTCCCCAACGGCGATGTTTTCGGATAGAGCTCCGGCCTATATCCTTTCGGGCCAGGCCGCTTTAGTCCACCAGCACGTAATTCTTTTCCCGCATCATTTCCTGGCAATACACTACCAGCACCGCGTCGGGCTGAAATTCCTCCACCATCTCCTCAGCGGTGATTCGCCCCTTGCGCAGGTCCAGGGCGCACACCTCCCGCACCGCCAGGGAGTAGAAGGTGGACACCGGGGTGCCGAAGGAGTCCTTCAGGATGAGCAGCCGCCCTTCCGGGGCGTCCTCGTTGGTGAAGTAGGTCAGCTCCCGGTGCAGGCCGTAGGTGTCGTACCGGTTGGCCGCCCCTTCGCCCTCCATCTTTTCCATGTACATGGCCGCTTCCTGGAAGGAGCCGCTGCGCTGGTCGAACCCGCCCCCTTCCGAGGTGGGCCTGGAGATGCGCTGGGTGATCTGGGTGGGGAACAGGGGCGTGATCAGCTGGAAATCGTCGGGCTCCACCAAGCCCTCGCCCAGCCGGGCCCCCACGTCGCCCATGTGGGCCCGGGGCACGATCTCCATCCGGTAGTTGTCCAGGTCTCCCAGGGACGGGTCCAATGCCAGGGCGCCCGTATCGTTGAGGGCCTTGAGCGTTTCCCCGAACACCGTGAAGGCGGTGAGGATGGACCAGTGCTGGTCCGTGCGGTACACCGCCTGGTCCAGGGTGAGGCCGTGGTCCCGGTACACCTGCCGGCTGTCGATGGTGGGAATGCCCGCCTGGCGCAGCCCGCTGACGATGTCGTCCGCCACCTTGTTGTTGTAGTCCTCCACCCCTTCCGGCAGCAAGCCGTCCTCGTACAGCTCGCTGTGGGCGTAGGCGTAGACCATGGGAATGCCCTTTTCGTCCAGCTTATCCTTCAGACGCAGGATGGTGTCCAGGTTGGAGGATATGTCGTAGTCGGGCTGCACGTCGTAGAGCTGGCCGGTGGACAGGCGCACCATGGTGGTGCCGCCGAAGGACAGCACCTCCTTGCCCAGGGCCAGCTGGAAGGCCGCGTTGGCCCGCCGGAACCAATCCTTGCCCAGCAGCGAGGCGTTGATGGCGTTGGTCACCGACTGAATCCGGGCCTGCACGTTGCCGAAAAAACCGCTGTCCGGCTCCAGGTACTGGGTATAGGTGACCAGCAGGGCATAGCCCAGGGAACGGGCGTTGCCCGCCAGGGTCAATCCGCCGATGACGAGCATTACCGCCACCAGGGCGACGGCCAGAATGCCGTTGACGATCTTGCGCATGGCGCTTCCTCCTTCCCCGGCTAGAAGTTAAAGTAGATGAAGGGGTTGTAGCCTCCCATCACGATGAAGGTGAGGGCCAGGCCGAACCCCGCCAGCAGGGAGATCCCCCGCGCCGCTTCCATGGCCCTGTCCCCTATATGCAGCCGTTTTTGCAGGAAGGGCCCCACCGGCAGGGCGACGATCAGCGCCGCCAGCACGTACCAGCCGTACTCCCGCAGGTACATGGTGGCCGTGCTGTCCCACCAGGCCGCCCCGCCGCCGTACATGGCCGCGATATACTCCACCGCGTGGCCCAGGTCCCCCTGCACGTTGATGAACACCGTCACCGTGGTGATGGCGACCATGGCGTACACGTGGCCCAGCCAGTGCCCGTCCATCCACTTGCCCAGGGGCGTATACTTTTCCAGCACCAGCAGCACGCCGAAGGACAGGCCCCAGATGAGGAAGGCCCACTCTGCGCCGTGCCACAGCCCGGTCAGCCCCCACACCACGAACATGTTGAAGATGGCCCGGCTCTTCTTCACCCGGCTGCCCCCCAGGGGGAAGAACAGGTAGTCCCGGAACCAGGTGCCCAGGGAGATGTGCCACCGCCGCCAGAACTCGCTGATGGAGCGGGATACCATGGGGAAATTGAAGTTTTCCAGAAAGTGAAAGTCGAACATCAGCCCCAGGCCGATGGCCATGTCCGAATAGCCGGAAAAGTCAAAGTACACCTGCCACAGGTAGGCGATGGCGCCCAGCCAGGAGGCTCCCGCCGACAGGGAGGCCGGGTCCAGCCCGAAGGCGTTCTCCGCCAGCATGGCCAGGTTGTTGGCCAGCAGCACCTTCTTGCACAGCCCCACCAGGAACCGGCGGCAGCCCGCGCAGAACCCCGCCAGGTTCTCGTGCCGGTCCTCGATCTCCGCCGCCACCGTCTCGTAGCGCACGATGGGCCCGGCGATCAATTGGGGGAACAGGGCCACGTACAGGCACACGTTCCAAAAGCTCTTTTGCACCTGCCCCTTGCCCCGGTACACGTCGATGACGTAGCTCATGGCCTGGAAGGTGAAGAAGGAAATGCCGATGGGCAGGGCGATTTGGGGCACCGGCAGGTGCAGCCCAAAGGCCCAGTTCAGGTTGTTCATGATGAACATCAGGTACTTGAAGACGCCCAGCAGCGTCAGGTTCAGCACCACCGACAGGGTGAGCACCGCCTTTTTGCGCTTAGGGTCCTCCCAGTACCGGCCGATGCCCAGCCCCGCCAGCCAGTTCATGGCGATAGAGGCGATCATCACCAGCACGAACCAAGGCTCGCCCCAGGCATAGAACAACAGGCTCATCACCATCAAAAAGTGGTTGCGAACCTTGCGCCCCCGCAAAAAGACCAGGTAGACCAGCAGCACGAAGGGCAAAAAAAAGAACAGAAAGATCGAATCGGAAAAGACCATGCCCATGCCTCCGCAGTATAATACAGTTTGTATCTTACCACAAACTGCCGGTATTGTCGAGTGAAAGGGTTTAATTTCCCGCTAAGGAATCCTTTTCCCAGATGTTGCCCAGGACGCTCTGCCTTCCCCCAGCCGGTTTCTTTGAAGGGCCGGCGGGCGGGAATGGGGCGCGGGGGGAACGAGGCGCCAAAGCACTGGGCTGGGGAATGAATTTTTTTCTATGGGATGCCCATCTCCCCGGCTTCCCAAGGTTTTCTTTCAGATAATACGGCGAGTACGGCGCCTTTCGCTGGGCAAACCGGCTTGTACACGGCAGCCCTTGACCCGGTTTTGGGGTGGAAGAACGGGAAGCACCGTGGTATAATAGGGCAAACCAGAATTGAGAAAGGGGAGATATCCATGAGCGGCAAGCTGGTAGCCTATTTTTCCGCCACAGGCGTTACGGCCAAGGTGGCAAAGAACTTGGCCCAGGCCATCGGGGCGGACCTGTTTGAGATCGTGCCCAAGACGGGCTATACCGAAGCGGACCTGGATTGGCGGGACCCCAACTCCCGCAGTTCCCTGGAGATGAAGGACCCGGCCTCCCGGCCGGAGATTGCCGGAAGGGTGGAGGATATGGCCCGCTACGGCCAGGTCTTCGTGGGCTTTCCCATTTGGTGGTATGTGGCCCCCACCATCATCAACACCTTTCTGGAGAGCTATGACCTGTCCGGCAAGACGGTGATTCCCTTCGCCACCTCCGGCAGCAGCGGCATGGGGCAGACCAACCTGCGCCTGCAGCCCAGCTGCCCCGCCAGCGCGCTGCGGGAGGGCAAGGTGTTCAAGGTAAACGCCAGCCGGGAGGAGCTGGCCGCCTGGGCTCGCGGTTGATTCCCCCGCCCCATGACCGGCCCGCCCCGCCCATTTGGGACCGGGGGCGGGCCGCTTTCGCTGGGCCCCGGCGGGCGGGCTTGGATTGGGGATGGCCCGGCGGGGGAGGGCTTCGCCCGGGGGGCGGCCCCGGGCGGGGAGCTTTTTTCGCGCCTTGCGAAAGTGTTGATAATCTGGTATAATAAAGCAACATTCCCGCAAAGGAGGAACCCAGGATGGGATTATTCGATAACGAGGCCGAACGGCAGCGCAAGCAGTCCCTCCGGGAGCTGGAGGACAAGCGCCTGGCTTTCGCCCAGCGGCTGCAGGAGATGGGCCTGCGCTCGGACAAGTCCCTCTACGGCCAGGTGGAGGGCGGCTTTCACGGGGTGGCCCTCAGCGGAGAGGAAATTTTGTACATTACCGGTCCCGGCCCCGGCTCGGCGGAGGACTATACCGTGGCCCGCCATCCCAGCGCCGTGGTGCGCAGCGAGGAGATCTTTATCAAGTCCGAAGGGCTGGGGGGCGTGCTGGGCTTTGGCAAAAAGGGCGGTTTGGGCTTCCGGCTGGTGCTCACCTTCCCCGACGGCACCCAGGGGGACGTGGAGATCGTGGCGGGGCAGAACTGCGTGCTGGCGCGGGAGAAGGGCGTGGACCCGGTGTTCAGCGTAAAGCGCCGCCGGGGTTTGAGCAACGTGGTGTGGGATTTCCGGCCCATCGAAGCCAAGACCGCCCAGGCCCTGCGGCTCAAGTGGCTGGAGCTGCTGGGCGGCTGATTTCAGGATGAACGGCCCCCTTCGGGGGGCCTTTTGCGAGGAGGGGAGCCCTTTGGCGAAGCGCTACGACGTGGCCTGCGCGGGCCTGCAGGTGGTGGACGTGCTGGTGGAAGGGGTGGACGCGGGCCTCTTTCAGCGGGAGAGCACCCGGGCCCGGTCGGTATCCCTGGCCCTGGGGGGCGACGCCCTGAACCAGGCCCTGGCCCTGGCCCAGCTGGGCAGCGCCGTGGCGCTGCTGGGGGCGGCGGGGGAGGATCAATTGGGGGACGTGCTGCTGGCGCTGCTGAAGGGCTATTCCCTGGACGTGTTCGATGCCCGGGTGCCCGCCCGTACCAGCGTCAGCGTGGTGCTCATCGACGGGGAGGGGGAGCGGCGCTTTGTGCGCCAGCCCGGCAACAACGACGCCCTGGGCTTTGAGCACATCCGCCGGGACGTGGTGGAGGACGCCCGCATCCTGTCGGTGGCCGGGGTCATGGCCCTGTCTTCCCTGGACGGGGAGGGGATGGAGCGCCTGCTGCGCCTGGCCCGGGAGGCGGACAGCCTCACGGTGCTGGATTTTCGCATCAACCGCCCCCGGTACGACATGGATCAGGTGCGCCGGACCATCGCCCTGGCCGATTGGGTGCTGCCCAACCAACAGGAGGCGGCCTACCTCACCGGGGAGACCCGTCCCCAGGCCATGGCCCAGGCGCTGCAGGCCATGGGGGCCAAAAACGTGGCCCTCAAGCTGGGGGAGCAGGGCTGCCTGCTGGCCTGGGGGGCAGAGCGGGCCATGATTCCCGGCTGTCCCGCCCGGGTGGTGGACGGCACCGGCGCCGGGGACAATTTTGCCGGGGCCTTTCTCCACGCCCTGAGCCGGGGGCTTCATCCCGTGGACTGCGCCCGCTTCGCCTGCGCCGCCGGGGCTATGGCGGTGGAGCGGGTAGGGGCCAACGGGGGCCTGGGGGGCCACGAACAGGTATGGGCGCGGATGAAGGCCACCTATGATCTAGCCTAATCACCGAATCCCCTTTTTCCATAGGGCCGTCAGCAATTTGTTTATGCTGCCGGCCATCTTTTGACACCGTTTTCCCCTATACTGATTCCATCATCCGGAAATTGGGAAAAGGGGAGCGGAAATTCTATGAGGGGAATTGTGGCGCTGGCCGTAATCGCGGCGTTGACGGTGTGCCCGCTGGCGGCCCAGGGGCAGGTGACGGCGGGGGAGGCGGCGGTCACCTGTCAGGAGGCGGTGGTATACGCCCGGGCCTCCCAATCCCAGGAGCAGGACCGGCTGGAGGCCGGGACGGCGGTGGAGGTCATGGCCCTGAGGGACCAGTGGGCCAAGATCGGCTACGGCGACCAGCAGGTGGGCTACGTGCTCAAGAGCGTGCTGGAGCCCGACGCCCAGCCCCAGGAGGAGGCGTCCATTCCCACCCTGGTGGGGCGGTACGTATACGTCACCGCCCAGGTGAAGATGGAGAGCGGCGACGGGAGCAACCTGACCACCCTGTATCCCGGCGACCAGGTGCAGCTGCTGGGGGTGGAGGCGGACCAGGCCCAGGTGCTGCTCATCAGCCGTTCGGGCAGCGTGCCCCAAAACGTGCTGGCCCTGGACCAGGCGGGGGGCTATCCCCTGGGCCAGGACGGCGGCCAGGACAATTTGGATATGGAGACCCGGCTGGAGGAACTGGGCTATATGGACGGCGTGCCGGACGCCACCTTCGATATCCAGGGGGTGGAAGCCGTCCTGCGGCTGCGGGCCCAGGCCGGGCTGTCCGACCAGTTTGAGATCGACGAGGAATTTTTGGACCTGCTCCAGGACGGCCAGGCCCCCCTCAGCCCCATCCTGTCCGCCAGCCTGGAGCAGGGGGATAGCGGGGATCTGGTGCGCCGCCTGCAGTCCCGGCTCACCGCCAAGGGCTATCTGGAGGACGCCACCCTGGGCAATTACGACTTATACACCGCCCAGGCGGTGTCCCTGTACCAGCAGGTGGAGGGCATGGAGGAAACCGGCCGGGCGGACAGCGCCACCCTGGCCCGGCTCTTTTCCGGCGAGGCCCTGCCCCTCCCCGAGGACATGGACCCGGTCTGCGCAGGCGGTTCCTCCTACCTGGCCGGCGGGCCGGTGGTGAACATCGATTGGTGGACCGGCGGCATTCAGGAAATCTTCCCCCGGGGCGGCGTGGCCCTGATTACCGATATCGCCACCGGCATCAGCTGGTACGAGATGCGCCGGGGCGGCTCCAGCCATGCCGACGTGCAGCCCTTGACCGCCCAGGACACCCAGGCCTTCAAGGCCGCCGTGGGCAGCTGGTCCTGGGAGCGCCGGGCCATCTGGGTGACCATCGACGGGGTGCGCTATGCCGCCAGCATGAACTGTATGCCCCACGGCGAAGGGGCCATCAAGGAAAACGGCTTCCCCGGCCACCACTGCATCCACTTCCTGAACAGCCGCACCCACGGCGGCGATAACCTGGACCCGGACCATCAGGCCTGCGTGGCCTTGGCCGCCCGCACCACCACCCTGCCCGCGGCGGATTAGCCCCCGCCGGGGGCGGCGCCTTGGCCGGGAGAGGACGGGCGGGCGCCGGGCCGGTGACGGGGCCAATCTCCCAAGGGAGCCTTCCCCCGGAACGAAGGCCCGGGCATGGCAAAACGAGCCGTGCCCGGGCTTTTCCCGGACATGGGGCGTCCGGGAACGGAGGCTCCGGGCTTTTCCCGGCCATGGGGCGTCCGGGAGCGGGGCTCCGGGCTTTCGGCCCATGGAGCGTCCGGGAGCGGGGGCTTTGGGCCATAAAAAATCCAGGGCGCGGGCCCTGGATTTTTTGCGCGGGGGAAAGGGTGGATCAGTCCGGGATGCCGTACTTTTCGATGACGTAATCCATGTCCTTGTCGCCCCGGCCGGACAGGTTGATCAGGATGGCGCCCCGCTTCATCTGCTGGGCCAGCTTCATGGCGAAGGCCACCGCGTGGGCGCTTTCGATGGCGGGGATGATGCCCTCCAGCCGGGACAGCTTGAAGAAGGCGTCGATGGTTTCTTCGTCGGATACCACGTCGTACTTCACCCGGCCGATGTCGTGGAGGAAGGCGTGCTCCGGGCCGCTGGAGGGGTAGTCCAGGCCGCTGGCCACCGAGTAGACCGGCGCGGGATCGCCGTTTTCATCCTTGAGCATGATGCTGTTGAAGCCGTGCATGATGCCCTCGCTGCCGTAGGACAGGCTGGCGGCGTGATCGCCCAGGGCGGGACCCCGGCCCAGGGGCTCTATCCCGTAGATATCCACCGGGTCGTTGAGGAACCCGGCGAACATGCCCATGGCGTTGGAGCCGCCGCCTACGCAGGCCACCACCGCGTCGGGCAGTTCCCCGGTCATCTCCAGGTACTGGGACCGGGCTTCGATGCCCACCACGCTCTGGAAGTCCCGCACCATCATGGGGAAGGGATGGGGGCCCACTACCGAGCCGATGCAGTAGATGGCCTCCTTATACTCCCGGCTGTAGGCGGCGAAGGCCGCGTCCACCGCCTCCTTCAGGGTTTGCAGCCCGTCGGTCACCTCCACCACCCGGGCGCCCAGGATCTTCATCCGGGCCACGTTGGGGGCCTGCTTTTTGATGTCCACCGCGCCCATGTAGATGTCGCAGTCCAGCCCGAAATAGGCCGCCGCCGTGGCCAGGGCCACCCCGTGCTGCCCCGCGCCGGTCTCGGCGATGACCTTTTTCTTGCCCATGTATTTGGCCAGCAGCGCCTCGCCCATGCAGTGGTTCAGCTTGTGGGCGCCGGTATGGTTCAGGTCCTCCCGCTTGGCGTACAGCTGCACGTTGCCCAGGGAGGCGGACAGCCGCTCCAGGTGGGAGACCGGGGTGGGCCGGCCCTGGAATTCCTTGCGGATGCGGCGCAGCTCGTTGATAAACTTGCTGGATTTGCAGATGGTCATATAGGCTTCGGTGATCTCGTCCATGGCGGCCTGGAGCTCCGGGGGAATGAAGGAGCCGCCGTATTTGCCGAAATAGCCGTTGGCGTCGGGATAGTTGCGGAAATAGGTGTCGAAATCCACGTTGGCGTACTTCATGGTCTATGCCTCCTCACGATCATGTATGTTTCGCGGTCCGCCCGCAGGGGAAGAATCCTTTCCGGCCCGGCGGGGATTTCTGCGGGAACCCCCGCCCGGACAAGCCTTTTGCCCGAAAACCCTTGGGAAAAGCCGGATCGTGCCCGGCCCGGGGGCTGCGCCCCCTGAAAAAACCCTTCAGCGCACATCTCTCTCGTCCCCGGCGGGACGCCATCGCCTGGTCAGCCTCATGGCCTGCCTCCTTTGCAAACGCCTTGCGGCCCTTTCCGCCGGGGAAACCCAAGAAAAAATCCCTGACAGAAAGAACGGCTTCTGTCAAGGACGAATATACGCTATCCGCGGTGCCACCTTGTGTTCACGGGCTGCCCCGTGCGCTCAGCGAGATACCAACATATCTCTGGCAAATGACGTCTGCCTGCAACGTCGCAGAATACTCTGTGATGGCTCACATTTGACTGCGCCCTCAGCGGCCCATTTGACGACCTGTTTCCGGCCCGGCTCTCAGCGCCCCAGGCTCTCTGTGCAGGCATAATCGCCGTTACTCCCGCCTCAACGGTTTGGGATTATGAAATTTTGTTCATTATACTCCCCCGTCCGCCCCCTGTCAACCCCCGCCGTCAATTTTTTTCGGGCCTTTCTCCGGCGGACTTTGGCCGGAGCGGCGGCCTTTGGACAGGACAAGGATGGCGGGACGGCGAATTTCCTGGCGGGATGAAAACAGGGGCCAAAAGGGTGAAACCAAATCCCGGTTTGCCGCAATATGATAGGCGGCGGGCCGTCCAGACAACGGGGAAGGGGGGGAACGCCTTGAACGAAGATGAGGCGCTCGGGAGGATCAAGGGCCGGGACGAGGAGGGGCTGGTCTGGCTGATTCAGCGGTACGCCGCCTACGTCCACACGATCATCCGCAATATCGCCGGAAAAGCGATGCCGGAAACCGACGCGGAGCAGCTGTCCGCTGACGTATTTTTTACCCTGTGGGTCAACGCGAAGCGGGTGGCGCCGGGCAAGGTGAAGGCCTATCTGGGCGGCGTGGCCAGAAACAAGGCCAAGGAGCGCCTGAGAAAAACCGGCCGGGAAATTTTCCTGCAGGACGATGCGCTGCTCATCGCCCCGGAAAATTCGGAGAGGAGCTTTGAAGAGCGGGACCAGGCCCGCTATATCCGCCGGGCCATCCTGACCATGGCGCCAACCCAGCGGGAGATCTTTTTCCGGTACTATTATTTCTATCAGCCAGTTGGGACCATCGCCCGGGAGATGGACATCAGCCCCGCCGCCGTCAAGACCCAGCTCCACTGCGGGAGGAAAAAGCTGAAGGAGCTCATCATCAAAGGAGGCTATACCGTTGAAGATTGACAAATTCCACAGGATGGGGCGGGGAAAGCCGTCGCCCCAGGAGGCCCCGCCGCTGAAGGTGAACATATCCGACATGATGGACCATGTGGAGGGCGTTCCCATTCAGATGGAGGAAGGAGAGAACGTCCCCATCCAGGGGATTCAGCGAGCTGTCCGGGCGAAGATCCGCGAACAGGCGGCCCAGCCTGCCGCCGGGGGCAGGCTGGCCAGGGCTTGGCCCGCCGCCGCTGCCGCCGCCCTGCTGTGCGCCACCGCCGCGGCGGCGGTCATCCAATGGAACGGCTTCGCCTTTACCCAGGGCATGAGCCGGGAAGAACGGGCCGCCCTGGTGGCCCAGGGGGAGACGGCCGTGGCCAGCCAGTGCGAGGATGAGGCGGGAACCGTGTACTATCTGGACCAAGAGGGAAGGGAGACGCTGGTCCTTGCCCAGGAGGACGCGGCGGACTATGAGGCCGGGAAGCAGCGGACGGCGGAACAGGCCGTGGCGGACAGCACCGGCCTGGTGGACGCCTACACCATGCCCCTTATGCCCAATCTGATCCAAGAGGTAGAGGTAGATGGCGAGGGCCGGTTCGCCCAGTGCGCTTTGGGCAACGGCAGCATGATCCTGCTGCACCCCCAGGGGCAGGAGGGCTTTGCCCTGAAGGCGGGGGACAGGGTGACGCTGGAGGTATCCGCGCAAGAGCCCTGCATTTTGACGTTTGGCGCATTTCGCAGCGGCGCCTTTCTGGAGGAGCAAACCGCCCGCGCCCAGCGGCACAGCTTCACCTTTGCAGTCCAGGAGGAGGGGCTGTACTGCTTCTCCATCGAATATATGAGCGCCGGCGTTGGCCTGCTCACCGGCGGCGTCCTGGAGGTGAACTAGAGCCGGCGGCTGGCCGTCCGCCCGGAGGGCGCCGGCTTTCCTGACGCCGGTTGCATCCGATACTTCCTCGTGAACTTGCCGGACGGGAAAGCCTTGCACAGCAAGCGGTTTCCGCCCGGCAAGTTTAAATTTTACAATCGATGGGACGGAAAGCAAACTTGACATTTTTTGAGGACGTGGTATCATATGGATATGGAAAGTATGCTTTCCGTGAGAGGGTGGCTTGCATGAAAAACCGGCTGGAAGAGCTGCGAAAGCAGCGGGGGATCAAGCAAGAGGATTTGGCCAGGGCGTTGGAGGTATCGCGACAGACCATCGGCTCCTTGGAAAATGGGCGCTACAATCCATCCATACAGCTGGCGTTCAAAATAGCCCGATATTTTCACATGGCGATTGAAGAAATCTTCATTTACGAGGAGGAAGAAAAGTGAAGGGCATGAAACCCTTTGTTGTGGAGATTTTGGCGGGGATGGCCTTGATGGGGATCAGCTTTTTGATGGCGGACCAGTACTATGCCAACATGGTTTTTTCCATGGGTTTTGGCGTTATGGCTGCCGCGATTGCCCAAATGCTTCGCGCCGCGTACTGGAAGAACCCAAAGCGGCAAAAAGCCTACGAAGCCAAAAAGCAGGAAGCCTATATCGACAGGGTGGACGAGCGGAAACAATATTTGCGGATGAAGTCCGGCCACATTGCCTACCAGATTATGGCGCTGTTGCTGCTTGTTCTATCCTTTGTCCTAGCGCTGGCGAAAGTGGAGTGGTGGATCATCGGGATGACATTTTTACTGTTTATCTTTCAATGGGTGGTTGGCCTTGTCGCGTTCCGAATGCTGGAAAAGAAGATGTAATTTTGGCCCTTCTATACCGCCTGGGGAATCGGACAAACCGCGTTCCAGGCCATGGGTGGATCAAGGAGGCCTTCATGTTACGCGGATAAACTTGGCCCCCGGGAACCGGGCAGCGGAATTGGGAAATCGGAAAAACCAACGTAGAAAGCCGTGAATGGAGAGCAAACGCCTTTGGGCGCAAAAAGCCCTGGGGAAGGAAGCAAAGCCGCTTCCCGCCCCAGGGCCTTTATGGGTTGACCGGCGCGATGCGCTTTATTGGGCGGCGGCGTGCTCGCCGGCGATCTTGCCGAATACTACCGACTGAGAGTATCCCCCGGACTGCCAGGTGACCTCTCCGGCGGCGTACAGGCCGGGCACCACTTGGCCGTCCTCGTAGAGCACCTGGGCGTGCTCGTTGGCCACCACGCCGCCCTTGGTCATGTGGTTGGCGGCCTCCACCCGTACCCCGTAGTAGGGGCCCTGGGCGTCCAGAGCGCGGCTGGGCACGCTGCCGGTGGCGGCGTTCTCGCTGCCCGCCTGAGCGTCGGCGTTGTACTGCTCCACGGAGGCGGCCAGGCCCGCGGCGTCAATGCCCAGGGCTTGGGCCAGCTCTTCCAGGGTTTCGCCCTGGGCATAGTAGCCCAGGCCTACGTGCTTGCGGATGCGGTAGAAGGAATCGTAGCCGGTGCCGTCGGTGATGTAGAAGGCCGCGCCGTCGGTCTGCTCCTGGATCATCAGGCCCCG
>DVHZ01000072.1 GCA_018711685.1 Candidatus Excrementavichristensenella intestinipullorum | reverse complement strand
CCGCCCCCCGCAAGACAATGGGGGAACCAGGAGTGCGCCGTTCTAGCGGCTCTTTTTGTGTTCGGTAAAGTAGTTCATCACCATGACCAACACCAGCACGCTGCCCCAGATGAGGGGGATGAGGAAGGCGTTGATCTCCCTAAACCGGTTCAGGCCGGAGGAGAGCATCTGCAGCACACAGATGGACAGGATGACGCCGGACAGCTTGCCCTTGCCGCCATTGGGGCTCACGCCGCCCAGCACCACGATGAGCACGCATTGCAGGGTGTACACCGAGCCGTAGTCGGAGCGGGCGGAATTGTAGTTGGCCAGCATGATGAGCCCGCCCAACGCGGCGCATACGCCGGAGAGCAGGTAGGTCTTCATCAGCAGCCCGTCGTTTTTAATGCCCGAAAACTTGGCCGCCCGGGCGCTGGTGCCCAGCATATAGATGCGGGGGCCGTAGGTGGTGCGGGAGAGCAGGAAGCCCAGCAGGGCGGCCACCACCACGAACACGGCCAGCTGCACGGGGATGACGTTGAACAGCTTGCCCGCGATGGTAGAGGCGTAGGCCGCGGGCAATTTGGAAACCGCCTTGCCCTCGGTGAGCACGATGCCGATGCCGGTAAAGAGCTGGTTGGTGCCCAGGGTGGCCAGGATGGGGGGAATGTGTATCTTGCTCACCAGCAAGCCGTTGAACAGCCCCGCCGCCGCGCCCATGAGGATGCCCAGCAGGAACACCGCAGGGATGCCCAAGGGGTGCAGGACCCCTTCCTCGTTGGCCATGGCCTTGAGCAGGATGCCCATGGAGATGGAGGTAAAGTTGGCGATGCCCACCACGGACAAGTCGATGCCGCCGGTAATCATGCACAGCATGACCCCCAGGCTCATCAGGCCGAACTCGGGGAACTGGGCGCCCATGGTCTGGAAGGAGACCACCGTATAGAACTTGCTGAACTTGGTGGCCGCCATAAAGACCAGCCAGGCCGCCATGATGACGATCAGCCGGGTAATGTGTACGTCCCGGCTCGCCAGCTTTTTCACTGTCCTCATGGTGCCGCCCCCTTCAGGATATTTTTGCCCACCGTGCGGTTGCGGGCCCGGGACACCTGCCAGGCGCTGACGCCGGTGCCCACGATGATGAGCACGCCCAGGGCGAAGTCCTGCCAGAAGGTGGGAATGCCCAGCAGGATGAGGGAATTCTGGACGATGACGATGAGGATGGTGCCCAGCATACAGCCGGTGAGGGTGCCCGCGCCGCCGGTGATGGCGGTGCCGCCCAGCACCACGCCGGCGATGATCATCATCTCCATGCCCAGCATGTTGGTGGGATGGCACTGGGTCATCATGCACACCCGGATCATGCCGGCCAGGCTGGCGATCATGCCCACCGCCACGTACAGGAAGAACTTGATCAGCTTCACGTTAAACCCGGCCCGGTGGGCGCTCACTTCATTGCCGCCGATGGCGTACAGCCCCCGGCCGTACATGGTGCGCCGGAGCACGAACCAGCTCAGGGCCAGCACCGCCAGCAGGATGAGCATGGCCATGGGCATACGGCTGGTCAGCCCGGACTGGGCGTTTTCCGCCACGAACAGGGCGCTCTTGCCGAAGGCGGACATGCCCTCGGGGATGACCGCCAGCTGCTTGGAGTTCAGGGCGCCCTGCATGAACCCCTTAAAGATGGAGCTGGTGCCCAGGGTGACGATCATGGCGTTCAGGTTGAAAAAGGAGATGAGTGCGCCGTTCACCGCGCCCAGCAGTGCGCCGAACAGCAGCACCAACAGGATGGGCAGCCATATGCCGCCCTGGTAATTCATGTCCAACAGCAGCTTGGTGGTGGAGTAGATGCTCAAGGAGGCCAGCGCGGGGAAGGACACGTCGATGCCCCCGCTGATCAGCACCATGAAGGTGCCGATGGCGAACAGGCCGGGCACGATGAGGGCCGAGGCCAGGTCCACCAGGTTGTTGGGGGTAAAGAACTGGCCCGAGCGCATCTGGATGACGAAGCTGAGCAACAGCACCACCAGGGCGATGTAGGTCTCGTTCTGCCGGGACAATTTTTTCAGCGCTTTGGACAAACCGTATCCCTCCCTACATCATCTGGGCGGACAGCGCCCGCTCGTCGGTCTCGTGGGGGTTCAGCTCCGCCACGATGCCGCCGGATTTCATCACCAGCACCCGAGAGCAGTTCTGCAGTACCTCGGGCAAGTCGTCGGATATGATGATTACCGCCATGCCCTGGCCCGCTAGCCGCTGCAGGATGCGGTGGATGTCGTGCTTGGAGCCGATGTCCACGCCCACCGTAGGGCCGTTGAGGATGAGCACGTCGGGCTCACAGGCCAGCCATTTGGCCAGCACCACCCTTTGCTGGTTGCCGCCGGACAGGGTCTGGCAGGCGTTTTCCGGATTGGGGGTAGCGATAGCCAGTTCCTTCACCCAGCGCTGAATTTCCTCCTGCCGGGCGTTCCGGTCCACCACGCCCAGGGCGCTGCTCAGCCGGTCCAGCTTGGACACCACCACGTTTTCGGCGATGGAGCGGGGCAAAAACAGCCCCTCGCTGAGCCGGTCCTCGGGCACGTAGCCGATCTTGGCCTGGATGGCATCCACGGGGCTGGCCAAGGTGACGGGCTTTCCGTTTACCTGAATGCTCCCGGCATCCGCCTTGCGGATGCCGAACAGGGACAGGGCCAATTCGCTGCGCCCCGAGTCCAGCAGTCCGGTAATGCCCAGGATTTCGCCCTTGTACAGGTCGAAGCTGACGCCGGCGAAGTGACCGGACAGCCCCAGGTCCTTCACCTGCATCACCGGCGTCTGGGCCTGGTAGGTGGGGGTGAAGGGGGTGTCCTCAAATTCGCGGCCGGTCATATAGTAGGTAAATTTTTTCTCGTCCAGGTCCTTGGTGGAACCGGAGACCACCGTTTCGCCGCTGCGGAAGATGGTAAAGCGCTCGGATATCTCGAATACCTCGTCCAGCTTGTGGCTGACGAAGAGAATGGCGATCCCCTGCTTTTTCAGGTCCAGGATGATCTTGAACAGCGCCTTCACTTCCTTTTTGGTGAGGGCTGTGGTGGGCTCGTCCATGATGATGAGCTTGGCGCCGAACATCAGCGCCCGGCTGATGGCTACCAGCTGCTTTTCCGCCACGGAAAGGTCGCCCAGTTTTTCGTCCAGGTCCACCTGAAAGTTGATCTTGGCCACCGCCTCGGTGGCGATTTTGCGCAGCCGCTTCCAGCTCACCAGCTTATGCCCTTCGGCCAGCTCGGTATTGAAGGCCAGGTTTTCCATCACCGTCAGGTTGGGGAAGATGGAAAAATCCTGGTAGATGACTTGGATGCCCATGTTGATGGCGTCGATGGGGGATATCTTGGTATAGGTCTTGCCGCCGAACTCGATGTGCCCGGCGTCGGGGGTATATACGCCGGAGATGATCTTGATCAGGGTGGACTTGCCACAGCCGTTCTCCCCGGCTAGGCAGTGTATTTCACCAGGCGCGATGTCCAGATTCACGCCCTTGAGGGCGTGGACCCCGGCAAAGGACTTCTGAATGTCCACCGCTCTAAGCAGGCTCTGCGCCATAGCACCGTCTCCTTGCATAAAGTCCGCGGGGCAGCAGAGGCCCCGCGGGCTTTGGTTTATGCGGCCCGCGCCGCGTATAGGCGATTTAGAACCCGAAGGAATCCACGTTGTCGGCGGTGATTACGATCCAGCCCTGGCCCTCCAGCACCGTATCGCTGCCCTCTTTGAACTCCAAGGCGTTGTAGCCTTCCACGCCCAGGTCCAGGGGCGTAGAGATCTCTTCGCCCTCCAGCATCTTCACCGCCAGAGCGCACATGGCCTGGCCGGCCAGGGCGGGATCCCACAACGTCAGGTATTGCACGGCGCCGCTCTTCAGCAGGGCTGCGTTGTCCGCGGGCATGCCGGTACCGGCGGTGAACACCTTGCCCTGCAGGCCCAGCTCCTCGATGGCCCGGGCGATACCGGGAGCGTCGAAGGAGGAGGTGCCCATGATGCCCTTCAGCTCCGGATACTTCTTGAACAGCTCCTTGGCGGTGTTGTAGGCCACGTCGCCGTTATCCTCGGATTCTACCCGGGGCTCGGCCTCCAGCAGCTGCATGTTGGGATAGGCCTCCAGCTGATGCTTCACGCCGCCGTCCGCCCACTCGTTGTGGGAGGCGTTGGTTACGTGAGCCACCATGGTGGTGTACACGCCCTCTTCGCCCATGGCCGCCGCCAGGTTGTCCATAATGAAGGCGCCGTACATTTCGTTGTTGAAGGCTTCAATGTCGTAATGCACGTTTTCCAGGGACGCGCCCTCATGGGCGATGACGATGATGCCCGCGTCCATGGCCTGCTTGAGCACCGGCTCCAGGGAGGCCGGGTCTACCGGCACCACGCAGATGGCGTCCACGCCGGAGGCTACCAGGTCCTGAATCAGCTGATACTGAAGGGTGGCGTCGATTTCCGGCGTGCCCCGCTGATACACGTTCAGCCCGGTCTTTTCCGCATACTCGTTTACGCCCACTTCCATGCGAACGAACCAGGGGTTAGAAGCGTCCTTGGGCACCACCACGATCTCCCAATCCTCCTGCGCCATGGCGATTGAGGAGAGGGAAAGCGCCAACACCAGGACCAACAACAGGGATAGCAATTTTTTCATGAGCGAAGCCTCCTTAACCAATATTCTTTTACCGCCTTAAGCGGCAAAAACCCCTTTTCCTTTTTTTACCCATGACCGCGCCTTCAATGTAAACATAATTATATCCTGTTTCCGTATTATTGTCAATATGCGCTAGCAAAACGTTGCGTCTTATGGAAAGATGTAGACGGTTTTGCGCAGAAAGATGAAAAAATTAAACGTATCCGGCCCCGAGCGCCTCGCGCCGGCCCGGTTGGGGAAAGACCCGGGATGACCGGCGAAGGCCTCTATCCCTGGACGCAGGGTAGGGCGGGGCGCCCTGGGCATAAGCGGGATTGCGGCGGGACGAGCCCGGCAAAAGCAGGATTGAAGTGGCCATTGCGCGTTGACAGGGAAGGAGAAGCGGTCTATAATAATAGAAGTATAACCTGCCGTAATATGGGCATAACCTGCCATCAATGGGAAGGAGAGGGATAACGATGAATACGCCGGAATTGAGGGTGCGGTTAACTGAGGGCGGCCTGGACCAGGCGCTGGCCATGCTGTACGGCGCCGAGCGCGTGGCGCAGCAGAAGGCGCGTTATGGGGCGCTGCTGGACCGGCATGAAGCCCAGTTTGGGACCAAGGAAGAAGTATGGTTCTGTTCCGCGCCCGGCCGCAGCGAGATCGCGGGCAACCACACCGACCACAATCACGGCCGGGTGCTGGCCGCCGCGGTACACCTGGACACCCTGGCCGCCGTATCCCCCAACGGCGAAGGCGTGGTGCGCCTGTATTCCCAGGGCTACGATCAGCCCTTTGTGGTGGAGCTCTCCGACCTGGCTGTGCGGGAGGCGGAAAAGGAGTCCACCCACGCCCTCATTCGCGGGGTGGCCGCCCGGCTCAAGGAGCTGAGTATGCCCATCGGCGGGTTCGACGCGGTGGTCACCAGCACCGTGTTCAAGGGTTCGGGGCTTTCCTCCTCCGCCGCCTTTGAGGTGATGCTGTGCCAGATTTTCGACACCCTGTACGGCGGCCAGAAGCTGGATATGCAGGAGCGGGCCCGGGTGTCCCGATACGCGGAGAACGTGTATTTCGGCAAGCCCAGCGGCCTGCTGGACCAGATGGCCAGCTCGGTAGGCGGCTTGGTGACCATGGACTTTCAGGAGGACCCGGCCCAGATCGAGGCCATTTCCTACGATTTCGAGCAAAAGGGCTATGCCCTGGTGGTGGTGGCTGCCGGCGGCGATCACGGCAACCTGACCGACCAGTACGCCGCCATTCCCCAGGAGATGCGCCAGGTAGCCCAGGCGTTGGGCGGTCAGGTGCTGCGGGATATCGATCCCGCCGTGATGGAGGCGCGTATTCCCCAACTGAAGAACAAGGTGAGCGACCGGGCCATCCTGCGGGCGCTGCATTTCTACGACGAGGACGGGCGCATTCCCCAAATGGTGGAAGCGCTGAAACGGGATGACCTGCCCGCCTTCCTCAAGGGCGTAACCGCTTCCGGCCAGAGCAGCTGGACGCTATTGCAAAACCTGTGCGTGCCCGGCGGGGACAATCAGGAATTGGTGCTGGCCATGGAGCTCAGCCGGAGAATGCTGGGCGACCGGGGCGCGTACCGCATTCACGGCGGCGGCTTCGCCGGCACCATACTGGCTTTTGTGCCTCTGGACATGCTGGATGCCTATGCCCAGCGCATGGACGCCGTATTCGGAAAGGGCGCCTGCGCCCCCCTGCGGGTGCGCCCCATCGGCCCCTGCACGCTGCCTCAG
>DVHZ01000011.1 GCA_018711685.1 Candidatus Excrementavichristensenella intestinipullorum | reverse complement strand
ATGGCCCCCCTTGGAACCGCCATCCTCGCTGGCGCGTAGGTGGGACAACGGCCTGAAGCGGCGCGGCGGCGGTAGCCGCTGCGGTAGTTCGGGCCGTTATGGGGATGCGGTGGGGCGTAAAAATTTGCCGGGTGGGATGGCTGACTCAGCGCCGGGGGCGCTGCCCCCGGACCCCCGCCAGGGACTCCTCGCCCCTGGACCCCCGCCAAGGGGGGATGGCCCCCCTTGGAACCGCCCACCTCGCTGGCGCGGGAGTGGAGCAACGGCCTTTGGCGGTCCGGAAGGCGCTGGCCCTCAATCTCCGTCAAGTGGGAAATTCCCCCTTGGAACCGCCTTGGTATGCAGATGGATGCTAGGCGTCTGGGGTGGGATGGAGGTGAGCGTAGATGGACTGGGCTAGGGCGGGGCCAATGCCGGCAACTTGGGTGAGGGATTCCGGGGGAGCCTGGCGTAGGGCTTCCACGGTTTTGAAGTGCTTGAGCAGGGCCTTTTTCTTTTCCGGGCCTATGCCGGGAATGTCGTCCAGGCAGGAGGTGATGGCCGCGTGGGCCCGCAGCTTGCGGTGATGGGTGATGCCGAAGCGGTGGGCTTCGTCCCGCAGGCGCTGAATCAGGTGCAGCGCCTCGCTGTGCCGGTCCAGCAGGATGCTCTCCTTTTCCCCGGGCAGCACGATCTCCTCCAGGCGCTTGGCCAGGCCAAACATGGGGATGTCCAGGCCCAGGGCGTGCATGGCGTCCTGGGCAAAGGCCAGTTGAATGGCGCCGCCGTCGATGAGGATCAGGTCGGGCAGGTCGGAGAACTTGCCGCCCTGGGGCGGAAGGCCCTGGTCCCGCCGCTCCTGGGCCTCGGTCAGGCCGTGGCGCAGGCGGCGGGTGATCACCTCGTGCATGGAGGCGAAATCGTTGGCCCCCTCCACCGTCTTGATGCGAAAGTGCCGGTACTCCCGGGGCTGGCACACCCCGTCGATGGCCACCACCATGGAGGCCACCGACAAAATGCCCTGGGTGTTGGAGATATCGTAGCCCTCAATGCGCCGGGGCGCTTTATCCATGCCGATGGCCAGGGCCAGCTCCTCGCAGGCGCCCAGGGTGCGGGCGTAGCTGCGGGCCAGCCGCTGGGCCCGCTTGTCGATGGCGTCGGACAGGTTCTTGGCCGCCAGGTCCACCAACCGCTTTTTTTCGCCCCGTTCGGGCACGTGGAGGTGGACCCGCCGCCCCGCCGCCTCGGAGAGCAGCTGGGCCAGGGTATCCTGCTCGGGCAGGGGACAGGGCAGCAGGATCTCCCGGGGAATCTCCTGGGCGTAATGCTGTAGCAGGAAGGAGGTGAGCACCTCGCCCGGCGCTTCGTCCCCCGAGCGGGGCAAGGTATAGGTTTGGGCGTCGATGAGCTTGCCCTCCCGCACCGACAGGCACTCCACCAGGGCGTCAAAGCCCTCCGGGCTGGTGGCCAGCACGTCCTGGTCCACCTGCTGGGGCGTGGAGGCCCGCTGCCGCTGCATCATGTCCTCCACCGCCCGGATGCGGTCTCGGTACACCGCCGCCCGCTCGTAGTTCATCTGGGCGGCGGCCTGGTCCATGCGCTCTTTCAACTGTTTGAGGACCGGCTCGTACCGGCCCGAGAGGAAATCCATCACCTGGCGGATCAAGTCCAGATATGCCTGCTGGCTCACCTTGCCCGCGCAGGGGGCCAGGCATTGACCTACCTGGTGATGGACGCAGGGGCGCAGCGGCTTATCCGGGTCCAGGGCCTTATCGCAGGAGCGGATGGGGAAGACCATCCGCACCACGTCCAGCACTTCCCGCACCACCGAGGCGCTCTTGTAGGGGCCGAAGTAGCGCAGCCCGTCTCGCTGGGCCTGGCGCTTCAGCCGCACCCGGGGGAAGGGCTCGTTCAGGTCGATGGCGATGTAGGGGTACTGCTTGTCGTCCTTGAGCAGGATGTTGTAGTAGGGGCGGTGGAGCTTGATCAGATTGCACTCCAGCATCAGCGCTTCCAGCTCGCCGCTGACCAGCACGATGTCGAAATCGTCTATCTTTTCCACCATGGCCCGCACCTTGGGCGTATGGCCGCGGTTGGACTGAAAATACTGCCGCACCCGGTTTTTCAGATTTTTGGCCTTGCCCACGTAGATGATCTCCCCCTGGGACTTCATCAGGTAGCAGCCGGGGGAGTCGGGCAGCCGTTCCAGCTTGAATTGCAGTTCCGGGGTCATAGTCGCCTCCTGGGGGATAGATGGCCGGGGCCCGGCGGCGCAAGGTGGGCCGGGGGAGGGAAACAGCGCGGGCCGGCGTTAGCCGCCGGCCCGCTGGGGACAGGGGATCAGCCCACCACCGCGTTGACCAGGCGACCGGGGACGAACACCAGCTTTTTCAGCGCCTTATCGCCCAACAGATGGGTGAACTGGGGATCGTTCATCAGGTAGGCCTGGGCGTCATCCCTTGTCAGGGAGGCGGGCACGGTGATGCGGCCGCGCACCTTGCCGTTGACCTGCACGGCGATCTCCACCGCATCCTTCACCAGGGCGCTCTCGTCGTACTGGGGCCAGGGCTGGCGGGCCAGTTCGCCAAACCCGCACAGCTGGGCCATTTCCTCGGTGATGTGGGGGGCCACCGGGTTGAGCAGCTGGACCAAGAGCTTGAGCTCCCCGCGGCTCACCGACTTCTTGTCGTAGAGGGCGTTGACCAGGCTCATCATGGAGGCGATGGCGGTATTGAACTTCATCCGCTCGTAGTCCTCGCTCACCTTCTTGATGCAGCTGTGGACCTCGTAGGCCATCTCCGGGCGCACGCCTTCCTCCGGGGCCAGCATTTCCATGAGCCGCCACACCCGGTCCAGGAACCGGCGGCAGCCCCGGGCCCCGTCGGTGGACCAGGGAATGGCCTGATCGAAGGCGCCCATGAACATCTCGTACAGCCGGAAGGCGTCGGCGCCCAGCTCGGCCACCACGTCGTCCGGGTTCACCACGTTGCCCCGGGACTTGCTCATCTTTTCCCCGTTGGCGCCCAGGATCATGCCGTGGCTGGTGCGCTTGGCGTAGGGCTCCTTGGTGGGCACCAGGCCGATATCGTACAGGAACCGGTGCCAGAACCGGCTATACAGCAGGTGCAGGGTGGTATGCTCCATGCCGCCGTTGTACCAGTCCACCGGCAGCCAATACTTGAGCTGATCCATGCTGGCGAATTCCTTGTCGTTGTGGGGATCGATATAGCGCAGGAAGTACCAGCTGGAACCGGCCCACTGGGGCATGGTATCGGTTTCCCGGCGGGCGGGGGCGCCGCACTTGGGGCAGGTGGTATTCACCCAATCGGTGCAGGCGGCCAGGGGCGATTCGCCGTCGTCGCCGGGCTCAAAGTGCTCCACCGGGGGCAGGGTGAGGGGCAGCTGGTCGTAAGGCACCTCCACCCAGCCGCAGTGCTGGCAGTACACCAGCGGGATGGGCTCGCCCCAATAGCGCTGGCGGGAGAACACCCAGTCCCGCAGCTTGAAGTTCACCTTCCGGTGGCCCAATCCCTTTTCCACCAGGTAATCGATGATGGTCTTCTTGGCCTGGGCCACGCTGAGGCCGTTGAGCAGCCCGGAGTTCACCATCACGCCCTGCTCGATGTCGGTATAGGCGGCCTCATCCACCTGGCCCCCGGCCACCACTTCCACGATGGGCAGGGAGAACTTTTTGGCGAACTCCCAGTCCCGCTGGTCGTGGGCCGGCACCGCCATGATGGCGCCGGTGCCGTAGCCCATCAGCACGTAATCGGATACCCAGATGGGGATCTGCTGGCCGTTTACCGGGTTGATGGCCCGGATGCCGTCGATCTCCACGCCGGTCTTGTCCTTGTTCATCTCGGTGCGCTCGAAGTCGCTCTTGCGGGCGGCGGCCTCCCGATAGGCGGCGATATCCTCATAATTGCCGATGATCCCCTTGTGGGTCTCGATCAGGGGATGCTCCGGGCTGATGACCATGTAGGTGGCCCCGAACAGGGTGTCCGGCCGGGTGGTGTACACGGTGAGCTTTTCGCCGGTGGTCAGGGCGAAGTCCACCTCCGCCCCCTCGCTGCGGCCGATCCAGTTGCGCTGCTGGGTCTTCACCTTGTCGATGAAGTCCACCTCGTCCAGCCCGTCCAGCAGCTTCTGGGCGTAGTCGGTGATGCGCAGCATCCACTGGCTCTTCACCCGGCGCACCACTTCGCCGCCGCAGCGCTCGCATACGCCCCCCACCACTTCCTCGTTGGCCAGGCCGCACTTGCAGCTGGTGCACCAGTTGATGGGCATCTCCTGCTTATAGGCCAGGCCGTGCTCGAACAGCTTGAGGAAGATGAACTGGGTCCACTTGTAGTAGTTGGGGTCGGTGGTGTTGACCTCCCGGGTATAGTCGAAGGAAAAGCCCAGCCGCTTGAGCTGCTCCCGGAAGTGGTCCACGTTCTGCTTGGTGACCACTGCGGGCTGTATGCCGGTCTTGATGGCGTAGTTCTCCGTGGGCAGGCCGAAAGCGTCGTACCCGATGGGGAACAGCACGTTGTATCCTTCCATCCGCCGCTTGCGGGCGATGATATCCATGGCCGTGTTGCTACGGGGATGCCCCACGTGCAGCCCCATGCCCGAAGGATAGGGGAACTCGATCAGCGGATAAAACTTGGGCTTGTCGTGGCTGGCCTCGGCGTTGAAGGTGCCTTTCTCCTCCCAATAGGCCTGCCATTTCTTTTCGATGGCTTCCGGATTGTAGACGGGTATCTCTTTCATGCGCACTATCCCCTTATCCAAAAATCAGCCTTCCGCCCCAGAAGAGACGGAAGGCGTTGCCTTTCGCGGTACCACTCTCGTTGGCCGCGGCGCGGCCCACTCTTGCCCGATAACGGGGGCGGCCGCCCTTGCGGGGCGCTCCGGGGGCGAGCTTGATCCCGGGCGGCGCCGCCTCCCACCACCCGGCGGCTCTCTGGGCCCGCGCACAGGATGAATATTCCCCCATCCATGCCTTTTCATTATAGGCCATGGGCGCTTGCTTGTCAATCCCCAACCCGGGCGGCGGAGGCTGCCGGATGGCCAAAAGGAGGCCCTGGCTGCGCCAGGGCTTTGATGAAAATGGAGGGCGCTGCGCCCCTCCATACCTCCCCGCGGCCCGCTTTACGGGCGGGGACCGGCGGCGTACAGGCCCGGATTGTTGCGGATGAAGGAGAACACCGCTTCCATCAGGAAACCGGCGCGGCCGCGCCGGTAGTAGGCCAGCATGGGGAACAGCATCACCAGCGCCCCCAGCAGGCATACGATCATATCGGTCATGGTGTCCCCCACGCCGGTGGCCGCCACGTTTTGCAGGTCGATGCCGGTGACCTGATTGATGAAGAACTCCGCGATTTCCCACAGCCCCGCCACCGCCAGGGCGGCGCACAGGCAGAAGGCCGCCGCCAGGGCGCAATCGGTGGGCTTAAAGGATTTCTCCGCCTTGAGCCAATAGAAGCAGGGCAGGGCCAGATACATGGTAAAGGCGCCGGAGAGGCAGTGCATCAGCTTGTCGTAATGGGGGATCAGGTGATACCAGCAGGCGCCTACGCCCAGGGTATAGGCCAGGAAGGTGAACGCCAGGATGACCGCTTCCAGCTGATAGGTCCGCCCCAGGCGCAGCGCCCGCCACACCAGCAGGAACAACCCGGGCATACAGGCATTGGCTGCGGATTGGAAGAATTGATACCAGTCCCCCCGCGCCAGCCAGAAGGCCATGAGGCCGGCGCAGGTGAGCCAATAGGCGGCCAGGATGGCGCGGTAGATGCCGGCGAAGCGGGCTTCCCGCTGAGACAGTCGATCCATTTTCTTATGGTCCTTTCGGTTCTTTTCTTAATCTAGCCCGGATGGCCTCCCGCAGTAGGCTGTAGACCACGGCGAAGATGGGCACGAACAGCAGCATGCCCACGATGCCCAGGGCGCCGCCGCCCACGGTGATGGCCACCAGCACCCACAGGGCGGGCAATCCCACGTTGCTGCCCATCACCCGGGGATAGATCAGGTTGCCTTCCAACTGCTGCAGCACCACGAAGAAGATCACGAACCAGAAGGCCCGGGCCAGGCCATGGGTGACCAGGATGAACAGTGCCCCCACGATGGCCGAGAAAAAAGCGCCGAATATGGGAATGACGCCGGTGACCGCCACCATGGCGCTGATGAGGGGCCCGTGGGGAAAGCGCAGCACGGTCATACCCAAAAACACCAGCGCGCCCAGAATGCAGGATTCCAGCACCTGGGCGGTGATGAAGGCGGAGAAGGCGCGGCTGGTCTGCCGGGCGATCTGAATGATGCGCCGGGCCGCCGCCGGGGGGCAGAAGGCCCGCACCAGGTTGCTGGCCTGGACCGACAATTTTTCCTTCTGGGCCACCACGCTCAGGGCGATGATGAAGGTAAGGGCGGCGCTGGTGGCCTGACCAAATACCGAGGTGGCCATCGATACCACGCTGTCCATGGCCACGCCCAGGCCCTGTTTGAGGAAGGCGGTTACATTTTCCTGTATACCCTGCCAGTCGATGGACAGGGAATTGACCCAATTGACCAGTTCGGGCTGGGTGTCCACAAAGTCCAATACGAAGGCCCGGACCTGCTCCACCCAGCCGGGCAGTTGGGTAAGCACCAGCCCGATGGCCTCGACCAGCTGGGGACCGATGATGCCGCTGACGGCCACCAGCACCGCCAGCACCAGCACCACGCTCACCAAGATGCTCAAAGGCCGCTGCATACGGGTTTGCAGCTTCAGCGCCCGCTTCCCCCTGGGCTTGATCAGCCGTTTTTCCAGCAGGTTCACCGGGATGGTCAGCAAAAAAGCCAGCATCAGCCCCAGCAGCAGCGGAGATATCACGCCCAGCAGCACATCCAGGGCCCGGCCCACCACGTTCAGGTTCTGCACCGCCGCGTTGAGCACCACGCCGAATAGGATGAGCAGCATCACGGTGCGGGCGGGCTTATCGTTCAGTTTCATCAGCCTTGCCTCCCCAGGATTTGTCAGCCTTTATCTCTAAGTGTATACGATAGGCGGAAAATTTGCAAGCCACCGGGGCGAAAAACCGGGGCCGCGTTTCGTCCCCGGCGTGGACGGCCCCTGATAGGCGGGTTTGAGCGGCAACGCTTGCAATTTTTTTTTACCCAGGTTATAATAGAACCAAAGATATACTTCCATTTTCGAGGAGGTACGAAGATATGAAGCTGATTATCGCCATCGTGCAGGATGAAGACGCCGCCAGGCTGGTGAGCAGCCTGATGAACGAGGGCTACGGGGTAACCAAGTTGGCCACCACAGGGGGCTTTCTCCGCGCGGGCAACACCACCCTGCTGGTGGGCGTGGACGACGATAAATTTGAGGGCGCCATGGGCGTGATCGAGCACGTGTGCAAATCCCGTAAGCAGATGGCCTCCTCCCCCACGCCGGTAGCCGGGTCCACGGGGGTATACGTGCCCTATCCCATCGAGGTGACCGTGGGCGGGGCCACCATCTTCGTGCTGAACGTAGAAAAGTTTCTGAAGGTGTGACGGGCCCATGGGGCAGCAGGGGAACCGGGCTACCCGGTTCGAGGATTTTTACGGCATGGACGGCCTGATAGGGCAGTTGAGGCGAGGCGTGAACGGCGCGCAGTCCGTACACGCCTATCTGTTTTGCGGTCCTCAGGGGGCGGGCAAGCTGAGCCTGGCCCAGATATGCGCCCAGGGGATGAACTGCGCCGCGCCTTTGGGGCAGCGCCCTTGCGGAAAGTGCGGGCCCTGCCAGCGCTATCTGCACGGAACCTATCCGGACCACATCCTCATTGAGGGGGAGAAATCCATCAAGGTGGATGACGTGCGGGCGCTGATCGACCGGCTCTCCCTGCGCCCCTACGAGGGAGGCCGCCATACGGTAATCATTCAGGGGGCGGACAAGATGACGCCCCAGGCCCAGAACGCGCTGCTCAAGACCCTGGAGGAGCCGCCGGGGGACGCGGTGCTCTTCCTGGTGGCGGAGAAGGCGGCTTCCCTGCTGCCCACCATCCTGTCCCGGGTGCGGCTGGTGCGCTTTTCGCCCCTGGAGGAGGCCGATTGCGCCCAGGCGCTGCGGCAGCTGGGGGTAGCGGCGGATAGGGCGGACATTTTGGCCCGGGCGGCCCAGGGCCTGGTGGGCAAGGCGCTGGCCTTGGAGGGAGACGAGGCCTACTGGGCGCTGCGGGAGCGGGTGCTGAGCGCCCTGAACGCCCTGAAGGGCCCCCAGGACGTAGCGGCGGCCTTCGCCTTTTTGAAGGACGACAAGGGCGAGGCCCAGCGGGTCATGGCGGTGATGGAGCAATTGGCCAGGGACCGGATGGCCGGGCAGGCGGGCCTGCCCGGCGCGCCGCCGGGGGAGATCGCTTTGCCGGGCAGCCGCCTGCTGGCCGGGGTCTTGGAAGCCCGGCGCATGTTGGCCAGCAACGTGACCTGGCAATGGACCTTGGAGACCATGTTTTTAAAATTGACCGCTTAGGCGGTGCGGAAAGGGAGCAAAGCATGACCACGGTGATAGGCGTCCGCTTTAAAAAGGCGGGCAAGGTATATTATTTCGACCCCACCGACGTATGGCCTCAGCCGGGAGACCAGGTGGTGGTGGAGACCTCCCGGGGCATTGAACTGGGCGAGGTGATCGCGGGGGCCCGGGAGGTAGAGGACGAGCAGATCGTGGCGCCCCTGAAAAAGGTGATCCGGGTGGCCACCCCCGAGGATATCCGCCGGGAGGAATACAACCGCTCCCGGGAGCCGGAGACCTTCCGCATCTGCCAGGAGCGCATCGCCCAGCACAAGCTGGAGATGAAGCTGGTGGACGCGGAGTATACCTTCGACGGGGCCAAGATCATCTTCTATTTCACCGCCAACGGCCGCATCGATTTCCGGGAATTGGTGAAGGACCTGGCTTCCATATTCAAAATGCGCATTGAGCTGCGCCAGATCGGCGTGCGGGACGAGGCCAAGATGCTGGGCGGCCTGGGCCCCTGCGGCAGGCAATTGTGCTGCGACGCCTTCCTGGGGGATTTCCAGCCCGTGTCCATCAAGATGGCCAAGGAGCAGAACCTCTCCCTCAACCCTACCAAGATATCGGGCCAGTGCGGCCGGCTGATGTGCTGCCTCAAGTACGAGCAGGACTATTATGAGGCCGCCCTGAAAAAGCTGCCCAAGGTGGGCAAGGAGTGCATCACCCCCGACGGCCCCGGCTACATTACCGACATCAACGTCATCCGGGAAAAGGTGAAGGTGCGCATTCGGGCAGAAGGGGATACCTTCGATTTGCGGGAGTATCCCTTGAACGAGATCACCAAACCCAATCGGGCCGAGGGCGAGGCCCCTTCTCCCCGCCCCGCCGACATGAAGCCCCGCAAGCGCCCCAAGCCCCCTAAACCCGAGGATAAACCCAAGGAAACGCCCCCTGAGGAAGAAGACAACAAGCGCCGCCGTCTGCCCCGGCCCAAGGGGCCCAAGCAACTCAACGCGGACCAGTATTTTGATAAGCTCAACGCAGAGCGGGCCGATGCAAAGGATGCGGAGGCCAAAAAGAAGGGAGAAGGCCGCTCCCGCCGGGAGCGCCGTAAGGCCCAGAACCGGCCCGAGGGAGAGCGCCCGGAGGAGGGCGGTAAGGCCCAGGACCGGCCCGAGGGAGAGCGCCCGGAGGAGGGCGGCAAGGTACAGGATCAACCTCAGGCTGACCAGCCGAACGGGGAAGAAAAGGCTCAGGCCCAGCCCTCTGAAGAGTGACCGGTTGAAAGCAAAAGGCGCCGGCCCCAAGGCCGGGACGCCGGAGAAGCCATGGGCGGCAAAGGGCGGAGGAAGCTGTGCTCCCACCGCCCTTTAAGAAGGCTGATACCGGATAAGGTCCGTAAAGCCCAGAAACCGCAGGAGGGCATGGAGGCGGAGAGCAATTTTTGCTTGCGGCTCCAGCGGAACCCGCAAATTCCGTTCCACTACACGGGGAAGTTCCCCCGATTGATTCCTTACCTAACGTAGGTTCGAATTTTGCCTGCCCGGCGGCCTTGCCCATAGCCAAGACGGCCCCTGAACACACGTTCAGGGGCCGCTGTTTGCCGGGGCTATGGGTTCTTCTCCCGATTTCGGATGTGCTCCAGCAGTTTCTGGTAATCCTCTTCGTAGCCGAACCGCTCGATATCCGCCTTGTAGCGCTTGTAGACCAGCTGCGCCGTCTTCAGGTCGTATTGGTCCATCCAGGACTTGCGGGAGCCGGTGACGTTGTACTGGGGCAAGGCGGGCAGGCCGAACTTTTCCCGCAATACGTCGAAAGCGCCGGGCAAATCCTCCATCTTCCCCACGTAATCGGGCAAAAAACGGCCGTTTTTGTCCGACAGGATGAATACCTGGCTGGCGAAGTGGGGATCGGCCAGCCACTCGGGGATGCCGCAGGCCCGCTTGGCAAAGGCCTTGAATCCCCTGTCCTTGGACAGGTAGCCGAACAGGTACCGGTCGAAATAGGGGTACACCCGCTCGTGGCCGTCCAAAGACATATCGTGATGGTACTTATTTTCGTACAGCGATACCAGCCGGGAAAAGGGATTGCGCACAAAGGAGAACAGAAAATATCCCGGATAGTCGTCGATATTGATGTTGCGCTGGTATACGTCGCTCTTCTTGGTCAGCTGCACCACCTGGCGGTAGTTGTCCGCCTGAATGCCGGTGAGGCAGGACTTGATGGAGGAAGAGGCCACCTTGCAGTTGGCCGCGTAGATCAGCTTTTTGTCCGGCAGGACCAGGTAATCCCGGTTGACGTAACAGCCGTGGTCGGATATGTGGCGCACGATGCGCAGGCCCATGCGCGCTCGCCGGCGCCACCGGCCCACGAAGAAATCCCATCCCGTGGGTACGCCCTGGGGCGAGGATGAAGCGGACAAGGTTTTTTCCCTCCTGCTTATGACGATACGATTACCTATGGAATGCTACAGGATAGGGGTAATAACCGTGTGATAGATATGTGGCAAAAATGGTGTTAAAACGTGGCTAAAAAGGTGCAGTCATAAAAAGGAGCCGAGATTGACTGTAAAATTCGGGATATTCTTACAAATATGCGCGGCAACTGGGTGGATTTGCGCTATACAATCAGGTATAATAGCACCGGCGGCGCGGTCCGCGCTCTTTTTTGAGCACTTTGCGCCGGACGAGGGAGGGAAAATAACTTGGATCATCTGGACGCATTGGAATATAAAAGCGTACACATTCTGCGGGAGGCTTACGCGGCCTTTGACAACATGTGTATGCTCTGGTCCATCGGCAAGGATTCCACGGTGCTGCTGTGGCTGGCCCGCAAGGCCTTTTTCGGCCACGTGCCCTTTCCGCTGGTACACATCGATACCCACTACAAGATCCCGGAGATGATCGAGTACCGGGACAGGCTGGCCATGGAGTACGGCCTGTACATGATTTACGGGGAGAATCGGGAGGCTTTGGACAACCACCAGACCTTCCCCGACGGCGCGGTGGGCCGGGTGGAGTGCTGCCGCCTGCTCAAGACCGAGGCGCTGACCAATACCCTCAACGGCAAGTGGCCCCGCTACCGGCTGAATTTGCAGACCGGCAAATACGAGCGGGATACCAACCAGGCGGCCTATACCGGGGTCATCGTGGGCGCCCGCTCCGACGAGGAGGGCTCCCGCTCCAAGGAGCGCTACTTCTCGCCCCGGGACAAGAACAACGATTGGGACCTGGACGATCAGCCCCCGGAGTTCTGGAACCAGTTCAAGACCGACTTCGCCCCCGGCACCCACGTGCGCATCCATCCCCTGCTGGATTGGACCGAGCTCAACATCTGGGAGTACATCGAGCGGGAGCACATCCCCACGGTGTCCCTGTACTATAACCAGGGCGACGGCAAGCGCTATCGTTCCCTGGGCTGCGCGCCCTGCACCGGGCCCATCGAGTCCACCTCCCGCAATCCCCGGGAGATCATCGAGGAACTGAAGACCGGCAAGCTGTCCAACATCGCCGAGCGGTCGGGCCGCGCCCAGGACAAGGAAGACGGGGGCGGATTGGAGACCTTGCGGCGCAACGGCTACATGTAAGGACCGGCTCCGCCGGAAGCGAGGCCGCCGGTGCGGCCATCAGGCAGACGGCCCCCGAAGGGGAAAACGACCGCGTGTAGGGCAAAGGGCTACACGCCAGGGAAGGGAAGAAGCAGCCAATGGATGAGGTCATGAACATCGTCACCGTAGGGCACGTAGACCACGGCAAATCCACCGTGATCGGGCGGCTGATGGCGGATACCCACGCTTTGCCCGAGGGCAAGCTGGAGGCCATTCGGGACCAATGCCGCCGCAACGCCAAGCCCTTTGAATACGCCTTTTTGCTGGACGCTTTGAAGAACGAGCAGGCCCAGGGCATCACCATCGACACCGCCCGGTGCTTTTTCAAGAGCGAGAAGCGCCGCTACATCATCATCGACGCGCCGGGGCACATCGAGTTTCTCAAGAACATGGTCACCGGGGCCAGCCGGGCCGAGGCCGCCCTGCTGGTGATCGACGCCTCCCGGGGCGTGGAGGAGAACACCCGCCGCCACGGCTATTTCCTCAGCATGCTGGGCATTCGCCAGGTGGCGGTGCTGGTGAACAAGATGGACCTGGTGGACTACCGGGAGCAGGTTTTCCGGGACATCTGCCAGGAGTACGAGCAGTTCCTCAGCAAGATCGACATCGTGCCCGACGCCTTCATTCCGGTGAGCGGCATGGAGGGCGACAACATCGCCAACCATTCTCCCAACATGCCCTGGTACGAGGGGCGCAACGTGCTGGAGCAGATGGACACCTTCGTGTCCGCGCCCCTGCCCGGGGACCAGCCCCTGCGCATGCCGGTGCAGGGGGTGTACAAGTTCACCGGCGGCGGGGACAGCCGCCGCATCATCGCCGGCACCGTGGACGCGGGCAAGCTGCGGGCCGGGGACGACATCGTGTTCTATCCCTCGGGCAAAAAGACCCGGGTCAAGTCCCTGGAGGTATTCAACGCCCCCACGCCCCAGCTGTTTTCCGCAGGCCAGGCGGCGGGGTTCACCATGACCGAGCAGATCTTCGTGAAGCGGGGCGAGGTGGTGTGCCGGGCCGACGAGCAGGCGCCCAACGTGGGGGTACGCATCAAGGCCAACCTGTTCTGGCTGGGCAAGCAGCGCTTTGACGCCAGCCGGGAGTACTTCTTCAAGTGCGGCACCACCCATGTCAAGATGAAGCTGGAGAAGGTGGAGCGCATCGTCAACGCCGCCACCCTGTCCAGCCTGCTGCGCCAGTACGTGGAGAAGAACGAGGTGGCCGAGTGCGTCATCTCCCTGGAGCGGCCCATCGCCTTCGACCTGGCCGGGCAAAACGAGTCCACCAGCCGCTTCGTCATCGTGGACAATTACGAGATCGCCGGCGGCGGCATCATCACCCAGGCCATGCAGGCCTACGACTACGACGTGCGCAACATCCGCTGGACCGCCGGGCGCATGACCCCCTCCGAGCGGGCCAAGTATACCGGCCGGCGGGGCCTGGTGGTGTGGATGACCGGCCTGTCCGGCGCGGGCAAGACCACCATCGCCCAGGAGGTGGAGCGCATCCTGGTGGAGCAGGGCATCGGCGCGTACATCCTGGACGGCGACGAGCTGCGCCGGGGCCTGAACAGCGACCTGGGGTTCAGCCCCGAGGACCGCAAGGCCAACATCCGCCGGGTGATGCACGTGGCCAAGCTGTTCCGCAACGCCGGACTGGTCACCCTGGTCAGCCTCATCTCCCCCTACGCCCAGAGCCGGCAGGAGGCCCGGGAGAACATCGGCTCCGACAGCTTCATCGAGGTCTACGTCAAGGCCAGCGTGGAGACCTGCCGCCGCCGCGACCCCAAGAAGCTCTACGAAAAGGCCCAGGCGGGCAAGATATCCAGCTTTACCGGCCTGGACGACAGCTACGAGGAGCCCGTCCATCCCGACATCGTGCTGGACACCGAGCTGTGGAGCGAGGAGGAGTGCGTGGAGAGCCTGCTGGGCGCCATCGAGGCCAAGCTCAAGGAAATGTAATACAGCCCAACCTGCGCGCCGGATCTCCAGGGTCCGGCGCGCCGCAATAGAACCCCTGGAACAAGGAGGTATCCATGAAAAATCGCGTCCTGGCCGCCCTGGTGCTGGCCCTCGTTGTGTCCCTGGCGCTGTGCGCCGCCGCTTCCGCCGCTTCCTTGCCCAAGTCCATCTCCCTGGCGGATACCCGCAAGGTGCTGGGCATGGGCCTGGGAATCAACGCCGACAACAACATTGCGCGGGTAGAGGCCACCTTTAAGCCCAGCGGCGCGCAGGCCCAATACCGGGTCACCAGCAGCCGCCCCGCCGTGGTGGAGGCGGTTCAGGATGAGCTGGGCTGGTATCTGCGGTCGGTGAGCCCGGGCACTTCGGTGATCACCGCCATCGTCCAGCGCCAGGTGAACGGGGAATGGGTGGACTCCAACATCCGCCACCGCATCACCGTCCAGGTGAAGAACACCGTTAAGCTCACGCTGCTTTCCGCCAAGCCCAAGAACCTGTGCATGAAGGTGGGGGAGAGCTACGATTTGGCCGGTATTTCCATCACCTTCAAGCCCGCCCAGCCCGATTGCCTGGACGGCCAGGGCAGCTTGGGCTTGACCTGGTCTGTGAGCAACAGCGCCGTGGCGCAGCTGGAGGACGGCAAGCTGATGGCCCTGAGCAAGGGCGCCTGCAAGCTGGTGGGCCGCGCTCCCGACGGCAGCGGCAAGAAGGTGACCATTTCCGTAACGGTGAAGAACGTGGCGCCCCAGGGCCTGACCCTGAGCCAGGATTCCGCCCAAATGACGGTAGGGGATAGTTTACCCCTTTCCTATACCCTGGAACCGGAAAATACCACCAACCAAAACGTGGTGTGGTCCAGCAGCAAGCCGGCGGTGGTTTCCGTGGACAGCCAGGGCAATCTCACCGCCCTCAAGGCGGGCTCCGCCACCATTACCTGCCGCTCGGCGGCCAACAGCAAGATCAAGGACACCTGCGCCGTGGTGGTGGTGGAGGCGGACCGGCCGCTGTACCGCATTTACGCCGTGGGCAATGCCGCCTACACCACCTACGCCCGTCTGCCCGCCACCCTCAACGACCAGCAGATGATTACCGGGGCTTATAAGTGGGCCGAGGCGGCCGGTATGCAGGTGGAGAGCTTGGTGGCCCGGAGCAACCTGACCGGCGCTCAATTGGAGAGCCTGTTGGCTTCCCTGGCTACCAGCGGCGCCGACGAGAACGACGTTACCCTGTTTTTCTACAGCGGTCACGGCTACTCCACTTCCGGTGCGCTGGTGGGGGTGGATGGGAAGACCGTATCCGTGGCCCAGGTTCGCGCCTATTTGGAGAAGGTGCCCGGCACCGTCATCCTCATGCTGGACAGCTGCTATTCCGGCCAATATGCTGCCGGAAAGAGCGCCGCAGGCGCCGTTTTGTCCCCCAGCCAGTACAACCAGATGATCATTCAGGCCTTTGCAAGCGGCGCGGGGTCCAAGGATACTGCGGGCAGCCTGAAAGTGCTTACCGCCTGTGCGGCCACCCAGCTTAGCTGGTGCTGGGAGAACGATTACAGCTTCTTCAGCAGGGCGGCGGCTCAGGGAATGGGCTGTCTATGGCCCGATTTCGCCTGGGGCGCGTTGGCCGCGGATAAGGGCGGCGACGGCCAGGTGACCTTGACCGAGCTATACCAATACGTTCAGCAGACCGTGCCCCAACTGGCCCGGCAGGTAGGCGCGTCGGTGGAACAGGACGTGCAGATATGGCCTGCCGGCGACCAGACCGTGGTGATTAACCGGGGCTAGGCTCACGGCCCCTGAGTCCCGGCGGCCGTGCGGGGCCTTCGGCCCGGGCATGATGGGCGGCAGACCCCGCCGTGGCCGGGCTCCGCCCCGCCGGCCGGGTTCCGCCCCGCCGGTCGGGTTCCGCCCCCCGGGCCCCCGCGACGGCCATGCCCTGGATGGTTCTGGCTTGCTCCCGGCTTTTGCGGCGGGGTACTCTCCGGCGATGATTCTTTGCTCCGGCGTTTTCGCGGCAGGGCCGCCGCCCGCCCGCGGCGGCCCTGCCGCGCCCGGGGGGGCTCCGCCCCCCGGGACCCCCTGACGCGATAGGCGCGGCTTTTTGGGTGTTTCGGTGCAACGCCGGTTTTGCTGTGGTGGGAGGCGAGGGGCGTATCGTCCTATCGCTGCTTTTTGGGGTGTGGGTCATCGGGGATTGTGGTGTTCTGGCGGTCCCCCCATGCCGCCCGCTAGGGCGGCATGGGGGGAGCTCAGCGTATTCGAGACGTGGGCTCCGCCACATCGCTGCGGCTCGTGGCTCCGCCCGAAGTTAGTGCCGCCCATAGGCTCCTCGCCTGGGCGGATGCGGTTTGGGTTTCTGCTGCTGTGCCCGTCCTTTTTCGGGAGCCTATGGGCGG
>DVHZ01000071.1 GCA_018711685.1 Candidatus Excrementavichristensenella intestinipullorum | reverse complement strand
CCCCTGTTCATAGGCCAATACGTCCCAGATGTAGCGCCGGGCCCGCTGGCCCCGCACCGGATGAAATTTTTGCCGCAGCAAAAAGCGCAGCTGGGCGTCCTCCGCCTGCTGGGCCGCCGGGGGAATTTCCGCCCCCAGGCCCCGGGACAGAAAGTCGTGGGCGATCAGCTCCCCCAAGGGCTGCCTTCCGAACATCTCCAGCAGGTACCCCGCCCGCTCCCGCTCCCGGCGCTGGACATCGAAGGCCCCCATCGCCCGCAGCCGCCGGGCCATATGGCTAAACAGGGCAAAGGGAGAGCGCTCCCCCAGCAGGTAGCGCAGGGCCAGAGGATAGCGCCCCGAATTATGGTACCAGTCCACCGCTGCCTCCACATCCTTGAGCAGGCACAGATCTTCAAAGCTGAGCCAGGGGGTGCCCAGGGCCTCGTAGGGGGGATCGGGCTCGTAAGCAATACCCCATTCCCGGACCCTGCCGGCCAGGGGACTGCCGGGCAGCACCTTTAAAAAGCCCAGCTGGAGCATTTCCGCGCCGATGGCGTAGGTCCGGTCGAAGGAGAGGGCGAAGGAGGCCAGGTCCTCCAGGGGCAGGGCGGCGATCAGGTCGGTGTGCAGGGGGATATTGCCCAGGGCCCGCACCCGCTCCAGGGGCCGGGCTACCGCCTCAAAGGGCAGATCCCGGCCCACCGCCCGGAGGGTCTGGATGTTGGCGGACTGAATGCCCGCCTCGAACTGAAACAGCCCCGGCGGCGCCTGCGCCAGCACCTCCAGCGACTCCTGGTCCAGCAGGTGGGCCCCGATTTCAAAATGATACCGGGGCAGCAGCCCGGTTCGGCGGCTGTGCTGGATGAGCCCCCGCCAAATCTGCGCCGCCCGCTGGCGGTCGAAGTTGAAGGTGCGGTCCACCAGCTTGATCAGCCCTGCGCCGCCCTCGGCCATGGCGGTAAGGCGCTCCACCGCCTGCCCGGCGTCCAGCGCCCGCACCCGGCCCGCCCCGGCGGACAGGCAATAGGCGCAGCGGTAGGGACAGCCCCGGGAGGTCTCCACGTACAAAATGCGCCCCTCCAGGCCCGCCAGCCTCCCCTGCCCCCACACCTGGGGCCAGGTCTCCGGGGCCATGGGCGGAGGAGGCGGCGTCTCCACCCAAGCGCCCTGGCGCAGGCAACACACGCCGGGCAGCCCCGCCGGGTCCCGGCCCTGGGCCAGGGTCTCCAGGAAGGGGCCCACCACCTGCTCCCCCTCTCCCCGCAGCACGTAATCCAGGGCGCCGCAGGCGTCGAAAGCAGCCTGGGGCGCACTCTCGGCCTGGGGCCCGCCGGCGAACAGCACCACGCCGGGCAGCGCCCGCTTCAGCGCCCGGCACAGCCGCCAGGCCATGGGCGCGTTCCAGATGTAGGTGGAAAAGCCCACCGCGCCGGGCTTTTCCCGGCCGATATCCTCCAGCACCCGGCGGAAGGGCAGGTTGATGTGCCCTTCGTAGAGGCTGGCCTGTCCCGGCTTCAGGCAGCACAAAATCTGGCGAAGGGCCAGGTTTACGTGCATGTATTGGGCGTTCAGCGCCACCAGCAGCGCCTTCATAGCCGGCTCATCGCCTCCTCCCGGTATACCCTGTGGGCCGAAGCCATGGGCAGCGCCGCCAGCTGCTCCCGGTCCACGTAGCGCCCGCCCTGGACCTGGCCCGAGGCGGCCCGGCAGATATACCCGGTCATCTCCCAGATCAGGTGGGTGAACACGTGGCGGGCCTGGGGCCCGGTACGGCGTCCCCTCAGCGCCACCCCCATCTCCGCCAGCGCTTCCTCCAGGGCCGCGCCGCTCTCCGCCTGCAAAAAGTGGGGGAATTCCCACATTCGGGCCAGCAAGCCCTTGTCCGGGCGCTGTCGCACCAGCACCTTGTCTTCCCAGAACACCAGGGCCACCGCCCGCCGCTCCACCCGCTGGCCTGCCTTAGGGGCGGTCTGAGGCAACTGCCCCTGGAGCTCCTGAGCTTTGGCCAGGCACAGATGGGCCGCCGGACACCCGCTGCACTTGGGATTGCGGGGCAAGCAGATCAGCGCACCCAGCCCCATCAGGGCCTGATTGAAATCCCCCGGCCGCTCCCGGTCCAGCAGGAGAAGCGCCTGCTCCCGCAGCCGCTTCTTGACCGGTGGGGACTGGATCTCCCCCTGGATGGCGAACAGGCGGCTGAGTACCCGGACCTGATTGCCGTCGATGGCAGGCTCAGGCAGGCCGAAGGCCATGGACGCCACCGCCCCGGCGGTATAGGCCCCCACCCCGGGCAGGGCGCGCAGCCCCTGAACCGTCTGGGGAAAACGGCCTCCCAGTTCCCCGGCCACCATCTGAGCCGCCCGGTGCAGGTTGCGGGCCCGGGAATAGTAGCCCAGGCCCTCCCAATCCTTGAGCAGGGCCTCTTCCGGCGCGGAGGCCAGGGCCTCCACGGTGGGATAATGCTCCAGAAAGCGCAGGTAATAGGGGATCACCGTCTCCGCCCGGGTCTGCTGCAACATGATCTCGCTGACCCATATCCGGTAGGGATCCCTCTGGCCCCGCCAGGGCAGGTCTCTGGCGCTGCGGTCATGCCAGGCCAGGATGGCCCGGCGCATCTGTTGGTAAGGCAGGATGCTCCTCATCTCCCGTAGCCCGCCCCGCAGGCCGGTGCAGCGCGCCGGCGGGACAGGGGAAATCGCTGGTATGGCAAAATACGTCCTCAGGCACCAGGATTTCCCGGCCAGGCAGCAGCCAAGCCGGGCTGTACAAGCCGTTGCACCGAAGCAGCATACACCCCGGCACCCCCAGCCGGGCGGAGAGCATGTTCAGCGTTTCGTCCTCCCGCACCACCGCGGTCATAGGCTCACCTCCCCCCCACCAGCCTATGCGGGGCAAGGGCCGTCCATGCCCCAGGGCCGGGGCCAGCGCCCCGATTCCCGATGGGGGGCCAGGCCCGCGCCATCCCGGGGCGGCAATGGCTTGCTCAATCTAAAAAACGGGGACAGGGCCGCGCCATCCCGGGGCGGGAAGGGCCCATCTCATCCGGAAACCGGGGACAGGGCCGCCCTGCCGTCCCGTGTGGGGCGGCTATTTTTTGGCCGCCGTGGCGGGGCCGCCGGCAAAGATCTCCTGCTGCTCCTGCCACACCTGGCGAATGCGGGTGAGCACGTCCTGGGAGATGGAGGAGGGCGGGTCGTCCAGCACTGCGCCCACGGGCCACACCCGGTAGTCGTAGGTGCTCGTGCCCTTGGTGCGCTGGACGTAGGTGGGGATGTAGCGGGGGGAGACAGCCTCCACCTTGCCGGTCTGGGGGTTATCCTGCAAGGTGATCTCGAAGATGATGCCCGAATCCCTATACCGGGCCCGCTGGTCGGAGAGGAAATTGCCCATGCCGTAGAGCACCAGGCCGGTATGGCTGGCGCCGCTGTCGTCGGCGACGGTCAGGTACTCGCAGGGCAGCACCACGTGCTGGTGCCCGCCGATGACCACGTCCGCCCCGGCGGCCACCAGTTTCTTGGCCAGGTTGCGGATGCTGTTGTTCACTTCCCGCAGGTATTCCTCGCCCCAGTGCATGTACACGATGACCACCTCGGCCCCGGCATCCCGCAGCGCCTGGATATCGTCGGGGGCGTTGGAGTTGCTTACCATGCGCAGGCCGTACAGGGTAGCCTCCTCGTCGCTGCGCTTGGCCATGTTGTTGGTGCCCACGGTGTAGTTGGTGATGCCCACCCGGATGCCCCCGATGACCACCACCTTGGGGGTATCGTGCTCTTCCTGGGTGCGGTAGGCCCCCACGTGGTCCAGGCCCACCGACTCCACATTGTCGATGGTGTCCTTGAGCCCGTCGTAATAGGTGTCCAGGGCGTGGTTATTGGCCAGAGTGAGCATGTCCACCCCGCAGTCCACCAGGGCGTAGAGCAGGTGGGGCGGGGTATTGAACTGGGGATAGCCCCGGTAGGAAGCGTGCTTCTTGCCCCCCATGGGCCCGTCCACGTTGATGACGGTGTAGTCCGCCGCCGCCATGGAGTCCTTGATCTGGGAGAAATAGGGCGAAAAATCGTAGCTGTTGTCCTGGCTGTTGTAGGCTCCCTTGAGCAGGGGATTGTGCATCACGATGTCGCCGATGGAACGGATCACCGCGCTGCGCTGGCCAAAGGGCTCCCCGGCCAGGGCGGTCTGCTGGGAGGCCGCCGCCTCCTGGGCCTGCTCCCCAGCGGCCTGCTCTCCAGCGGCCTGCTCCCCGGCGGCCTGCTCTCCAGCGGCCTGCTCCCCAGTGGCCTGCTCTCCGGCGACCGGCTGCCCCTGCTGCTCAGCCGAAGGCTGGTCCTGGACCTGCTGCTGGGTACCGGCGGCGGGGACATCCGGGGAAGCGTCGCCGCCCCCGGCGCAGCCCCGCAGGATCAGCACCACGCACAGGATCAGCAGGGCCAGCACCCCTGCGGAAATGGCCAGGCGGACCTGGCGGGGAAAGGCAAAGCGAAAACGGCGGGAACGC
>DVHZ01000070.1 GCA_018711685.1 Candidatus Excrementavichristensenella intestinipullorum | reverse complement strand
GAGGCCCCGCCCTTGGGGCGGGGCCTCCGGCGCCCAGGCCCGCGCAGGCTTCCCCCCAACATCCCGGATGCCCGGGAGAGGATCGCCCCGTTCCCCCCTCCGACGGCCTGGATGCCCGCGCCCGGCTGGGGCGGGACGGCGCAAAGGGCCCGGGGAGCCATGGGCTTCCCGGGCGGGTTGGGGATGCGTTACAGCTCGACAATCAGGCGGTTCTCGCCTTGCGCGTATTCGTATTGGCTGCCCTTGACCGTCGCTTGAATCAGCATCCGGGACAACTGGTCGCCTTCCTCCAGGGGGTTGTAGGCGGCGCCGCCCCACACGAAGCGCATTTCCAGCTTGCCCGTCTCCTCGGAGTATTCCGTGGACACGTTGAGGACGTTGGCGCCGGCGCTGTGGGGGATGATGTTGGTGGCGCAGATTTCCTCAAAGGCCCGGCGCAGCCCGTCCAGCCTGCGGCGGGGAAGCAGGTTCTTCTCGCCAAACCGCTCCAGGGCCTCGGTCATGGCGATGAAGTCGTAATCCGGGGACGTAATGGAGAAGGGGAGCACCTTCAGGCGCTTCACAAAGGCCCGGGTCCGGTCCTTCGCCGGGTGATCGAAGATCTGCTCCGGGGTTCCGTCCTCGTAGATGACGCCCTGGTCCATGTAGAAGATGCGGGTGGACACGTCCCGGGCAAATTTCATCTCGTGGGTTACGATCATCATGGTCAGGCCTTGGGAAGCCAGTTTGCGGATCACCGCCAGCACCTCGCCCACCATGGTGGGGTCCAGGGCGCTGGTGGGCTCGTCGAACAGCACGATCTGCGGATTCATGGCCAAGGTACGGGCGATGGCTACCCGCTGTTTCTGGCCGCCGGACATCTCGTCGGGGTAGTTGAGGGCCTTTTCCGCCATGCCCACCATCCGCAAGAGCTCCATGCCCTTTTCGTAGGCCGCCTGGCGGGGCACCTTTTTAAGCAGGGTGGGGGCCAGCATCAGGTTTTCGATGACGGTGAGGTGGGGGAACAGGTTAAAGGACTGGAACACCATGCCCATGCGCTGACGAATGGCGCACAAATCGGTCTTGCGCAGCCCCATATCCTGGCCGAACACGGTGATCTTGCCCGAAGTGGGCGTCTCCAGGCGGTTGATGCAGCGCATCAGGGTGGACTTGCCCGTACCCGAGGGGCCGATAATGGTGATGACCTCGCCCCGGTGAATGACGGTATTCACGTCCTGCAAAGGCGTGGCATTGGGGTACACCTTCTTCAGATGCTCTACCTGAATGAGTTCCTGATTGCCGGAGGCGGACTGGACGCTTCCCTGCGTCTGACGCTCTGGATTGGCGCCCGCCTTTTCGGCGTCCACGCCCTTGGGCAGGCGGCGGGGACGGCGCTTGGGGTCGATATCGATCTCCAGCCTGCCTACAGCGAAGATAATCAGGCTGGAAATGGCGAAGTAGATGGCGGCAGTAGCCAGCAGGGGGAAGAAGGCATCGAAGGTACGGCTGCGGATGATATCCCCCGCCTTGGTCAGGTCCTCGATGGAGATATAGCCCACGATGGAGGTGAGCTTGACCATGGACACCAATTCGCCCTTGTACAGGGGCAGCACATGGCGCAGCGCTTGGGGCATGATTACCCGGCCAAAGGCACCCGCCCGGCTGAAGCCCAGCGCCGAGGCCGCCTCCCACTGGCCGTTGTCCACCGCGTTGATGCCGCTGTTGAGCACGCCGGACACCGACACCGCGAACATGATGCCAAAGGCGATGATGCCCACCGTCACCGGGCTTAGGTCCACCGAGGCGAACACCACGAAGTAGATGATCATCAGCACCACCAGGTTGGGCACGCCCTGCATCAGGGTGCAGAAGCCGTTGGCGGGGCCCCGCAGCCATTTATGCCGGCTGCGGGTGAGCAGGCATAGCCCGAACCCCAGCACCGTGCCCAGCATTCCGGAGAATACGCCCAGTTCCAAGGTAACCAGCAGGCCGCTGAGGATCAGCTTCCAGCGGTCCTCCCGCAGGAAGGTGCTCTCGAAGCTGTCCTTCACGCCCTCCCAGAAGCTCTCTTCCTCCCGGACGTCCTCCCGGATGGCCAACACGGCGTACTCTTGCCGGTAGGGCCGGGAGAAGTCCAGGGCGTTTTTGCGCTCCTCGGTTTCAAACAGGTTGGCGGCCACATAGTCCACCTTGCCGGTTTGCGCGGCAGAGAGCACGCCGCTCCAGTCGTACACGTGGATTTCCAGCCCCGCGCCGTACCACTGGGCGAAGCGGCGCATCAGCTCCACGTCAAAGCCGGTAATGGTTTCGCCCTGATAGAAGGAGTAGGGCTCCGCCAGCCCCGTGGTACCCACCCGGATGACGGCCTGGGGGTTTTCCGGCAGGTCGATGTCGGGCATGGCGTAATCCCGCTGGTTTATCCAGCGCGCCTCCATGTCCGCCAGCACGCCCTGTTCCTCCATCTCGTCCAGGAAGCGGTCGATAGCCTCCTTGGCGTCGGGGAGCGCGGACTGGAGGCTGATGCCCACCGCGATGTTGCCCACCCCAATCTGGCCGTCGCCGTGGAGCCGCAGCCCCTGGCCGTTGGCGGACATGTAGCTCTCGTAGGAGGTTTGGGATACGGCGTAGGCGGTGGCCTTGCCGGTGGATACCGACAGGAAGCCGTCGGTGACGTTGTTGACGTAGATAAAGTTGGCCTTGGGATAGGCGGCCTTGGCGGCGGCCTCGGTCATGGTGGTGGCCTCCACCGCGATGGTCAAGCCGGGGGAATTCAGGTTGATGTCTCCGTTGCTGGTGGGGATGTTTTCATCTCGGCATACCAGCACCGTACCGCCCACGTAATGGGCGATGGGGAAGTCCATCTCCTCCTGGCGCTCCGGGGTGATGGAGAAGCAGCTGGAGGCCACGTCCACTTTCCCGGTTTGAATGAAGTTGATCAGGGACGCAAAGTTGGTGCGGGTAAACTCTACCCCCATGTCCAGCCGGTCCGCGATGATCATCAGCAGCTCCACTTCGTATCCTGCCGCGTTGCCGTCACCGCCGATGTAGTCCATGGGCATGGCTGTGGCGTCATAGGCATATTCCAAGGTACCGCCTGCACGGTCCTCCAGCTGGTACGCATCCCAGTTGATAACCATGAGCTCCTCGTTGCCAGAGCACCACTTGCTCTTCAGGTCGGCCAGCACCCCTTCTTCGTCCAGCTGGGCGATGACCTGAGAGAAGCGGCCGGTGAGGGGGCTGCCCTTTTGCAGGGCGAAGCCATAGCGGTCCTCGGCCAAAATTTCCGGGAAGATGGCGAACTCGCCCTGATTTTGGGCCACGGCCATCATGGCCATGGGCAGGTCCAGGGCCACCGCGTCCACGTCGCCCTTGCGCAGCGCTTCCAGCTGGGCGGAGATATCGTCGTAGCGCTTAATCTCCACCTGGCCCACGGATTTAGCCAGAATGCTGTCCAGCACCGTGCCCGTGAGGATGGCGATGTTCTCCCCCACAAAGTCGGAAACCTGGACATATTGGCGGATTTCTTCCGGCTGCGCTCCGCACCCGCAGTTAACCAGCGCCAACGCCAGCAGCATTAGCGCGGCAATCAGCCTTTTTAGCACCCGGCCTCGCTTTGAACAAAGCATTTGGTTCATCTTCCCCAATCCTCCCCGAAGAAAATGGCTCTGGTTTGCTTTCCTTGCGCTGCGGTCTCCCAGCGCCTAACTCCGGGCGCGTCCCGGCGCTTTCGCATTGCATCCAACCGCACCTAGCCGTCTCCCGGGCCTGGCGTCAGGCCGTCCGTCCCTCCTGCCTCATCCCTGAAGGATGAGCTGCAAGGGGTCCACGCCGTTCATCTTGGCCAGCACCGCGAACAGGATGGCACCTGCCGCCAGTGCCGCTACCGCGCCCCATATCACCCAGCCCTCGGGACGGGCCGCCCGGATATATTCGGTGGTATCCTCCGGCGAGGAGACCCGCTCCAGGGTGGACTTGCGAAAAAGGCTCTCTTTCATGGGCTTCGTTCCTTTCTTCATCGTCTCGCGGGGGAGAACCCCTGTCCCGCCCCGCCGTGTCCGTTAAAAGTCCAGGCTGTCCACCTGCTCCAGCAGGCCGTCCAGCCGCTCCCGGCACAGCGCCACCTGGGCCCTTCCCTGGGGGGTATCCAGGCCGCCCCGGCGCAGGGTGCGCCGCATCAGCCGGGCGTAGCCCAGCACCATGGCCTTTGCCTCCACCTGATTGGCCCCCTCGCCCCCGCAGCCCAGATAGCCCTCCAGGGACTTGCGCCAGATGAGCTGGGCCGTGGCGGCGGGCAGCCTCAAAAAGGCGTTCACCGCTTCCGGGTTCAGTTCCCCAAAGCCCACGTAGGCCATGTGCATGGAGGCCAGCTCAAACAGGGGATGCCCCACGCACAGGGTGTCCAGGTCGATGATCAGCGCTTCCTCCCCCTGGAGCATCACGTTGTTGGTGTGGCAATCGCCGTGGAGCAAAGTATCCCTATCGGGGGCCGCCGCCACCAGCGCCTCCAGCTTGTCCCCCTTTTCCGGGGCCAGGTGGGGCTTCAGGTCCCGGACCCATTGAAGGGCCAGTTCCTTCATGGAGGGCAGCTCCCCGGGCTGGACCCGGATGGCGTGGATGTGCTGGATGAGCTCCACGTACAGGGCCACGTACCGGTCCAGGTCCTGGGGGGACTGGGCGATCAGCCCGGAGAGGGACTGGGCCTGGAGCATCTCGAACACCGCGCCATAGCGCTCCCCCACCCGCACCACATCGTAGGGAATGGCGGTGGGCACGCCCAGCACCAGGGCCTTGCGGGCCAGCTGGCGCTCCCTGCGCACCTGGGGCAGGCAGTCCGGGCGGTCGTAGACCTTGACCACCGCGTCGGAGGCGATGCGGTACACCACCCCGTTGGCGCCCCTGCCGATGGCCGGGCATCCCTCCACGCTGATGGAGCGATGGGCCTTTTCCACCGGCATCATCTGGGTAAAGCCGGTGGTTTCCAGGATATCGTAGACCAGGGGGGAGGCGTTGACCAGGCTGAGGTCCGCCTCCAGCTTCCTCAGGCGCAGAATCACCCGCAGCCCGGCGCTGGAGATATATTTAAGCCCCTTCAGGTCCAGCACCATGGCCCCGTGGGGCTGCTGGCGCAGCGCCATCAGCCGCTGCTCCTCCTGGAGCGCGTTGCCGGTATCGACCCGTCCCGTCAGTGCAGCGGTAAGGGTGGGCATGTCTTGCGCCATGGTTCATTCCTCCTCCTTCGCCGTTTCCTCCGGCCGCCCCGGAGAGGGGCCCTCGTCCCCTTCTTCAAATACCTGGCCGATCAGCCAGTCGTACTCCCGCCAGGCCGGCGTGTCCGCCAGGGACTCCAGGGCGCAGGCGATGCTGCGGTAATACCAATGGTGCTGCCGGGGGTCCTTTTGGTTGAACAGCTCCCACATCTTTGGCCCCAGCTTCAGCTTGCCCCGGTAAAAGGCGCGCATGTTGGACAGCTTGTCCCCCAGCACCACCGCCGCCTCCCCCCGGTCCAGGCCCCCTTGCAGCCGGGCGACGGTCTGCTCCTTGCGGCCCCGCCAGCTCAGCTCCGGGGCGACGCCCCGGCACTTGTCCTCGGTCTCCAGCGCCACCAGCCGGGCCACCCGATCCCCGAACTGCCGGCGCAGCTGCTCCAGGCTGATCCCTGCGTCCTCCACCGTGTCGTGGAGTACTGCGGCGGCCAGCACCTCCGGGTCCCGGGTCAGGGTGGCGGCGATGGCCGCCGCCTCCATGGCGTGGAGAATCATGGGCGAACCGTCGCCCTTGCGCGGCTGACCGCCATGGGCCGCTATGGCGAACCCCATGGCCTCCGACAAAATATCCAAGCCCATTTCCTCCCTCAGGGGCCGCCCTTTTGACGCCCCGCTATGGCGTTGCCTCCCAGCCCCGGGCATCCCGGCGGCGGCCCATCATCCACGGTCAGTTCATATCTCGGCGGCCAGCCCTCACGGGGCGGCGGCCTCTTCCCGCAAGGGCGCCCGCTTGCCAAAGCTGCTGATGGCCTGAACCGGGCAGATCAGCACGCACAGGTGGCAGCCCACGCAGGCGGCAGGGTTCATCACCGGCCGGCCCCCCTTCATGGTCAACGCCTCGTGGCCGCCGTCCTGGCAGGAGAGGGCGCACCGGCCGCAGCCCAGGCACTTGTCCCGGTGGAACCTGGGCAGCAGCACGCTGTCCCGCTCCAGCCGCTCCAGGGCGGTCACGTTGTCCACGCCCAGGCCCTCCAGGCTGGAGACCCGGTCCAGGGCCTTTTCCCGCAGGTATAGGGTGAGCCCCTCCACCAGGTCCTGAATGACGCGGTAGCCGTACTGCATCACCGCAGTGGTCACCTGCACGTGGTTGGCCCCCAGGAGCAGGAATTCCGCCGCGTCCCGCCAGGTCTCCACGCCGCCCATGGCGCTGATGGGCACGCCCTTGAGCTGGGGACAGGCGGCCAATTCCCAGATAAAGCGCAGGGCGATGGGCTTCACCGCTTTGCCCGAATAGCCGCCCACCCCGGACAGCCCCCGCACCGCCGGACTGGTGGCATAGGTGTCCAGGTTCATGCCCATGATGCTCTTTACCGTGTTGATGGCGGCCAATCCGTCCGCCCCGTTTTCCACCGCCGCCAGGGCCATGGGGCGCATGTCCGCCACGTTGGGGGTAAGCTTGGCCACCAGGGGCACTTGGCAGCCCTGCCGGGCCGCTCGGGTGTACTGGGCCACCGCCTGGGGGCTCTGGCCCACGTCCACCCCCAGGCCGCCCTGCTCCATGTTGGGGCAGGAGAAATTGCACTCGATCAGGTCCGCCCCCGCGTCCTGGGCCATGCGGGCCAGCCGGGTCCATTCCGCCTGGTCCCGGCCCATGATGGAAACCATCATCACCTTGCCGGGATAATCCCGCTTCAGCCGCCTGACGCAGTCCATGTCGCTTTCCAGGGATTGGCCGGACAATTGCTCGATGTTTTTAAAGCCGTAAAAGGCCCCGCCGCCGCCCAGGGCGGAATACCGGGGCGAGGCCTCCCGGGGGATGAAATCGCACACCGTCTTCAAGCAGGCCCCCGCCCAGCCCATGTCGAAGGCCCGGGCGATCTTCTCGTAACTGCTGGCCACCACCGAGGAGGACAGCACGAAGGGATTTTCCAGCTTGACGCCGCAAAAATCGCAGGACAGGTCCACGGCCCCCTTCTCCATCCCCTCCAGGCTGGGCCGGGCCGCCTGAAGCGCCTGGAATACCCGGCGAATCCGAAGGGGCCCCTCCGGGCGCAGGCAGGCGCTCTGGCAGGGGGCGCCGCAGCGGGCGCAGGGGTCCTGCCGGGGAAGGGCCAACGCCGCCCCCGCCAGGTTGTCAAAGTACAGGCTGCGCACTCGCCGGGCCGGGTCTACCCCCTCCGGGCACGCCCGGGAACAGGGCGCCTCCGGGCACAGCATACACCGGCGCGCCTCCGCCACAGGGATATCGGCTTTCCAAAACAATAGCGCTCCCCCCTCGCCTGTCCAAGGGCCCGAGCCCCTAGGCCAATGGCCCTCCAGGCGCCCTGCCTTTTTATGCGCCAAGGGCACAAAATATCTAGTCCATTATACCACACCGGGCTTGCGTTGGGTAGCGCATTTGGAAAAAAAGATTTACCTCGCCATAAAAAAGCGCCGCCCGCGCCTACCATCTGAGGGGGAAAAAACGCCGTTTATCGTAAAACGGTGGAAAACGGCGCTCAATCTTCTTATACTGTATCCGTAAGAACGGCGGGGTGAATGGGATGCAAATTGAAATCAAAATCGTCGAAAGCTGCGCGGAACCCAGAATAATCATCGTCACCAATGGCGTGACGGATGAAGTGCAGGAAATCATCCGCAGGCTTTCCGATGAGCGGCCCACCGCGATAGCCGGATTCAAGGACGGCAGGGTAGAAATCCTGGAGCCTGGAGAGATTTATCGCGTCTATGCGGCAAAGGGCAAGACCGTCGCCGAAACCGGCCGGGGCGACTACATCATGCGGCTGCGGTTGTACGAAGCGGAGCAGCGGTTGGATAGCCGGGCCTTTGTGCGAATATCCAACGGCGAAATGATCAACTTAAAAAAGGTAAAAGGGTTTGATCTGAGCTTTACTGGCACCATCTGCGTGGCGCTATCCAATGGAACGGTCACCTATGTATCCAGGCGGTATGTGGCCAAGATCAAACAAGTGCTGGGAATATGAGGTGGACGAGATGAAAAAGAAGCTGATAAGCCGGGGACTGTTGGGGTTTCCCCTGGGCATGGCCATGGGATTTGCCATCACGGTGGGCATCTCCCTCTGGATCGGAGACGGCGCGTATTACCCCGCCGTGCCGGAACTGATCCACGCCATGGGCACGGAGCTCAACGCCGTCATGTGCCAGAGCCTTCTCTGCGGCGTCCTGGGTTCCGGCTTTGGCATGGCCTCCCTCATCTGGACAATCGATTCGTGGAGCCTGGCCAAGCAAAGCGGGGTCTATTTTTCGATCGTTTGCGCAATCATGCTGCCCATCGCCTATGCTGCACACTGGATGGAGCATTCCCTAAACGGGGTTCTCGCCTATTTCGCCCTGTTCGCGGCGATTTTCGCCGCCGTCTGGATTGCCCAGTATTGGGCCTGGCGGGTTCGCGTCAAGCGCATGAACGACCGCGTAGAAAAAGCCAACGCGGAAAAGTAAAGGGCCCCATCACCGGCGGGATGTCCCCACAACCGTCCGGGGCCCCGCCGGATTCACCGGCGGCTCGTATATCCGTTGCTGATACGGCAAAAGGGGTAACCGGGCATTGGGCTATAGCGTGATTCGCGTCAAGAGGCTTGGATAATCCTTCCGTCCTTGACGCCCAGGATATAACCCCAACGCCTGGCTGCGGCAGCGCCGGCCTCCCCACACAACCTTTACGCCCGGCCTGAGGGAAAAAGGCCGGGCGCTTGCCGCAAAGGGCGGCGTTGGGCCGCCACGACCGCCGCGCCTCCCGCCAGGGCGCTTGCGCCCGCAGAGGCAAGCCCATGCTTCGCGTTTACAAAAGACAAGCCGCCCGTGACAGGCGGCTTGGTGGTGGGGTTAGGAGGGCTCGAACCTCTGACCTTCACGATGTCAACGTGACGCTCTAACCAACTGAGCTATAACCCCACGCGGCGAATTTTATTATACTATCCGCCGGCAGGGATGTCAAGTTATTTTTGCCGGAACCCTGCCAGCCGCTTTCCAGGCTGAATGCCTTATCTGACGCTGCGGCCGGATGGTCCGGCGGGCAAGGGAGGGACGGCAGGGGGCGCTGCGAGGGGCAATCAGCCCCATTTCTCCTGGGCCTGGCGCTGGCGGACCTCCGGGTCGAACATGGCTTTTTGGATTTGGGGATTGGCCTGAACCAGGCCCAGGTGGATTTGGCCGTCCTTGCGGTAGGCGAAGCATACCTTGTCCATGGGCTCCAGGGGCCGGGACAGGGTGGCGTCTATCATGATCCGGGCCTGGGGCCATTTGGCCGCCGCGGCCTTGTCCTGGCCCAGGAACAGGATATCCGACAGGGGCACTTGCAGCATCACCTTGGTGCGCTGGCCGTACAGCCGCTCGATATAAAAGGAACCCTGGGACACGGTGTACTGGTATTCCAGCACGTAGTTGCGCATCAGGGCGTAGGCGCCCAGGCCGGTGACCAGCAGCACCGCCAGCTGGCCCCAGATGGGCTCCACCCGCCGGCCCAGCAGGTTGACCGCCACCGTGGCCAGCAGCAGCAGCGCCAGGATGGCCAGAATCATCAATATTCCCTGCCAGGGCTTGATCTTTTGGGGACTGACCCGCTGGGTAATCATGCGATTTCCTCCTGTTCCGGAAGGCCTTCTTTCAGATGCTCCATCACCCAATCCAGCACCGCCGCGCTGGTCTGGGGATTGGCGCTGTAGCCCATCATCACGGCGTAAGCGTCCTGGGTTTGATAGCCGATTTCTTCCAGCCCCTTGAGCCCCGAAACGGGCAGGGCGTACAGGTGTTCCTCCCCGTCGGGGGGCAGGGGCGCGCCGTCCTCGCTTGTCTGCTCCGAGGGGGCCTTGAGCACGCAGTTGGTCAGGTCCAACCCCTGGGTATGGAGCAGCCCCTGCTCCACGAAATCGTCCAAGGGCATCAGGGCGTCCTGGACGTGGAGCTGGGTAAACAGGTTTTCGGGCAATATCCAGATGTCTCCCTCCTGGGCGGCGATGCGCACCAGGTATACCTGGGCGCCGTAGATGTCGGCGTTGCTGTCCCCGGAGTAGGAGATGGAATAGAAGCCCACTTCCTCCAGGGTTGGATCGTAGGCCTGGCCCCAGGCCAGGGCCGAAGCGCTCAGCGCCGCGGACAGGGCCTCGGTATCCGGATAGCCCCCCTGCACCAGCACGAAATCCACCTTGCGCTCAGCGGGGGGGCGGTAGGCGGTGACGGTGTACAGCAGGTCCGCCGCGAACCAGCCCGCCACCGCGATGAGCAGATACACCCACAGCCTGTACTGGAAATGGTTTTTGATATCCCCTTTCAGGGCGCCTTTTGCCATAGTGCCTCCTTAATATGGCGCAAAAGCGGCGGCGAATGTCACGCCGCCGCCATCATTCCTTTATTCCTTGGGCTTCATGGTGGGGAAGAGCAGCACGTCCCGGATGGATGCCGAATCGGTGAGCAGCATCACCATCCGGTCCACCCCGAAGCCCAGCCCGCCGGTGGGGGGCATGCCGTACTCCAGGGCGCACACGAAGTCCTCGTCCACCGAGGCCTTGGCGCCCTGGGCCCGCTTGGCAGCCACCTGCTTTTCAAAGCGCTGGCGCTGGTCGATGGGGTCGTTGAGCTCGGAAAAGGCGTTGCCGAACTCATAGCCCATGATGAAGAACTCGAACCGCTCGGTGAGCAAGGGCTCCTCCGGCTTGCGCTTGGCCAGGGGCGATACCTCGATGGGGTAGTCGTAGATGAAGGTGGGCTGAATCAGCTTGTCCTCCACCGTCTCCTCGAACAGCAGGTTCAGGCATTCGCCCCGGGTGAACCCGGCCTCGGGGGCGAAGCCCGCCGCCCGGCAGGCCGCCCGGGCTTCCTCGTCGCTGTGCCAGTCGTAGTAGTCCAGCCCGGAGTACTGCTTGACCGCCTGGGCCATGGTCATCCGGGCCCACGTGCCCCCCAGGGATATGGGGGTGCCCTGGTAGGTAATATCCAGTGTGCCGTTCACCTTCAGGCACACTTCCTTATAGAGCGCTTCCACCAATTCCATCATGCCGTGGTAATCGGTGTAGGCCTGGTACAATTCCACCGTGGTGAACTCCGGATTGTGCCGGGTATCCATGCCCTCGTTGCGGAAGATGCGGCCCACCTCGTATACCCGGTCCAGTCCGCCCACGATGAGCCGCTTCAGGTGCAGCTCGGTTTCGATGCGCAGGAACATATCGATGTCCAGGGCGTTGTGGTGGGTGATGAAGGGCCGCGCCGCCGCGCCGATCTCCAGGGTGCCCAGCACCGGGGTGTCCACCTCCAGATAGCCCCGGCCGTCCAGGAAGGAGCGGATGGCCCCCAGAATCTGGCTGCGCTTGACGAAGGTGTCCCGCACCTCCGGGTTGACGATCAGGTCCAGATAGCGCTGGCGGTAGCGGGTGTCGGTGTCCTTCAGCCCGTGGAACTTCTCCGGCAGCGGGTGCAGGCACTTGGTCAGCAGGGTGAGGGACTGGGCATGTATGGAGATCTCCCCAGTCCGGGTCTTGAAGACCAACCCCTCCACGCCGATGACGTCGCCGATGTCGTAATCCTTAAATTGGGCGTAGGCTTCCTCGCCCACGTCGTCCCGCTTCACGTAGGCCTGAATCTGCCCCCCCGCGTCCAGCAGGTGCATGAAGCTGGCCTTGCCCATGATCCGCCGGGACATCATCCGCCCGGCCACGCACACCTTTTGCCCCTCCAGGGCCTCGTAATTCCCCAAGATATCCCGGGACAGATGACTCTGCCCGTACTGGGTCAGCCGGTAGGGGCTGGCCCCTGCCTGCTCCAGCGCCTGCAGCTTGGCCAGGCGTATGCGGGTCTGCTCGGAATAATCTTCCATGGGGTTCCTGGTTTGTTCCTCCGCCATGCTCTATCCCCCAAATACTCGGTTAATGGATTTCATCGATCCGCAGCTTGATCACGCCGCCCGGCGTCTGAGCCTCCACCACTTCGCCTACACGGGCCCCGATCAGCGCCTTGCCGATGGGGGATTCGGTGGAAACCTTCAGCTTGGACGGGTCGGCCTCGGTGGCCCCCACCAGGGTGTAGGTGTCCTCCTCCTCGTACTCCAGGTCGAACACACGCACCTCGCTGCCCACGCCCACAACGCCCGCAGGCTGACCGGCCTGGTCCACCACCTCGGCGTTGCGCAGCATCTCCTCCAGGTCCCGAATGCGGCCCTCGATGCGGGCCTGCTCGTTCTTGGCCTCGTCGTATTCGGCGTTCTCGCTCAAGTCGCCAAAGGAACGGGCTACTTCGATCTCCTTGGCGATCTCCACCCGCTTGACCGTCTTGAGCTCGTTTAACTCCTCATCCAGCTTTCGTTTGCCGTCGGGCGTCAACACCACGCGGTTGACAGCGTTTTCCTCGGCCACTGTTGAGACCCCCTATCCATAGATAGAAATAAGCCGGAAGCCATAATAAAACGAACAACACCGTAAGCCACGGTGCTGTCCGGCTTCCAGACATGGACAGTATAGCATCTGAAGTTCGCCTTGTCAAGAGACGCGCATAAATTTATGGCCAAGGGGAACGGGGGCCCGATTGCTAGGAAGCCTGCGGGCTTCCCCGGGCGCAATCGGGTTGGCGGAGCGGCCAATCAGTAGCCCTGGCGCTGCCAGGGCTGAATGAAATGGAGGGCTGGCCGCCCTCCATACCTCTGGGCGAGTTGGCGTTCAAGGGGCCGGGAATGCTGCGCGCCGGGGGGCGAAGCCCCCCGGGCCCCCGGGGGAAAGCGGGGCGGTGGAACGCCTTTACCGGGCGGCTTTCTTTGGCTTGGACAGCAGACGGCTGTCGATAAGGCCGGCCGCCATTCCGATAAGGGCGACGATGCCGCCAAAGCCGCCCAGCACGCTCAGCAGCGTGATCAGGCTAAAGCCGCCGCCTGCGCCGTGGCTGCCCGCCCGCTTCGAAAAGCCGGACCGCTGCTGGCGGCCCTCGCCTCGTTCCGTCCCGGCCTGGATGGCGGTTTCATCCTCCGCCCCGCCGGTGGACTGTTCCGCCGGGAGGGGGCCGCTTTCCGCCGCCGCTTCGCCCCGCTCCAAGGCGCTCTGGACGCCCTCTTCGTCCTGCGTTTGACCGGCGCCCCCGAATTCCAAGGATAGTTCCGAACGCTGGGGCTGGCTTCCGGCGCTGGCAAAGGGCATACTGATCCAGCGGGTAAAGCTGGTCTGGGTCAGGCCGTAAGCGCCCAGCCCCACCGCAGCCACCGCCAGGAGCGCCGCCGCCCAGCGGGCGACGCGCTTGATGCCTATGGCGCTTAGCCGGGCCTGGATGAAGGCGCCATGCAGGCCTACATGCACCCCCACCAGGATCAGCGCCAGGGCCGAGCAGAAATAATGGATGGTTTTCCATGCGCCGCTGCCGCCCCGCGCATCCGGTCCGCCGGACCGGGCGTTTCCGGCTGAGCCAAGGTCCTGGGCGCCGCCGGACGCGGCGCCGGTCTGGACGTCCTCTGGGGAATCTCCCGCCTGAACCGTTTCCCAAACGGCTTGCGCCGTCTCATCCGCTGTCAGGGCGGCGCTGCCGGCGGTTAAGCCGCTTTCCTGCTCCTGGGAGAACGCCATCCGTTCCCCCTCGCCGCCGCTCATCACGACCTTGGAGATGGCCAGGCCGCTGGCGGCGATCAGGACAAAGCATACCAACAAGGCGATATCCAAATACATCATGGCCTTGGAGCGCCCGGACACGCCGGGGGGTAAACAGCTTTTTGCCCACCGCTTTGATCCAGGATAAATTGAGTCCCTTGTGGATCAGGAAAAGCCCGCACAAAATCAGCCCGCCTACCTCATGAAAGGCCATGGAAATCACATTTTTGTTGTACAACAGCACCAGCAATACCACCAGAACCAGGTCCAGCAAGCCCTTGACCATTTTCTTGGACATGACAACACCTCCGCGATTGTTTTCCCTTAGCATAGCCCACAGGCGGGGCGGAGCTGGGCTGGAAAAGTGAACGTTTGGTGGCGAGACTTAGGCATTGGCGGGACATTTTTTCTGGCGGCAGCCGCGCAGCGGGGGCGGACAGCCGGGCGGGCGGGCCTGAACGGTGCCATAAACCGGCGCGGGCGGCGGGAAAAAGCCGCGCCGCCCTTGACAATTGAGGCCAAACACGTTACGCTGTAACCAGGGTACAAACGCGAAAAACGCGGGTATTTGCGAGGGAGGCGGCGTTATGCTGTTTATGGGGCTGGACGTAGGCACCCAGGGCGTGCGGTGCGTGGTGGCGGATGAAAAGGGGCAGGTGCGGGCGGCTCAGTCGGTGGCCTTTCAGGCGCTGAACGCGGCGGAGCACCCGGGCTGGTACGAGCAGCGGCCCGGGGACTGGGCGGCGGCCATGGAGCAGGCCGTGGGGAGCTGTATGGCCAAGCTGAAGGCGGAGGGCGTGGAGGCCGGCGAGGTGGCGGCCATTTCCATCGACGGCACCAGCGGCACCATCGTGCCCTTGGACAAGGCCAACCGTCCCCTGAGCAACGCCCTGATGTACAACGACCCCCGGGCGGGAGCGCAGGCCAAAGAAACGCAAAAGGTTATGGCGGCGCATCAGGCCAAGCTGGGGCTGCGTTTCGGGGCCTCCTTCTCCCTGCCCCGCATCCTGTGGATTGGGGACAACTGGCCGGACATCTACGAAAAGACCGCCCTGTTCGCCCACCAGGCCGATTACGTGGCCGGGCTGCTGTGCGGCGAATACCGGGTGAGCGACTACTCCAACGCCCTCAAGACCGGCTACGACCTGCTGGACGAGCGTTGGCCCGATCAGGTCGCCCAGCTGGGGCTGGACGTGGGCAAGCTGCCCCGCATCGTCAGGCCGGGGGAGCCCATCGCCCGGGTATCCCAGGCGGCGGCGGAGAAGCTGGGGCTGTCCACCGGCACCTGGGTGAGCGGCGGCTCCACCGACGGATACGCCTCGGCCCTGGCGGCGGGGGCGGTCAGCGCCGGCCAGTGGGCCTCCATCATCGGCACCACCTTTGTGCTCAAGGGGGTCACCCGGGAGCTGGTCATCGACCCCGACGGGTCCAGCTACAGCCACCGGCTGCCCTCGGGGGAGTGGATGCTGGGCGGCGCGGCCAACATTGGCGGGCGCTGCCTCAACGCCTACGCCGGGGACCGGGCGGATTTTGCCCAACTGGACCGGCAGGCCCGGGAGCTGGTGCCCACCGGGGCCCGGTGCTATCCCCTCACCGGCAAGGGGGAGCGCTTCCCCTTTGTGGATCCCCAGGCCCAGGCGTTTTACCGGGGCGACATTCTGGGGGGCAAGCTGTATCCCGCCCTGATGGAGGGGGTGGGCTTTGCCGAGCGGCTGGCCTTTGACAAGATGGCCGCCCTGGGCTGCCCGGTGGGCGATGTGATCAACGCCGCCGGCGGCGCCTGCCGCAGCCAGCTATGGCTGGAGATACGATCCAGCATACTGAACCGCCAGCTGGCCGTGCCCCGGGTGGTGGACGCGGCCATGGGCTCGGCCCTGCTGGCCGCCGCGCCCCATTTCGGCAGCCTGGCCGCCGCGGCCCAGGCCATGATCGCCTACGACAAGCGGGTAGACCCCCGGCCCCAATGGGCGGCGGCCTATCAGGACATCTACCAGGCCTTCGTCCGGGACGCGGCCAAGCTATACAAGATGGAGGGATGAGCCTTGAGCATCTTCAAGGATTGCGATATACGGGGCATTTACGGCCGGGAGCTGGACCAGGAGGACGGATACCGGGTAGGCCGGGCCCTGGCCACCATGACCCAGGGCAGCCCCTTTTGCGTGGGGGGCGACGTGCGCCTGTCCACCCCCGCCCTCAAGGCGCGGCTGATTCAAGGGCTGCTGGATGGGGGATGCCGGGTGCTGGACCTGGGCGTCATCGCCACGCCGGTGATGTACTTCGCCCTCAACCGCCTGGAGGTGGCCGGCGGGGCCATGGTCACCGCCTCCCACAATCCGCCCCAATACAACGGCGTCAAGTTCATGCTGGGCCACGCCCCGGTGACCCGGGAGCAGATGGACCGGATGGCCGGCATTGTGGCCCGGGGCGATTACCGCCAGGGGCAGGGGCAATGGGTCCCCACCCCCATGCTGGAGGCATACCGGGATTTTTTGGTGAACCGGTTCGGACCGGAGCCCAAGGGCCTGAAGGTGGTGGTGGACGCGGGCAACGGCGCCATGAGCGCCATTGCGCCGCAAGCCATGGCGGCCTGCGGCTACCAGGTGGAAAAGCTGTTCTGCCAGCCCGACGGCCGTTTCCCCAACCGCACGCCCAACCCTGCCGAGTACGATAAGCTCACCGCCCTCAGCCGCCGGGTATTGGATACCGGCGCGGATCTGGGCGTGGCCTTTGACGGCGACGGCGACCGGGCGGTGTTTTGCGACGAAAAGGGCCAGGTCATCATCAGCGAAAGGATTCTGGTCCTGTTCATCCGCTATTTGCTGCGGGACAAGCCCACCCCGGTGGTGTACGATCAAAAGTCTTCTTCGGTGGTGAAAAGGGCCATCCTGGCCGCCGGCGGCCAGCCGGTGCCCGAGCGCAGCGGGCATACCTTCATCAAGCGCCGCTTTCTGGAGAACGGCGCCGCCGTAGCCGGGGAGGTCAGCGGGCATTTCTTTTTCGGCGAATTGGGCTATGACGACGGCCTGTTCGCCGCCCTCACCCTGGCCCAGGCGTTGGGCTACTGGAAAGCCAGCCTGTCCCAAGCCCTGGCGGAGGTGGTTTGCCCGCCCATCACCCCGGACCTGCGGGTATTCTGCCCCTATGGGGAACAGGACCAGGTGCTGGAGGCAGTGGAACGGGCCTTCCAGGGCCACCCCGTCAGCCATTTGGACGGGGTGCGGGTAGAGATGGACCGGGGCTGGCTGCTCATCCGCAAGTCGGTCACCGCGGAGCAGATGACCGTGCGGGTGGAGGGAGAGACCCAGGCCGATCTGGAGCGGATTTTGGACGGTCTGAGCAAGGTCCATCCCCGGCTGGGCAGCCTTTAAGGCCGTGCCGGAGGCATCGCCCTTTGGAGGATGAAACGGGGGCATTGGAAGGCCCCGCCGGACGGGATGTCCAGCGGGGCCTTTGGCATAGGGGAGGACCCGGCGGTTAGACCGGGTTTTCCGGGTTGGGGACAAGCGCGGCGCTTCCCCGCCGGAGGGCCCGGCGGTTAGCCCAGGTTTTCCGGGTTCAGGCAGTGCAGGTCTTGGGGCACGAATAGGCCGTTTTCCCGGATCAGCTCCCCGTCGAAATACATCTTGCCTCCGCCGTACTCCGGTGTCTGGATGCACACCAGGTCCCAATGGACGGCGGAATGGTTGCCGTTGGGGCAATCGTCGTAGCAAGCGCCGGGGGTGAAGTGGAAGGAACCGGCGATCTTCTCGTCGAACAGGGTATCCTTCATGGGCTTGGTGATATAGGGATTGACGCCGATGGCGAATTCCCCCACATAGCGGGCGCCGGGATCGGTGTCCAGCACCTGATTGATGCGCCGGGTATCGTTGCAGATGGCGTCCACGATCTTGCCCTGCTCAAAGGTGAGGCGGATGTTTTCGTAGGTAAAGCCGCCGGACAGGGAGGGGGTGTTGTACTGGATGACGCCGTTCACCGATTCCCGCACCGGCGCGGTGTACACCTCGCCGTCGGGGATGTTCAATTCCCCGGCGCACTTGACGGTGGGAATGCCCTTGATGGAAAAGGTCAGGTCGGTGCCGGGGCCGGTGATGCGCACCTGGTCCGCCGCCTCCATGCGCTTGACCAGGGCGTCCATGGCCCGGTCCATCTTCTGGTAGTCCAGGCAGCACACGTTAAAGTAGTAGTCCTCGAAGGCCTCGGTGGACATGCCCGCCTGCTGGGCCATGGCGGGGGAGGGGTAGCGCAGCACCACCCACCGGGTCTGAGGCACCCGAATGCGGCCGTGAACCTTCTGCCACACGTGCTTGGTCATCATGGCCTGCTTGTCCGCAGGCACGTCACTGAGCTCGCTGCTGTTGCCGCCGGAGCGCACGCCGATATAGGCCTGCATCTGGCGCATCATGGCGCCCTCGTTTTCGGCCATCAGGTCGCACATTTCCTGGGTGAGCCCCATCTGCAGCGCCCGGTTGACCGCCGGGTCCTTCAGCCACACGAAGGGCATTCCCCCGGCCTGGTATACCTGCTCCACCAGGGCGGTGACCAAGCCGGTTTCCAAACCGGTATTTTCAATGAGCACTCTGTCCCCAGGCCGCACCTTGCAGGAATGGTTGACCAGATTGCGGGCTAGGGTGGTAATCCTAGGATCTCTCATGATCTTTCGCCTCCCAAGGCTATTATACCGCTCCGGGGGACCCGGCGCGTGAACCTTTGATGGCGTATTTGTAAACTCCCATTTTTTCCCGCCGCCCGGCCCTTTTTCTCCCCCCGCCGCCCCGTTGCCCTGGGGCGGGTTTTGTGGTAGAATAAAGCCCTACCAAGGAAGCGGGGGATGGAGTATGGCGCTGGCCGCCTTTTCGGATAACTTTGCCCTGTACGACGTAACGCCGGTGGAAAATATCTTTCTGCTGGAGTACATGCCCTATGCCCCCGGGGACTACGTGCGCGTATACCTGTACGGGCTGATGCTGTGCCGGTACCCGGACCGGGAGGGCACGGCGGAATCCATGGCCAAGGCGCTGAACATGGAGGCCGGCCAGGTGCTGGACGCCCTGCGCTACTGGGAGAAGAAGGGCCTGCTGGAGGGCGTGGGGGACAATCCGCCCCGGTTTCTGTTCCGCAACGTGCGCAGCGCCATGCAGGACCTGCCCCCCCGGGAGGACAACCCGGCCTATGCCTACAGCGATTTTAACAACCGTCTCCAAGGGCTGTTCGGCATCCTGCATCCCCAGCAATTCACCATGGCCATCGAGTGGGTGGAAGACCTGCATCTGCCCGCCGAGGTGGTGCTGTACATGGCGGAAAAGACCAACGAGCTGCTGGCCCTGCGCTCGGGAGGCAAGCAGCGCAGCGTAGGGTATATCTTTAAGGTACTCAAGGAACGGGCCATGGACTGGGCCCGGCGGGGGATCGACACCCTGGAAAAGGCCCGGCTGGAGATGGACCGGGAACTGCCGCCCTATCAGTTGGCCCGCAAGGTGCTGGACCAATTGGGGCTTCGCCGCAATCCTACCGCGGCGGAAACCGACCTGTGCCGCAAATGGTTGGGGGAATGGGCCTACGACGAGGCCGGCGTGCTGGCCGCCCTGCCGGAAACCACCAAGAGCGCCAACCCCTCCTTCGCCTATCTGGACGGCATCCTGGGCGGTATGCGCAACCGCGGCGGCGGCGCGGACCAGCGGGAGGCGGTAAAGCAGGTGCTCAAGGCCCTGGGCGGGCATATCCTCAACCCCACGGAGGGGCTGATTCAGGCCTACGAGGGCATTTTGCGCCAGGGCTTCGCCCCGGAAACGGTGCTGCGGGCGGCGGCGCTGTGCAGCGCCAAGGGACAGGGCACCTTTGAAAAGCTGGAGGACGTGCTGAGCAAGTGGCTGCGCCTGGGGCTGACCACCCCGGAGGCGGTGGACGAATACCTGGAGCGCCGGGCCGCCCTGCGCCAGCTCACCCTGCGGGTGTGGGAGGAGGCGGGGTTGGGTACCGACATCACCGACGCCAGCCTGGACCAGGTGCAGGAGTGGCTGGAGATGGCGCCGGCCCCGCTGATCGAGTACGCGGCCGGCCAATCCAAGGGGCTCAAGCTGCCCGACCGCTCCATCACCAAGCGGCTCAAGGAGTTCAAGGCGGCGGGGATCACCACCCTGGAACAGGCGCAGGCATTCAAGCGGCCCTCCGCCCGGGGCAAGGGGGAGAAGGCCGCCGCCCTGGATTACGCCCAGCGGCAGGTGGACGAACACTATTTCGACGGCGTGTTCGCCGACCTGGGCGCACCGGAGGCAGGCGGAGACGCCTCGTGACGCCTCCGGTGGTTTCGTCGGCGGATTGGCGCCGCCCGCCCAAGGTGGTTCGGTAGAACCCTGGAAGAAGAAAGCGCCCAGGTGCCCAACCCGATCGCCGGTTTTCCGTCGCGGCGGGCCCGTTTGTTTCCCGCCATGCCCGAAAGGAGGAATCGTCCCGTGACCCGCGCCCAACAGATCGATCAACTCATGGCACAGTATGCCGCCAAGCGCCGCCGGGCTCAGGCGGAGCGCCAAGGGCGCGTGGAGCGGGCCCGGGAACTGGACCCGGCCATCGCCCTGCTCCAGGAAGGCATGGCCCGGCGCTTCAGCCAGGTTACCCGGCAGATGCTGGGCAATCGGGAGCGGTCGGCTCAAATCGCCGCCCAGTTGCGGGCGCAAACCCTGGCGGACCAGGAAGCGGTGCGGCAGCGGCTGAAGGCCCTGGGCCTGCCCCCGGACTACTTGGACCTCCACTACGAGTGCCCCCTGTGCCAGGATACCGGCTTTGCCGGAGAGGACCGGACCCGGTACTGCGCCTGCTTTGAAAAGGCCTTGGGTCAGGCCCGCTGGAGCAGCCGGGTGCGGGGAGAGCATTCCTTCGAGCGCTACGACCCGGATATCTTTCCCACCCCGGAGCAGCGGGCCCTCACCGGCCGGGCCAGGGCTATCTGCCAGCAGTACGCCGACGCCTTCCCCAACGCGCCCAAGCCTGGCTTGGTGCTGATGGGGGAAAGCGGCCTGGGCAAGAGCTTCCTGCTGGACGCGGTGGCCTGCCGGGTGCAGGAGCGGGGCTATCCCGCCCTGCGGCTCACCGCCTTTCGGATGTTGGAGGCCATGCGGGCCTATCATATGGGGGAGAACGGGGAGGACGCCCCCTTTCAGGAAATGCTCTCCTGCCCCCTGCTGCTGCTGGACGACCTGGGCACCGAACCGGTGCTGCGCAACATCACCATAGAATACCTGTTCCTGCTGCTCAACGAGCGGGAGGGTATGGCTACGGTGATAGCCACCAACCTGACCCCGTCCCAGCTGATGACGCGCTACGGGGAGCGGGTGTGCTCCCGGCTGCTGGACAAACGCCAAAATGAGGTGATCCTGCTCAAAGGGCAGGACCTGAGACTGAGGGGGAAGACCTGATGGATAACCCAATCGTCCAAGAAATCTATACCCGCCTGGACCAGCTGGGCATCCCCTACCGGGTGGCCCGCCATCCTCTGGCCCATACCATGGAGGACCTGACCCAGGTGGGCTTGCAGTTGGGGGCGGTCATCCCCAAAAACCTGTTCCTCACCCCCCGCAACCAGTCCGCCTTCTACCTGTGCCTGGTGGCCCCTCAGCAGGAATTCCGCACCGCCCGCATCAGCAAGCAGATCGGTTCTTCCCGGCTCAGCTTCGCCACTGCCCAACACCTGGAAAGCCTGCTGCATACCCACCCCGGCGCGGTGAGCCCCATGGGCCTGCTGTTTCCCCAGGCCGCCGGCGTCTCCCTGCTGGTGGACCAGGCCCTGAAAGACCTGCCCTGGCTGGGCTTTCACCCCAACGACAACGCCCAAACCCTGGCCATGTCGGGCCCGGACTTCTTCCTCCGCTTCCTGCCCGCCACCGGGCACAGCGTCACGTGGGTGCGCCCGGACCAGGACCTGCCAGGATGAAGATTGCTCCGGGCCGGAAGGAGCGCGGGGAATACCGGTGCAGCCATTTCTGTCAACCTATTTTTCAAAATAGGTTGACGGATTTTTTTCGCCCTGGTATAATGCCAGCGTCCCCATAGGAGATGCGGTATTTTTTTGAGCGGACAGCGCGGCCCGTCCGGGAGGCGGGGCCGCGGCAAGGGAAATAGGAGGCGGAAGCATGAGCGCCAAGGAGGAGCTGCTGGCGCGGCTGGAGGCCCGGCGGGGGGCGTGGGTGTCGGGGGGCGCCCTGTCCCAGGAACTGGGGGTCAGCCGGAGCGCCTTGTGGAAGGCGGTAGAGGCATTGAAGCGGGAGGGATATCCCCTGGAGGCCCAGGCGGGAAAGGGCTACCGCCTGCCTGCCGGGGCGGCGCGGCTAAGCGCCCAGGGCATTGCCCTGAACCTGGCGGCCCGGGATTTTTACCGGATCACCGTGGCCCGGCAGGTGGATTCCACCAACCTGCGGGCGAAGGCCCTGGCTGCTCAGGGAGAGGCTGAAGGAGCGGTGGTGGTAGCCGAGGCCCAGACTGCGGGCCGGGGCCGCATGGGCCGTGCCTTTTATTCTCCCTCCCGGGACGGGTTTTACCTAAGCATTCTGCTGCGTCCCTCCATACCCGCCACCCAGGCCCTGTGCCTCACCACGGCGGCGGCGGTGGCGGTGTGCCAGGCCCTGGAAACGGTGTGCGGCCTGTCCCCCAAAATCAAGTGGGTCAACGACGTGCTGGTGGAGGGCAAAAAGGTGTGCGGCATCCTGACGGAGGCCCAGGTCAACCTGGAAAACGGGGAGCTGGACTATGCCGTGGTGGGCATCGGCATCAACGTGGAGCCGCCGGAGGGGGGCTATCCCCCGGAGCTGGCCTCCATTGCCGGGGCGCTCTATCCCCGGGGCGGCGTCCCCGACGGCTTGCGCAATCGCCTGGCCGCCGGGGTGCTGGACCATTTTTACTGCCAGTACCGCGCCCCCGCCCAGGCCCATTTGGCCGATTACCGGGCCCGCAGCGGGGTGTTGGGCAAGGCCATCTTGGTGATGGACCCTGGTTTGGGCAGCGCGCCGCCCCGGCCCGCCACGGCCCTGGCCATCCAGGATGACTTCGGCCTGCTGGTAGAATTTCAGGACGGAACCCGACAGGTATTGTCCAGCGGCGAGGTGAGCACCCGATTGCGCAGCGGCGGGGCCTGATACGCCCCCGGCGCCGGGTCAGCCACCCATCCCACCGAATTTTAGCGTTCCACCGCATCCCCGCACAGCCCGAACCAGCGCAGCGGCTGCCGCCGCCGCGCCACTGAAGGCCGTTGCCCCACCTACGCGCCAGCGAGGATGGCGGTTCCAAGGGGGGCGTCCCCTTGGCGGGGGTCCAGGGGCAGCGCCCCCGGCGCCGGGTCAGCTACCCCATCCGGCGATTTTTGCGCCCCCCACCGCATCCCCATAACGGCCTGAATCACCGCAGCGGCTGCCGCCGCCGCGCCACTGAAGGCCGTTGCCCCACCTACGCGCCAGCGAGGATGGCGGTTCCAAGGGGGGCCATCCCCCCTTGGCGGGGGTCCAGGGGCGAGGAGTCCCTGGCGGGGGTCCGGGGGCA
>DVHZ01000069.1 GCA_018711685.1 Candidatus Excrementavichristensenella intestinipullorum | reverse complement strand
CGGGCCCGGTGGGGCGCGGGGCCGGGGGGAGCCGGGCGCTGCCCGGCTCCCCCCGCCTAAATCAGACGCTCTTGCGCACCCGAAGCAGCAGCAGGATCATGCTCACCCCCAGCAGCAGGTGCCCGATGCCGGCCACTCCGGAAAGGGAGGCGTCAGCGCCGGAGGATAGGGACAGGCTCAGCGCTTGGACCAGGCCCCGGACGAAAAGGGCCGCGCCGGTGACGTTCAGCCCCACGTGGTAGAGGGCCACGGCCCGGCCGGTCCTTTCTCCGGTGAACCCAAAGCTCTTTTCCAGCAGCAGCAGCGCCAGAAAGAACACCATGCCCAGCAGGAAGTAGTGGGTATGCACCACCGACAGGGTGGTCTTGCCGGTAAAGCCCAGGAATTTGGTAAACTCTCGGTAGAATACGCCTCCAGCCATGGCCAGCAGGGCGTATACCAGGGCGGCGTTTGCGTAGCGCTTCATCAGGGAGGACCTCCTTCAAGATAGATTATGATTTTTCGCCCAATTCTCGCTTCATGGCCCGGTAGCCGATGAGCACCGTCCACACGTAGGCGCAGGTCTTGGGGATCATCAACATGCCGATGAGGGGCAGGGCATCCGCCCACAGCACCACGGGGATGTAAAAGGCGAAACTGAGCACGATGGTCAGCCACATCCAGCGGAAGGCGGCGTCGTGGGCGGTCTGTGCGCTGCGATAGAACAGCGCCACCACCACGCCGCCCAGCAGCGCGAAGGGAATGTTGCGGTAAATTCCCCAGCTCAGCGGCGCGTCGGGGCCCAGCCACCCGTTCTGGGGCATCATGCACAGGGCCACCCGCAGCCCCGCCAGGACGTATACCGCCCCGGTCAGCGCCTGCCTCCCCTGAACCCGGTAGCGCTGCCGCCACACGTGGTAGAGCAGCACGTAGAACACCGTCATGGTGACGGAGGTGATCCATTTCCCGGCGCCCAGGGCCGCGGTGTAGCTTTCCAGCCCCGTGGTGCACAGCGCCAGCGCCCGGGGGACCAGATGAAAGGCGTCCCCGGCCCCCAGCACCACCGCCATACAGCCGAACAGGCGGAACTGGCGGTTGCCCCGGCTGCCTCGGATCATGGCCAGCCCCAGGGCGATCACCGTGGTTAGATATAGGATGTCGAAGGCGGTTTCCATGATGGCTTGCATGATGCTTTTTCCTCCCTTTTCAGGTACGGTATAGGGTCCTGCGGCAAATCTCCAGCACCGGGGAGGGATCGTAATCCCGGCGCAGCAGGGCGGAGAGCATCAGGGAGAACAGCACCCCGGCAAACTGGTCCGCAGTAAAGGAGGGGCCGAAGGCGCCGGGGCGCAGGTTGGGGTCCTGGGCGGCCACGGCGCTCAGGCGCAGGCGGATATGCTCCCAGACTTTCAGCATCTGCCGGCGGCCCTGAGCCTTTTCCCCCTCCCCGAAGTTCAGGGCGTGCAGGCTAAAAAAGTTGGGATACCGCTGCGCGCCGTATTCCATCCGCCGGTACAGCCACCGAACGCAGGAGAGGATGTCGCCAAAATCCTCCATCCCTTCCCCGTGATGGAAGATGTCCTTCCACACGCTCTCCACGCTGGCCGCCACCAGGGCGTCCCGGGAGGGGAAATAGTTGTATAGCGTTCCCACCGCCACGCCGCAAGCCGACGCCACGGCCCGGACATTCACCGCCTCCCAGCCCTGACGCCGGATTAGCTCCCGAATGACCTTCAAAATCTCCTCTCGGGAAGTCGCCATGGGATTCATGTCATCACCTCAATATGAACAATGTTCATTATGAAGCATACAAAGATTTTTGTCAAGGCCCGGCGAAAAAATTAACCGGTCCGGGGCGGGCGGGGGAAGGGCCGCCAAGCCGCGCCGCGGGCCCCTGGGCGGGAGTTTCCGGGGAATGGGGGGGGGGACGGCCTCTGCCCGGAAAAAAGCGCTCCCCCTGACGGGATGCCGCCGGGGGGAGCCATAAGGCGGGGCTGAGGGAACCGGGGCTAATCGCCCAGCAGGTCGTCCGTGATGGCGCTGGTGAGGGTGATGAGGGTAATGGTAGGGGGATTGAACAGGCGGAAGTTGGGCAGGAAGATCCTGTCGGTAACCGACAGGCCCGGCGAGGTGTACAGTTGGGTAGAGCCCAGGGTGCGCAGGCCCTGGACCTCCTCCTGGGCGGGCAGCCAGCCGTGGCGGAGCAGCAGGGAATTGGGCACGTAGAGGGCGCCGATAAAGGGCAACTTCCAGCCGCCGCCGCAGTAATGGCCCGCCAGCACCAGGTCCACCGCCGGCAGGTAGGTGTAGGGTTCCTCCTCCTGAGCGCCCAAGTCCTGGGTGATGTCGATGTACTCCTGGCTGGGGGGATAATGGGACAGGGCGATGTGGGTGTCCTCGCTGTTCATCTGCCGCACCGCCTCGTCCAGCTTTTGAATCTGGCGGTAGCGCCAGTCGCTGAAGGGCAGGTTGCTCCGGTCCACCTCCATGCCGTCCAGGGTGCCCTCGGTTTCCAGCTCCACCTCTTCCTTCAAGGTGGCCAAGGTGGACTGGATGTCGATGGACATCTGGTTGGCGGGGGAGAGCCATAGGGTGGAGGCGCCCACGGCCACTGGGGTAGTAGCCGACAGGTAGATAGCGCCTCGTTCCTGGGCGCCCAGCACCCAATCGCTGAGCACCAGCTGTTCCAGGGTGCCGGTGATGTCCCGGGCCTGGTCCAACAGGGGGTCGGGGTCCGAATCCCCGGCGATAAAGTAGGCGGGGCGGTTGGCGCTGAGTCCCTCCAGCAGGTCGTAAAAGGGCTGGGGGTCGTTGGAGCGGCCCACCATATCCCCGGTAAACACCAGCAGGTTGTAGCTCAGGCCGTTGATGGTGCGCAGCAGGGAGGTCTGCCGGGTGCCGAAGGAACGGCCGTGCAGGTCGCTCACCAGCAGGATATTGTACCCTTCAAGGTCCTGAGGCAGGCCTACGATGGACACGGTGAGCTTTTCCACGGTCACCGAGGCGTTATTCAGCACCATCAGCGCTACCGCCATGATGAGGAAGATGCTCAGCAAAAAGATGAGGTAGGTTAGGTTGCGGGACAGCGCGGAGCGGGGCTTGCCCGATGGGGACGGGCCGGAGCCCTGGCTCTGGGTAAAGGTATTAAAGCCCTTGTAGGCCTTGCGGGATACCTTCATCACGTAGGCGCTGCCGGTGCGCAGGGAGCGGCCCAGCTTGATGGTGGCCTCTACGGGGCCGGGAATGGCCCGGTTGCTCCGGCGCTTATTCTGTGTTTTGGAAGGGGCGCCCTTCTTGGCCGTCCTCCGCTTTTGCGGAGACTGCGCCTTGTTTGGCCCTTCTTCTCGCTTCATGGGTTACCCGATCCCTCCCGTCTTGCTCCCCTCATTATAAAGGTTTGCGGGCCCGGTGGCAAGTCTTATCAGGATATGTTATAATTAAGGGGATATACCAGGCGCGACATGGGAGGGAATGGGGCCATGGCCAAGACCAGAACCCGCTATGTGTGCGGGCAGTGCGGATACGAGACCACCCGGTGGCTGGGCAAGTGCCCGGAGTGCGGCAGTTGGAACAGCATGAGCGAGCAGGCCGCGCCTGAGGAAGCGCCGGTCAAAAAGCTCAAGCGGGAGCCGGGGGCGGGGGCCCAGGCCCTGCGGGTGGACCAGGTGCCCGGCGAGGAAAGCCAGCGGCTGTCCACCGGCGTGGGCGAGTTGGACCGGGTGCTGGGGGGCGGCGCGGTGGAGGGGTCCATGCTGCTGGTGGGCGGCGACCCGGGCATCGGAAAATCCACCCTGCTCACCCAGGTGTCGGCCAATATGGCCCGGCAGGGGCTGCGGGTGCTGTACGTGTCCGGCGAGGAATCGGCCCGCCAGGTGAAGCTGCGGGCAGGCAGGCTGGGCGCCCAACAGGCCGGCTTCTACGTGCTGCCGGAAAACGACATGGAGGTGGTGGCCCAGCGGCTGGACCAGCTGGAGCCCCAGGTGTGCGTGGTGGACTCCATCCAGACCATGTACCTGCCCGACATGGCCTCGGCGCCCGGCTCGGTGTCCCAGGTACGGGAGTCTGCCGCCCGGCTGATGCGCTTTGCCAAGCTGTCCGGGTGCGTGCTGTTCCTGGTGGGCCACGTCACCAAGGAAGGGGCCATCGCCGGGCCCCGGGTGCTGGAGCACATGGTGGACGCGGTGCTCTACTTTGAAGGTGACCGCCAGCACCAGTACAGGCTGCTGCGGGCGGTGAAAAACCGGTTCGGCTCGGTGAACGAGCTGGGCATGTTCGAGATGACCGGGGAAGGGATGCGGGAGGTGCCCGGGGCGTCGGAGGCCCTGCTGTCGGAGCGGGCCCACGGCATGAGCGGTTCGGCGGTGCTGTGCGCCATGGAGGGCTCCCGGTCGGTATTGGCCGACGTGCAGGCCCTGGTGAGCACCACGGTGTTCGGCAATCCCCGGCGCATGGCCAGCGGCGTGGACCTGGGCCGGCTGGCGCTGCTGCTGGCGGTGCTGGAAAAGCGGGCCGGGCTCACTTTGTACAATCAGGACGTGTACGTGAACATCGCCGGGGGGCTCCAGCTCACCGAGCCCGCCGCCGACCTGGCCCTGTGCGCCGCGGTGGCCTCCTCCGCCAGGAACGTGGTGCTCAACCCCCGCAGCGCCATCATGGGGGAGGTGGGCCTGGCCGGGGAGGTGCGGGCCGTGGGCCAGGCCCAACGCCGCATCGCCGAGTGCGCCCGCATGGGCTTTGACCAGATCATCCTGCCTGCGGGCAACCTGCGGGGTTTGAAGGAGCAAAGCGGGGTTACCCTTTATGGCGTCAAAACCGTGGCCGAGGCCTTGGCCCAC
>DVHZ01000010.1 GCA_018711685.1 Candidatus Excrementavichristensenella intestinipullorum | reverse complement strand
CGCCCGCCCCGCCTGCGGCGGGGCGGGCGGGGGCCCCGGTGGGCCGGGCCGCCCTGCGGGCGGCAATTTGGGCAATTTCATGTGTAATTGGGCCTTGCCAATTGGGCCAAAACCCGATACAATAGACGTGATAGAGCATTGGGCGCCCAGCGCTGCAGAATAGGGAGGAAGAACCATGTATAAAGAACGCATCAAGACCGCCGGGGAAAAAATGGACAAGACCATCGCGGTGATCAAGCGGGAGCTGTCCACCCTGCGGGCGGGCCGCGCCAACCCCCAGATCCTGGACCGGATTACCGTAGATTACTACGGCACCCCCACGCCGCTGAATCAGCTGGGCAACATCTCTTCGCCCGAACCCCGCCTGCTGGTGATCGCGCCCTGGGAGAGCAAGATGATCCCCCTCATCGAAAAGGAGATTCAGAAGTCGGATATCGGCATCAACCCCTCCAACGACGGCAAGGTAATCCGCCTGGTGGTGCCCGAGCTCAACGAGGAGCGGCGCAAGGAGCTGTGCAAGCAGGTGCGCAAGCAGGTGGAGGAGGGCAAGGTAGCCGTTCGTTCCATCCGCCGGGACACCATGGACAACCTGAAGAAGATGAAGAAGGACTCCCAGATCACCGAGGATGACATGAAGCTGGCCGAAACCGAGATGCAGAAGGTGACGGACAGCCACATCAAGGAACTGGACAAGGTGGGGGAGGACAAGGAAAAGGAGATCATGTCGGTCTGATGGAGCAATGCCTGTTGGGGCTTCCTCTGGCCGCCGCCCTGGAAAAGCTGGCGGCGGCGGGAGCGGAGCCGCCCACGGTGGAATATACCCGTGCGCCTCGAGGCGAGGCGGAGCAGGGCGCCTTCCGGGTGGTCCGCCAGGATGATGGCCGCCTGGTGGCAGCTCGCTTTGCGGACCAGGTGGAGGAGGAGCCATGAGCATTACCAGTTGGGTGCGCAGCCTGCCGGGCCGGGCGCTTAAGGGGTTGCGTGCCCACACCGCCCCTACCCGCCAGGGCCTGCCGCCCAAACTACCCCGGCACGTGGCCCTGATTATGGACGGCAATGGCCGCTGGGCCCAGAAGCGGGGCCTGCCCCGTTCCGCCGGCCATGCTGCGGGGGTAGAGGCGCTGCGGGACATCATCCGGGCCTGTGATGATTGGGGCATTGAGGTATTGTCCATTTATGCCTTCTCCACGGAGAACTGGGGCAGACCCCAGGGCGAGGTGAACACCCTGATGGACCTGCTGCAGCGGAATTTGCTGGGGGAACTGGAAGAGATGGCGGGGAAGAACGTGCGCATCCGCATTCTGGGGGATGTGTCCGGGCTGCCCGCGCCTCAGCGGGCGGCGGTGGAGACCGCCGTGGCCCGCACCCGGGATAATACGGGGCTCATGTTCAACATTGCGGTCAACTACGGCGGCAAAGACGAGCTGCTGCGGGCGGCCAGGCTGTTGATGGACCGGGCGGCCGCTGGAGAAATGACCAGCGCTGACCTTACGGAGCAGGCGTTTGCCAGCTACCTGTACACCAGCGGCCAGCCCGACGTGGACCTGCTCATCCGCACCAGCGGCGAAATGCGCACCAGCAATTTTTTGCCCTGGCAGAGCGCCTACGCAGAGCTGGTGTTTAATCCCATGCTGTGGCCCGATTACGACCGGGAAGCCTTCCGCGAGGACCTGTGGACCTACGCGGAGCGGGACCGGCGGTTTGGAAAGGTAAAGAAGCCATGACGCAGCCATCCGACGGAAAACTGACGGAGATGCTCAAGCGGCGCACCACCGGCATCTGCCTGGCCGTGCTGCTGGTCATCATGTGGTTCTTTCAGGGGGTTCCCCTTCGCCTGGGGCTGGCGCTGATGCTCATCCTGTCCATTTGGGAAATGTACGCCGCTTTCCAGCACAGGGACGCCCGGCCGGTCAAGTGGGTGGGGCTGTGCTATGCCCTGCTGGCCATGCCGGCCTATCTGGGCTTTGGCACCGCCGCCCTCACCCCGCTGATGGCCTTGTTCTGTATGATGGGGTTGGGCTGCATCGTGCTGCGGGGCAAGGTGGATTTCGATTCGGCGGTGGCTACCCTGTTTCCCCTCATCTATCCCGGGCTATTGGTCACCCTGCTCTTTCCCCTGCAGGACATGCAGCCCCGGCTGCTGGCTATGGTGGCCGTGGGTCTGTCCTTCCTTATTTCCCTGGGCAACGACCTGGCGGCCTATGAGATCGGAATGCGCTTCGGCAAGCGCAAGCTGTGTCCCCAGCTCAGCCCCAAGAAGTCGGTAGAAGGGGCTATAGCGGGGGTAGCGGCATCCATGGTGATTGGCACCCTGGTGCCCCCGGTGACCGCCGCCATCGTGGGAGGCAATATGAGCCTGCTGCCGCCCCTGTGGCACTTTACCCTGGTAGGGCTGGTGGGGGGCGTCGCCGCTCCGGTGGGGGACCTGACCGCCTCCATGGTGAAGCGCTACTGCGGCATCAAGGATTACGGCTCCCTGTTCCCCGGCCACGGGGGCATGATGGACCGGATCGACAGCGTGGTGTTCACCGGCGCGGTGGTGTACAGCTACTTCGCCCTGGTGCTGAACGTTTTTTCGGGCTGAAGTTTGATCGATAGGATTAAGAGAGGAGATCTATGCGCAGTGTGGCTATCCTGGGCGCTACCGGCTCCATCGGCGGGCAGGCCCTGGACATTATCGAGAAACACCCCGACCAATTCCGCGCGGCGGTGCTTACGGCATACGCCAGCGCGGAACAATTATTTGAGGCGGCCCGGCGCTTTCGCCCCCAAGCCGCCGGGCTGGTGGTTCCGCCGCCCCGCATTCCCCCGGACCTGAAGGGCATAGAATGGTTTTTCGGGCCGGACTGTTCTCAGCGCACCCTGGAGGCGGTGCGCCCCCAGGACGCCCTGTGCGCCGTGGTGGGCGTGGCGGGATTGGGGGCGGTGCTCACTGCCGCCCGGGTATGCGAGCGGGTTCTGCTGGCCAATAAGGAGGCGCTGGTGACCGGCGGGCGACTGGTGCTGGAGGCGGCCAGGGCCCGGGGGGTGGCGCTGCTGCCGGTAGACAGCGAGCATAGCGCCATCTTCCAATGCCTCCAGGGCGCGGGGGACAACCGGCCGGTGCGGCTGATTCTCACCGCCTCGGGGGGCGCCCTGCGGGACTGGCCCCGGCAGGCCATTGAAAGCGCCACCCCGGCCCAGGTGCTGGCCCATCCTACCTGGCGAATGGGGGGCAAGATCACCGTGGACTGCGCTTCCATGATGAACAAGGGACTGGAGCTCATCGAGGCCCACTACCTGTTCGGCATGGCGCCGGACGCGCTGGAGGCGGTGGTGCATCCCCAGTCGGTGATCCACTCCATGGTGGAGTTTGCCGACGGAGCGGTGCTGGCCCAGCTGGGCGCGCCGGATATGCGCACCGCCATCGGGTACGCCATGGGCTATCCCCATCGAGTGCCCTACGGCGGCCAGCGGCTGGATTTCGCCCATATGGGGGCGCTCACCTTCCAACCGCCGGACGAGGAAAGGTTCCCCTGCCTGGCCCTGGCCAAGCAGGCCCTTCGGGCGGGGGAGGCCCACATGGTGGCCCTCAACGGGGCCAACGAGGCGGCGGTGGCCCGCTTCCTCCAGGGGCGGCTGCCCTTTGGGGGCATTGCCCGGACGGTGGCCCAGGTGCTGGAGCGCACCCTGCCCGGCGCCATGGACAGCCCCGAGGCGGTGCTGGAGGCCGATGCCCGGGCCAGGACGCTGGCCGAGGCGGCCATGGCCGAATCCATCACAGAATAGAAAGGATTACCCATGTCGACCATTTTGTATTTCATCGTGGCTCTACTGCTGCTGGCGCTGTTCATCTTCGTTCACGAGCTGGGGCATTTCCTGGCGGCCCGGGCCACGGGCATCGGCGTCAAGGAATTTTCCCTGGGATTTGGGCCCAAGCTGTGGGGCCGGTTGGGCAAAACCGGCACCCAGTACGCCCTGCGAATTATCCCCATGGGGGGCTACTGCGCTTTTTACGGCGAGGACGGGGAAGAGAGCGACCGGGAGGACGCCTACCGCAGGCAAAAGGTGTGGAAGCGGATGATCGCCACGGTGGCGGGGCCGCTGATGAACGTGGCCTTGGCCTATGTGGCCATGGTGATCCTGATGCTGGCGGTGGAGACCATCCTGATGGTGCCCATGATCTACCAGGTCACCCCCGGCTCCAGCGCGGAAGCGGCGGGGCTTCAGGCGGGGGACGTGGTGGTGTCGGTGGACGGGACAGAGATCTCCTACGATACCCAGGGCATTGACGACCTACGCGCCCTGGTGCAGGAAGCCGTACCCCAGGACCTGTCCCTGGTGGTTCAGCGGGACGGGCAGCTGCTCACCCGGCAGGTCACCCCCCAGCAGGCCCAGGACGGCAGTTGGCTCATCGGCATCACCCTGGGCGAGTCCTATTACCGCTCCTTGGGCGCCGCCCTCACCGACGGGGGCCGCGCCCTCAGCCAGGTGGCGGTGGATATCGTGGGCATCCTGGGCCGGATTTTGTCCACCGGAGAAGGGGTGGAGGACACCACCGGCGTGGTGGGCACAGTGACCCTCATGGCCCAGACGGTGCAGCAGGGCTTTGTCATGGTGCTGTACATGGTGGCGGTAATTTCCCTCAACCTGGGCATTTTCAACCTGCTGCCCTTGCCCGCCCTGGACGGGGGACACCTGCTGCTCCAGGTGATCGAGGTAATCCGGCGCAAGCCCATGAAGCCCCAGCACGAGATCTGGATACAGTCCGCCGGGTTTCTGCTCATCATTGGCATTTTCGTGTTAACCACTTATCAGGATATCGTCCGCCTGATCAGCCGGTAGGCGGGCGAAAGAGGGGGAACCAAGGATGACCAAAGGAGTGATGGCTGGCGCCTTGCCCATAGGGGGCGGTGCGCCGGTCAGCGTACAATCTATGACCAATACCCCCACCGGCCAGGTGGAGGCCACCCTGGGGCAAATTCATGCCCTGGCCCAGGCGGGCTGCCAACTGGTGCGGGTGACGGTAAACGATCAGGCCGCGGCCCGGGCCCTGCCCCAGCTGGTAGCGGGCAGCCCGGTGCCCCTGTGCGCCGACATCCACTTCGACGTAAACATGGCGGTGGCCGCCCTGGAGGCGGGCATAGCCAAAGTGCGGATCAATCCGGGCAACCTGGGGGGACAAAGGCAGGTGCAGCGCTTGGCCGACTGCCTGCGGGCCCACCACGCCCCGGTGCGCATCGGGGTAAACGCGGGATCCCTGGAAAAAGCGCTGCTGGATAAGTATGGCGGGCCTACCCCCCAGGCCCTGGTGGAGAGCGCCCTGGGCCACGCCCGGCTGCTGGAAAAGGAGGGGTTTGAGGACATCGTCCTGTCCATGAAGGCCTCCGGCGTAAGCGCTACCGTGGAGGCCAACCGCCTGGCCAGGCGTCAGTGCGATTACCCCCTGCACATCGGCGTCACCGAGGCGGGGGGCGGCGAATTGGCCCGGGTCAAGTCGGCCATTGGGGTGGGCGCACTGCTGCTGGAGGGCATCGGCGACACCCTGCGGGTATCCTTAACCGGCGACCCGGTGGAAGAGGTATACCAGGGCCTAAACATCCTGCGGGCCCTGGGATTGCGCAAGGATTTCGTGGAGGTGATCAGCTGCCCCACCTGCGGCCGGACCACCATCGACGTGGAGGGAATCGCCGCTCGGGTGCGTCAGGCCACCCGGGACATTCGCAAGCCCTTAAAGGTGGCAGTGATGGGCTGCGTGGTCAACGGGCCCGGGGAAGCCCGGGAGGCCGACGTGGGCCTGGCCGGCGGCGGAAACGGCGCGGGGGCGCTGTTCCGGCGGGGTATGCCTCCCCGCAAGGTGGAGGGGGACCTGTTCCAAGCCCTAACGGACCAAATCTGGGAGATGCTCTCATGAGCGGCATGTGGACCCAGCTGCTGCGGCCGTTGGCCCCCGCCCTGGCCGGACAGCTGCGGCTGGATAAGGTGTTATCCTCTCGCTCCGGCGATAAGCTCACCGTGTGCCTGTTCAGCGCCCGCCTGCTCACCGGCCAGGAGTTTGAGCAGATTGAGCGTGCCCTGGAGGGCGGCTTTCCCGGCGCCGCCCTCAAGCTGCGGGTGGCCTATCCAGACTTGAAGGAGCGGGCCCTGGCGGATATCTCCACCGTCTCCCAATTCATCACCGCCCTGGTGGTGCGCCAATTGCCCGGCGCCCTGCCCTATTTGCAGCACGGCGCGGGCTGGAAGTTGGAAGACGGGCGGCTGCTGGTACCGGTGGCCGACAGCATGGGCGAGGAATATCTGGCCGGCCAGCAGGCCGGCCAGCGCATCGAGGCGCTGCTGAGCAGCCTGTTCGGCATCGAAACCCGGGTGGTAATCCAGGTCCAGGCCGACGTGGAAAAGCGCATCGCCGCCATCGCCGAAAAGCGGGCCGCCGAGGAACAGCTCTTCGCCCAGACCCAGGCGGAGGCTGCCCGCCAGGCCGCGCCTCAGGAGCAGGCCCCCACCGGCGCCCTGGTGGGCAAGCCCATCGCCGAGGCGGACATGCCCATCCGGGATTTGGCCGAGGACACGGGCAAGTGCGTCCTCAAGGGAGAAGTGGTGTCCTGCGACGTACGGGACCTGAAGAACGGGGCCACCAAGCTGATCGCCTTCGCCATCACCGACTACACCGGCTCGGTGTCCTGCAAGCTGTTCCTGGGAGGCAAGCGGGGCAAGGAGGACCCGGCGGCAACGCGCAAGCAGTACGAAGCCTTGGCCCCCAGCCTGAAGCCGGGCAGTTGGCTGAAGGTGAAAGGGGAATACCGCTACGACGATTTCGCCCGGGAAATGGTGCTGCGGGTGTCCGACGCCGAGGCGGCCAGCGCCCCGGTGCGGGTGGACGCGGCCCCCACCAAGCGAGTGGAATTGCACCTGCATACCCAGATGAGCGCCATGGACGCCTGCGCTTCCCCCACCGCCCTCATACAGCAGGCGGCCAAGTGGGGGCACAAGGCCATCGCCATCACCGACCACGGCGTGGTCCAGGCCTTCCCCGAGGCCTTCGGCGCGGCCAAGAAGGCGGGCATCAAGCTGATTCCCGGCTGCGAGGGCTACCTCATCGACGACCGGGCCATGATCGTGGAGCGGGCCGACGCCCGGCCCATAGCCCAGACCCATTGGGTGGTGCTGGACGTGGAGACCACCGGCCTGAGCCCCCAGAACGACACCATCATCGAGTTCGGCGCGGTGCGCTTCGAGGGGGGGCGGGAGGTGGCCAGCTTCAGCCAGCTGATCAATCCCCGCCGCCCCATCCCGGAAAAGGTGGTGGAGCTCACCGGCATCACCGACGCCATGGTGCGGGATATGCCCACCCTGGATCAGGTGATCGGGGATTTCCACGCCTTCTGCCAGGGCGCGGTGATATGCGCCCACAACGCCAGCTTCGACTGGGCCTTTATCTCCCGGGCCTTCGCCGGGGCGGGACTGCCCCACGAGCACCCGGTGCTGGATACCCTGGCCCTGTCCCGCAACCTGCTCAAGGGCCAAAAGAGCCACAAGCTGGGCGCGGTGTGCAAGACGCTGGGCGTATCCCTGAAAAACGCCCACCGGGCGGTTCACGACGCCCGGGCCACCGCCCAGGCGCTGATGATTATGCTGGAGCGGGTGGACGGCTTGAACCGGCTCAGCGACTTGAACTCCGCCTTCGACGGCGCCACGGGGGGCAGCTACCACATCATCTTGCTGGCCAAGAGCCAGAAGGGTCTGGCCAACCTGTACAGGCTGGTCAGCGAGGGACACCTGAACTACTTCAACCGCACCCCCCGCCTGCCCCGCAGCCTGATCCAAAAGTACCGGGAGGGGCTCATCCTGGGCTCGGCCTGTGAGGCGGGGGAGCTGTTCCGGGCGGTGCTGGACGGCAAGAGCGAGGGCGAGCTCAAAAAAATCGCTTCCTTCTACGACTACCTGGAAATCCAGCCCACCGGCAACAACCAGTTCCTGGTGCGGGAGGGCCGGGTGGAGGACGAGGAAGGGCTGCGCGCCCTCAACCGCAAAATTTTGGCCCTGGGCCGGGCCCTGGGCAAGCCGGTAGCCGCCACCGGGGACGTACACTTCAAGGAGCCCCACGACGTCATCTACCGGGCCATCCTGATGAACGCCAAGGGCTTTGAGGACGCCGACTATCAGCCGCCCCTGTACCTGCGCACCACGACGGATATGCTCCAGGAGTTTGCCTACCTGGGCGCTCAGGAGGCTCAGCGGGTGGTGGTGGAAGCGCCCAACCAGATCGCCGCCATGGTGGAGGACGGCCTCAGCGTGTTCATTAAGCACCCGGAGGGCAAGGAAACCTTCCAGCCCTTCTGGCCCGACGCCGAGGAGGACATCCGCCGCCTCACCCACGAAAAGGCCACCCGGGTGTACGGCGATCCCCTGCCCGACATCGTGCAAAAGCGCATCGACAAGGAGCTGGGCTCCATTATCGGCTACGGCTTTTCCACCCTGTACGATATCGCGGTGAAGCTGGTGGCCAAGTCCCTGTCCGACGGGTACATCGTGGGCTCCCGGGGCTCGGTGGGCTCCTCCTTCGTGGCCTGGGCCACCGGCATCACCGAGGTGAACGCCCTGCCCCCCCACTACGTGTGCCCCGGCTGCCGCCACAGCGAGTTCGACGTGGACGAGGAACAGTACGCCTGCGGATTGGATTTGCCCGACAAGAACTGCCCGGTGTGCGGCGCGCTGATGAACCGGGACGGGTTCAACATCCCCTTCGAGGTGTTCCTGGGCTTTAAGGGGGACAAGGTGCCCGATATCGACCTCAACTTCTCCGGAGAATACCAGGGCCGGGCCCACGCCTACGTGAAGGAGCTGTTCGGCGCGGAAAACGTGTTCCGGGCAGGCACCATCGGCACTGTGGCGGAGAAAACCGCTTTCGGCTACGTGCTTAAATACCTGGAGGAGCGGGGCGAGACCCGGTCCATGGCGGAAAAACTGCGCCTGGCCCAGGGCTGCACCGGGGTGAAGCGCACCACCGGCCAGCACCCGGCGGGCATGGTGGTGCTGCCCAAGGACTACGAAATCTACCAGTTCACCCCCATCCAGCACCCGGCGGACGATCAGGAATCGGATACGGTGACCACCCACTTCGATTTCAGCTCCATGCACGACGTGCTGGTGAAGCTGGATATCCTGGGCCACGACGACCCCACCATGCTGAAAAAGCTCCAGGACATGACCGGCATCGCCCCCCAGCAGGTTCCCCTCCACGACAAGGAGGTGTTCGGCCGCATCCTGAGCCTGTTCCAGGGCCCGGATACCCTGGGGGTGACTGCGGATGAGATCGGCGTGCCTACCGGCACCCTGGGCATTCCCGAGTTCGGCACCCGGTTCGTGCGGCAGATGCTGGTGGACACCCGCCCCTCCACCATGGAGGAGCTGATCCGCATTTCCGGCCTGTCCCACGGCACCGACGTGTGGCTGGGCAATGCCCAGGATATCATCAAGCAGGGCATCGCACCCCTGCGCAAGTGCGTGTGTACCCGGGACGACATCATGAACCAGCTCATCGCCTGGGGCGTGGAGAGCAAGATGGCCTTCGTTACCATGGAATCGGTGCGCAAGGGCAAGGGCCTGAAGCCGGAGATGGAGCAGGCCATGAAGGATGCAGGCACCCCGGACTGGTTCATCGGGTGCTGCAAGAAGATCAAGTACATGTTCCCCAAGGCCCACGCGGTGGCCTACGTGACCATGGCCCTGCGCATCGCCTACTTCAAGGTCTATTACCCCACCCAGTACTACGCCTGCTACCTGATGCGCAACCTGGAGAGCTTCGACGCCCTGACCATGGTGGGGGACCTGGACATGATCAAGGAGCGGCTGCGGGAACTGCAGGCCCTGGACAAGGAGGAAAAGGCCAAAAAGGAAGACGCCATCGCCATGCTGGAGATTTTGATCGAAATGCTGTGCCGGAATGTGAAGGTGCTGCCGGTGGACCTGTACCGCTCCCATCCCGCGGATTTCCTGGTGGTGGGGGAAAAGGAAATCTTGCCGCCCCTGTCCGCCCTGCCCGGATTGGGCCTGGCCGCAGCGGAAAACCTGGCCAAGGCTCGGGAAGAAGGGCCCTTCATTTCCCAAGAGGATATGCTCCGCCGTAAGGTTTCCCGCTCGGTGATCGACCTGATGGAGCTGGCCGGCGCCTTGGGCGATATGCCCGAAACCAGCCAGGTGAGCCTGTTCGAGCTGGCCTGAGCCCCTGGCGAACTTGGCGGTAGGATGGGGACGGGGCCCGGCGGCGGTGAGGGAAACTACGGCAAAAAAATTTTTGGATTCCGGTGCGATAAAAAGCGGGTCCGGCACATTATTAGGGTGAAAGCAAAAAACACCGAGGAGGACAAACCCCATGAAGAAATTGATCGGCATCGTACTTTGCGCAGTTTTGCTGGCGGCCCTGCCCGCCATGGCCCGGCAGGCGGATACCGCCGCCGATATCGGCATGGAAGAAGCCCAGCGCATCGCCCTGGAGCACGCCGGTATTCTGGACCCGGAGACCGCCTTCGTGCTCAAGTGCGAAAAGGACTGGGAGGACGGGCGGACAGTGTACGAGGTGGAGTTCGTGGTGGACGCTAAGGAATACGACTACGATATCGACGCCTCTACCGGCGAAGTGGTGGCCTTTGACGGCGACGCGGAGAGTTATCAGCCCCTGGAAGGCGAGATCACCATCACCGAGGCCCTGGATATCGCCCTGGACAAGGCGGGCCTCACCCGGGACCAGGTGCAGGTGACCACCAGCAAGCTGGAGCAGGACAACAACCGGCGCATCTACGAGCTGGAGTTCTTCCACGATTACGTGGAATACGAGGTGGAGATCGACGCGGCTACCGGCACCATCCTGGACTGGGATAGGGACTAAACGCAAAAACCGGTTTTCCCCAGCCGAAAGGCGATGGTACCCCCCAAGCGAGAAGCGGCGGCCCCAAGGCCGCCGCTTCTCGCTGTTGGCCTTGGGAGCGCCGGGCAGAACGCCAGAAAGCCCCCGGGGCCGGAAGGCCGAGGACGGCCCCGCCAGGCCAGGCGAAGCCTGGCCTGGCGGGGGGTGGGGGGCCGGGGTTGGGGTTAGTTGTCCAGCTTGATTTGCAGCTTGACCGTGGCTGCGGCTTCGTCGTGGCCTTGCAGGAAGACCTTGAGCTTCAGGGTTTCGCCCTTCTTGGGCACCTGGCCGCCGATGAGGCTCACCCGCACCTTGCCGTCGCCCAGGTAGCTGAAGGAGAACTTCTGGCTGACAGAGGTGATCTTGCTGATGGCGGCCAGCTTGGAATCCTTCATGGTCACCTGGATTTCGGCCTGAGGCGTACCGGCGGAGAGCTTTACCGTCTTTTGGGAGAGAAGGGCCTTGGCCGAGCCCTTCTTCACCTTGAAGGTCTTGGTGGCCACCAGGGAGCGGCCGTCCTTCTTCATGGCGACGGTAGCGGTATAGGTGCCGCCGGTCTTGAGGATGGCGTCGGGCTTTTTGCGTATCTCCAGCGCCCCGGAATCCAGCTTGGTGATCTGGAACTTCTGGGTCACGTCTCCCAAATCCTGCTTGCCCTTCACCGCGGTGATGGTCAGGGTAAAGTCGGTATAGCCTGCGGTGATGGAGGGGGTGAGGGTGACGCAGCTGTCGGGGCGCAGCACGTCCACCTCGCCCTTCACCTTGAGGGTGAGGGGATTTTTGCCGGTGACGGTGACCTTGCAGGTGGCCTTTTTGCCGTTGTAGGTGGTGGCGGTGATCACCGCGCTGCCCTTCTTCATGGCGGTGATCTTGCCGTCGCTGTTCACCCGCACGTAGGCGGGCTTGCTGCTGCGGTAGGTCACCTTGCCCGCGCTGCCCTCGGGCAGGGTGTAGGCGAGGGTGGCGCTTTCGCCGTGCTCCAGGGATAGCTTGCTTTCGCTGAGGGTGACTTTTCCGGGGGCCTCCTTGACCTGCACGTTGACCATCCGGTCCAGGCCGTTGTAGCTGGTAATCACGATGGTGCACTGGCCCACCTTGTGGGCGGTGACCACGCCGCCGTCGCTTACCGAGGCCACGGAGGGATCCTTGCTGTCGTAGGTGAGCACGGTGAGCACCTTGGCCTGGGCGGTCTTGACGGCCACCTGGGCGTCCAGGTCGGCGGTCTCGCCCACGCCCAGCACCAGCTGTTCGGGAGCTTCGATGTCGTTGGGGCGGTTCACTACCTTCACGTAGCAATCGGCCCTGCGCCCGTTGTGGGTGGTGACGCTGATCACCGCTTCCCCCAGGGCCCGGGCGGTCACCAGGCCGCTGCTGTTCACATAGGCCACGCTCTCGTCGCTGGAATAATAGGTGAGCACGCTGGTGGACCAGGCCGGGGTGAGGATGGGGGTGAGCTGATGGCTGTCGCCCAGCCCCAGCAGCATTTCATCGGGAGATATGCGCACCGTTTCGGGGGCGGCCACCACGGTGACCAGGCACTGGGCCTCCACGCCGCTGGCCCCCGCCACGGTAATCAGGGTTTCGCCCTGGACCAGGGCCTTGATGTTGCCCGCGCTGTCCACCGTGGCCACCTCGGGCTTGGCGGAGGTGAAGGTGTAGCGGTCGGTTTCCCCCGCCGGTTCGGCGGTGGCTACCAGCTTGAAGGTATCCCCCGCCGCCAGCTTCACTTCCTGGGCGTTGAGCTGGATGCCGGTCACCCGGGTGAGCACGTTCAGGGTGAGGGAATTGCTCTTCACCATCACGCTGCCCGCCTGATAGGCGGCGTAAATTTCGTAGGTTCCCACCTGGGTCACCGTCAAGGTGCTGCGGGACAGCATGGCGCCGTTGACGTACCAGGAGATGGCGTCCGCGTCCACCGGGTTGCCGTACTGGTCGTAGCCGGTCACCGTCAGCTGGGACAGGTCGAAGCTGTCGCTGCCGCTGCCGATGAGGTAGTCCTTCAGCAGGGGCGTCAGCGGGTCGTCGGCGATCACCAGGCGGGTGATGCTGGTGGCGGGCAGCACGGTGAGGGTGAGCTTGTTGGAGAGGATGCTGCTTACCGTATCGGGGTGGTAGCAGTCGATTTGATAGGTCCCCTCCTTGGTCACGGTAAACTGACCATCTTTGTACTCCGTCCCGTTGACCCGCCAGGTCATGTCCGCCCCGCTCAGGGCGTAGGGATTGCCCAGGGTATCGTAGCCGGAAACGCTGAGCTTTGTCAGGTCAAAGGTGTTGGTGCCGCTGCCCAGGATGTACTCTCCCAGCACCTTGTCCTGGGGATTGTCGGCGATGACGATGCGGTTTAAGGTGGCGGCGGGATACACCGTGAGGGTCAGGGCGTTGGAGCGCACGCCGTTCCACTGGGCGAAGAAGGCGTAGGTGCCCGCTTTCGTTACTTCATAGCTAAGCTGCACTTCTGTAATCTGCGTGGCGCCGTCTTCCGACACATACCATGTGGGGCTGTCTGGCGGGGAAGACATGTCTTCCCCGTACTGGTCGATATAACGCACGGTCAAATTGTTGGGCGTTATCGTAATGGGGTCCGTACCGCTTAAGCGCTGATCGGCCAAAATGCCATCGGGGTCGGATATCTCGATGGAGGTCAATTCCCGTTTAGGCCGCACCGTCACGGTGAGCCAGTCTGCGGGATACAGCCCGTTCCATACGGGACGGATGTGGTAGGTGCCCGGAGTGGCGGTGGAGAGCTTCAGCGTAGTGCCATTGTCAATGGCAATGCCCGTCAATTTTTGGGCTTCCCAGGTTACGGAAGCGCTCACCTGCTTCCCGCTGGCATCCAACACCATGGCGGAGACGGGGCTGCTGGAGCCGTTTAAATCGATATCCCCATCCCCCGCGCAGGCGACGATTTCCCCGGAGGCGGTGATGGAGTAGCCCAGAGCATCTTCCAGGGTATTGATGGTGACCACGGCGCGGTTGGTCAAGTCCGCATTAGTGATGGGATCACCGTCATCAGGATCGGGCGTATTATCGACCTTTTTATACGCATTTTCATCAATTTTATATCGCAGATATACAGTGCCGCCGCCCTTCAAAACCTGAAGGGTGTTCTGCCCTGTAATTTTATTCTCCGTTAGCTCGGCATACTCATTGGCGTTGCCGGTAGCTTCCGTGCCATCGCTATTCAGCAGCACCCATTGGCCTTTTTCCTGATTGAAGCCGTGGTAGGGCACATTTTCCACGTCCAGGCCGGTCACGCCGATTTGGTCCACGTCCAGGGTACCGCCAACGGGCAGTGAAACGCTCTTGTCCGCAGCCCGGGTCAGCTCCAGAAACTTCAGGTCGTACATGGGGGTAATGGAGTGCAGCTTGTTGGTGGTGTATTGGCACGCGTACTTCAGCGACGTATCAATGGTGCTCAGGGGTACTTGCTCCCAAATGTTCTTAGCAATACCCTTTGTGGTGGAATAGGTTAAACCATTGGGATCCGTAGAGCCCTGCACGGCGCGCTGGTGTAAGTCGCTACGGGCATCATAAGAATTTCGGTTATTTTCGCCTGTAAAGTTTACACACAGACCTGGAGTCTGTGGGTCGTCCTTTGTTCCATAATACAGGACATACACGTCGTACAACAGCGCCACGGGATAAGCGAAAGATTGACTCATGGTAGCGTCGCCCGTTTCCTGGAGCATCACCGCCTGGGTATGGGCGGGCAGGGTCATGGAAATGGAGGAGGAGATTTCCTGGCTATTGGATTTCTCCGTTCCGTTTGTGAAGTTTTCCCCTGTCACTTCGCCCCAAGTATAGGAATACTGAAAGCCCACCTCGCCGCCAAACAAATCAGCGTCCGTACCGATACTAGCACCCAGGTTGACCGATACGGAATGCTCTTTAGAATATTCGTGACTGGTTCCGCTGGAGAGGGTTACCGTTTCGGTAAAGTTGGTGGTTAGGGTTCCACTGGCCGTCGCGTCGTCCGTCGTATTATTGGTAAAGCCTAGTTGGTATATTTTGGACTCACTATCTTTAGTCATCTCTGCGTCTTCCATCTGGGTTTCGATATACTTCCCATCCATTACCTGGCATACCCGAAAGTTGTAGAAAATAATAGCATACTCGCCATAGACGCTATCCACCCATACTCCAGAAGTTGGCGCTAATTCAGGTGCATTGCAGTAGTAGTATACAGGTTTTTCCCAATTATCCAATTGAACAAATCGTTTTATGGCATCATTGACCTCTTGGTCTGTTGCCTTAAAATGTTTAATAATAGCGTCTTGGGCCGCTGTTCCATTATTGGCGTACCCCCGCTCAGAAGCCCAATCACACGCTAGTACGTCAGATTGATTACGCAGCACGTCGTACCAGTTTAACGGTTCGCTATCCTCTTTGTTATCTTTCCACAACCCCTCTGCCACCTGAATCCAACGATTCAGCAGGCTCTCATAGGAACCAGCGCTAGTTGTCAGGTACTGCTCATAAAATTTGTCCAGTCCTTGTGACTCGGCGCTAGCCGTGTTTCCGAGCAAGTCGTAATAGGTCACGTCCCCGACTACAATCGGGGCAAAGGATTCTTTGCCATATACTGGAACAGCGCCGCCGGCTATGGACAGGAGCACAACCAGCGCCAAGCACTGAATTACACGCCTTGTGCAAAATCGTTTCATGGTTTTTCACATCCTTTTACGGGAAGCGGCGGAACGGGATTTTCCCGTTCCGCCGTAAAGAATGGGGGTTAGCTGAACAGGGCTTTCAGGGTGGCTTTGTCGGCGATGCCGTCGGCGTCGCTGGGATCGCCCAGGTCGTGGAGCTGGAAGGACTTGACGGCCTCCCAGGTGGCTTTATCGTAGACGCCGCTCTGGTAGCCCCAATCCAGGTAGCCCAGTTCGCTGAGCTGCTCCTGAATCTTATTGGCCACTTTTTTGTCGCCCCACTTGGCGCCGAAGTGCTTGTTCATCCAGGTGCGCATGGTCTTGAGCTGCTTGGCGGTGGGCTGGTTCCAGCTGGGGGCGGGGGTGGGGTCGGGGGTGATGGGCTGGTAGTGCTTGGCGTTGGGGGAATAGATCATGCTCTGCAGATTGGCGTCGCACTCCCCGGTGGCCCGCAGCCCGTTATAGCTCTGGAATTTTTCGATGGCGGCCACGGTGGCCTTGCCGAAGCTCTCCCCGGCGGTGCCGGAGAAGTAGCCCAGCTGCTTGAGCCGCTTGTTCAGCCGCTTCACGGCGGGGGAGCTGTCCCCCTTGCTCAGGGTATAGTACTCGGTACACTCGGGGCAGCTGCTCTTGAACAGGGCGCGCATCTGGCTGACGGTGATGTTGCCGGTCTGCTTATAGCCCATCTGCTTCTGGAAGCGCTTCACCGCGGCGGTGGTGGCGGTCTGGTAATGGCCGCCGGCGTTCACGGTCATATAGCCCAGGGTGCGCAGCCGGGTCTGCAAATCCTGCACCCGGATGCCCTCGTCGCCCTTGGACAGGGCCACGTATTTTTCATAATCGGGTACATTGCCCTTTTGCAGCCGTTCCTGAAGCGCTACGGATGCCTTGCCGGTTTCGCTCTGGCCCAGGTCGCCCTGGAGGTACAGCAGGGCGGTCTGGGTGGCGCTGCCGAAGATGCCGTCCGCCGCGCCGGACAGGTAGCCGTGCTTTTTCAGCGCCGCCTGCATGGCCTGCACGTCGTCGCCCCGCATGCCCTTGGACAGGGTGCGGGCCTCGGGCGCAGGGGTGGCGGTGGGCTTGACGGTGGGCTTGGGCGTGGCCTTGGGGGTGGCCGCCGGGGCGGGGACCTCCTCCTCCTCGGGGGCGGGGACGACCTCCTCCTGGGGGCCGGTCTGCTGGGCGTCCAGGGTCAGGGGAATGGCCTGGACGAAGCGCTGGCCCGGCTCCGCCGCGTCGTCGTAGACCAGGGCGGTATCGGCCACCATGCGCACCACCGGCAGCACCGCCTCCTGGGGCGCCGTGCCGATCTGGGTCAGGCTACCGGTGAGCAGCTGATAGGCGTACAGGTTCAGGGCGTCGTCCATGAGGCAGATGGCAGCCTGGCCCACGGCCAGCTGGGGCAGCATATCCTGCTCCAAATAGCACATCTGAGAGAAGGCGCCGGTTTCGGTGTTGTAGGCCATCAGCTCCATGCCCACTTCCCGGCCGGTCAGGTAATAGATGAAGGAACCGGCGATCCGGCTCACCGTTACCCCGGTGCCCAGCTGGAAGGTGCTCTCCCCGCCTTGGCGGCGCAGGAACAGGTTGCCCTGGGCGTCCAGCAGGGTTTCAAAGCCAACGCCCGCCTGGAGGGTGTAGCCCTGATGGGAGAACACCGGCGCGGCCAGCAGCTTCACCACCGGCACGTAGAGCAGCTCCTCCTGGCCCACCGTGGCCAGCAGCCCGTCCGCCGACATGCGCAGGGCGGTAATGGCCCCGCCGGCCTGGATGAGCCTGTTGTTGGTGAACAGCACCGGATCGTAGCTGTACAGGGTGTCCGGCTCGTCATAGCACACGTAGTAGAGCAGGCCGTCGCTCTGGGACCAGGCGGAGGCCACCGCTTCGCCGCAGATTTCCTCCACCACGGGCTCGGTTCCGGAAAGGTCCACCAGGTAAAGGGCTTCCTCCCGGTCGTGGTCCTCGATCAGTTCCACGCTGGTGGCATACACTGCGTATAGGGAGTCGGCGGCATAGATGGCGCTCACGATGGTTTCTCCCACCGGCTGGTCCTGGCCCACTTCCCACAACACGTCGCCTTCCCCGATGTACAGGCTCAGCCCGTCGCTGGCGGCAGCCACGTTTTCCGCATGGACGCTTCCCAAGGTCATCGCGCTCAACATGAGAATCAGCAGCAGGGCAACCCAGCGTTTCATACACATCCTCCTCATTTCTGTCCTTCATGGGGCATCCCGCTGAAGACGGGGTACTTTATCCTTATCCCCCTGAACGTCGCGCTCCTCAACGGGATAGGGGGCGCAGCGCCCTTTACCTGGCTGCAGATTACGACTGCGGTTCCTTCGTTTAGGCGTCCAAATCTACCACTTCCGCCGCAAGCACCTGCAGCTGGTTGTTTTCCCCAATGGCGATTTTGATCAGCCGCTGCTCGCCGGCCGCCTCTTCGCCGGCCCGCTGGTAGGTCAGCGTCAGGTCCACTTCCCCGGTTCCCTCCAGGGTGCTGTAGAAGCTGGCCACCCACTGGCCGCCTACGCCCACCATCTGGGCGTCCGCCTCGTCGCCGGTGTACTCCATGGTGAGCAGCTCCAGGGCGGCGGGATCGGAAATATCAAAGTTCCATTCGTAGCCGGTGGTGGGGTTGGCGGGCAGGCGCACGGTGAGCACCCGGGATTCCTCGTCCAGCTCGTACCAGGCTTCCTCCGCCGGCTGTTCCTCCCGGGCATAAGCGGGGATTGCTGCCAGTATCAAAGCCACCAGGGCCAATAGGGCGATGAACTTTTTCATAAGAAAGCCTCCTTTTTAAATCCTATCGTTTAGGTGGTACACCTTTTTGACGGTGGTTCCAGATAATGGTTGCGCGCTTTTTCTACCCATATTATAACATTTCTATTTCGGCGCTGTCAATCTATCTTCATACATGGCCCTGGCGGCGGAGGACCCCGGCGCCAATTGCCACCAGGCGGCGGTTGTGCTATAATAAGGCGTCCTGTTTTTCCTAGGCGAGAAAGGAGCATTGGCATGAACGGCAAAATCGCCCCATCGGTCATGTGCGTGGACTTCATGAACCTGCCCGCTACCCTGGACGCCTTCCAAAAGCTGTCCATCGAGTACCTTCACGTGGACATCATGGACGGCTGCTTCGTGCCCAATTATACCTTGGGCCCCGACTTCTGCCGGGCCCTGAAGGACGCTACGCCCATTCCCCTGGACATCCATCTGATGATCACCGAGCCGGAGCGCAAGCTGGACTGGTTTCCCTTTGGCCAGGGGGACTACGTGTCCATCCACTACGAGGCCACCGCCCACCCCATTCGGGCGCTGCAGGCCATCCGCCGCCGGGGCGGCAAGAGCATGCTGGCCCTCAACCCGGCCACCCCCATCCAGGTGCTGGAAACCGCCCTGGACGACATGGACGCCCTGCTCCTCATGACCGTCAACCCGGGCTATGCGGGCCAGGCGCTGATTCCCCGCACCCTGGACAAAATCCGCGCCGCCCGCAAATTCCTGGATGAGCGGGGCGCTTCCCACATAGAGATTGAGGTGGACGGCAACGTGAGCTTTGAAAACGCGGTGAAGATGCGCGCCGCCGGGGCGGATATCTTCGTGGCCGGTTCCAGCAGCGTGTTCAAAAAGGGCGCTTCCCTGGAACACAATACCGCCCTGCTGCGCCAGGCTATTCTGTAAACGTCAAGAAAGGACCATTCCATGTGCGGCATTATCGGCTATATCGGAACCAAACTGGTCAAGGACATCCTATTAGATGGGCTCACCCGGCTGGAATACCGGGGCTATGACAGCGCGGGCATCGCGGTGCTCACCCCCAGCGGGGTGGAGATTACCCGCACCGTGGGCAAGGTATCCGCCCTTAAGGAGGCCGCCACCCAGGCGGCGGACGGCCACGCGGGCATCGGCCATACCCGGTGGGCCACCCACGGCGGCGTCACCGTGCCCAACGCCCATCCCCACCGCTGCGGCCGGGTCACCCTGGTACACAACGGCATCATCGAAAATTTCGCCCTGCTGCGGGAGCGGCTGGCCCGCTCCGGACGCTTCCCCCTCTCGGAAACCGATACCGAAATCGCGGCCATGCTCATCGACAGCCTGTACGACGGCGACCCCGCCGGGGCCATCCTGGGGGCCGCCCGGATGATCGAGGGCGCCTTCGCCCTGGTGGTGCTGTTCGAGGACCGGCCCGAGCGGCTGTACGCCATCCGCCGGGGCAGTCCTCTGGTGGCCCTGTCCAATGAGGACGGCGCCTACGTGGCCAGCGACGTCACCGCCCTGCTGGACCACGGGCGGGATTACTTCGTGCCCCCCGAGGACGTGCTGCTGGTGGCCCGGCGGGAGGGCATCCAGCTCACCGACCAGGCGGGCAACGCGGTGCGGCCTCAGATGCTTCGGGCCGATTGGGATTACACCGCCGCCCAGAAGGCGGGCTATCCCCACTACATGCTCAAGGAAATCTTCGAGCAGCCCCAGGCCCTCACCCGCACCATTTTACCCCGGGTACGGGAGGGCATCATTCAGCTGGAGGAGACCGCGCCCGTGGACGACGCCCTGAAAGGGGCCCGACAGCTGTTCATCGTGGCCTGCGGCACCGCCATGCACGCGGGGCTTGCCGCCAAGACCTTGATGGAGAACATGCTGCGCTTGCCGGTGGAGGTGGATATCGCCTCGGAGTTCCGTTACCGGGACCCCATTGCCGATGCGGGCACGCCGGTGGTTTTGGTGTCCCAGTCCGGGGAGACCGCCGATACGGTGGCCGCCCTGCGCCTGGCCAGGCTCAAGGGCGCGCCGGTGGTGGCGGTGGTCAACGTGAAGGGCTCCACCATCGCTCGGGAGAGCGACGCGGTAATCTACACCCACGCGGGGCCGGAAATCGCCGTAGCCAGCACCAAGGCCTTTACCGTACAGCTGGCCGCCCTGTACATGCTCACCCTGCACATGGCCCGCCTGCGGGGCGCGCTGGACCAAGACCGGCTCCGGGAGCACGCCCAGGCCCTGCTCACCGCGCCCCAGCTCATACAGGAGGCCCTGGACCGGGAAAGCCAGGTGCGGGAGGTAGCCGATGCGGTACACCGGGCCACCGATATGTTCTACATCGGCCGGGGTCTGGACGTGGCTATGGCCCAGGAAGGGTCCCTAAAATTGAAGGAAATCTGCTACCTGCACTCCGAGGCCTACGGCGCAGGCGAGCTGAAGCACGGCACCATTTCCCTCATCGAGCCGGGCGTGCCCACCTTCGCCCTGGCCACCCAGCGGGAGGTGTACCCCAAGACCTTGTCCAACATGCGGGAGGTGCGGGCCCGGGGCGGCACGGTGATCCCCATCGTCACCGACGGCTGGGAAGTGGAGCCGGGCAGCTACGATTACCTGCTGCGGGTGCCCGGCGAGGGCGGCGTGCTGGCGGTGTTCCCCCTGGCCGCCATCCTGCAATTGCTGGCCTACCACTGCGCCGTGTACCGGGGCTTGCCCGTGGACCAGCCCCGCAACCTGGCAAAATCCGTAACTGTGGAATGAGGAAAAGGGCATGAAAAAGCGCGTATCGGATTCCTATACCGAGCAGGTGCAGATCCTGAACCCCAGCAGCATGAACGGCTACAACCGGCTGTTCGGCGGCAAGCTGATGCAGTGGATCGACGTGGTGGGGGGCGTGGTGGCCCGCCGCCACTCCAACTGCAACGTGACCACCGCCTGCGTGGACCAGCTCACCTTCAACGGCGCCGCCTATATCAACGATACCCTGGTGCTCCGGGGGCACATCACCTACGTGGGCACCACCTCCATGGAGGTGTGCGTCAAGACCTATGTGGAGCAGCTCACCGGGGAATTGCAGCTAATCAACACCGCTTACCTGGTGATGGTGGCCTTGGACGGCCTGGAGCGGCCCACCCCGGTGCCCGGGCTCATCCTGTCCACCCCCGAGGAGGAAAGGGAGTGGGCCGAGGGCAAGGCCCGCAACCAGCACCGCAAGGCGCTGCGCCCGCCCAAGGAGGAGCTGCTGTGAGAGTGCTGGTCAGCGCCTGCCTGCTGGGCGTCCCCTGCCGCTACGACGGGGGGAGCAAGCCCTGCGCCCAGGTGCTGGCCCTGGCGGAAGAACACCAGATGATTCCCTTCTGCCCCGAAGTGTACGGCGGCCTGCCCACTCCCCGTCCGCCGGCGGAGCGGGTGGGGGAACGGGTGCTCACCCAAGCCGGAGCCGATGTGACCTGCGCCTACGCCCGGGGCGCTCAAGCAGCGCTGGACATTTTCCGGCTCACCGGCTGTCAGGCCGCGCTGCTGAAAGCCCGCAGCCCCAGCTGCGGCGCAGGCGCAATCTACGACGGCAGCTTTCAAGGGCGTCTGATCCCCGGCGACGGAGTCACCGCCGCACTGCTGAAGGCCCAGGGCATCCCCGTGGCCACCGAGGAGGATCTGTCCTCTTTGTTCGCCCACCTGGACCCGGTCCCCTGACCGGCGCGGCGGGTGAGCAACAAGCCGTTGCTTGTCAGAACCCCGCCGCCCGCCTATAATATAGGCGGAATCTGTGGAAGGAGGGGCGGACATGCAGACAGCGAACATCCTCAAGCGGCTGCGGGAGCAGCACCATCTTACCCAGGAGCAAATGGCCCAGCGGGTACAAGTTACCCGGCAGGCGGTGAGCCGCTGGGAAAACGGGGAGACCCAGCCCAATACGGAAACGCTGAAAATACTCTCCCGGGAGTTTCAGGTATCCATCAATACGCTGCTGGGCTCGCCCCGGCAATTGGTTTGCCAATGCTGCGGGATGCCATTACAGGAGGACGCTTGGATCAGCCGGGAACCCGACGGTAGCTATCGGGAGGATTATTGCAAGTGGTGCTATGCCGCCGGCAAGTTTACCTATCCTGAAAAAGAGCCCCTGCTGGATTATCTGGTGGCCCATATGCCCAATCCCCACCAGTTGGACGAGGCAACCCGGCGCGCACAGTTCGACGAATACCTGTCACAGCTTGAGCATTGGAAATATCACCGCCGGCCCAGCCGGTGATGGGATCAAGCCGCCGGGCGGGGAGGACTGTTCCTTTCCAACGGAAATATGCCTATCCGATGCGCCGCCCCTACCCCTGGTATGGGCAACGCAAGCCGCAAGGGCCGCAATAAGATGCCCGGCGGCGCATCCCTTCGCTGCCTTTCAAAGGGAACCCGCTTCCTTGTCCCTTGCCGCTGGTCCAAGCCATCCGGTTTGCCCGGGGCGAAGGAAAGGACTATTTTCGGTTTGGCTTTTTCTTGATTTGCAGTAGCCTGATGAAATCAGGGAACAATTGGGTATCCGTAGGCTGAAACATGAGCCATTTCCCGTCGTGATAGGTAAGGGATTCGTCATAAACCCGCCGCGTTTCTTTTGCATAATGATCCCGGTCCGCCTCAAATTTCAACCGCTCGTTCCGCCCCAGGATCACCATAAAGCCCACGCAGTTTTCTCTGGCGTACAGCGCACATAACGTTTTACCGCCCCGGCGGTATTTATATTCGTAGGTCCATGCCTTACCGCCTGGATTCCACGCACGGTCCATATCATAGTTTTTCTCAATGAGAGCGTTCAATTGATTCCAAACGTGGTATAGCGATTCCCCCACCAAAGCGGTCATTTCCTGCGTGTTGGGCGCTGTGTCAAGCATATCGGTCCCCTCCTATCGCAATCGGCCGGCGGTTTCGCGCCGTCATCCTGTCCCATCCCGGGCATAGGTGAATCGAAAGGCCCCCAAAGCGATTTGAGGGGGCGCTTTTTATGAGCCGCCGCCCCCAAAAGACCAGGGCGCTACGATAGAAACCGGCCTCCCGCCTGCGCCGGGCAGGCGGGAAAGGGGGCTTACTTGGAAATGTAGATGGCCTCGTAGGCGTTGGTGGGCAGGTATACCGATACGTTGCCGTCCCCCACCGGGAATACGCCCTGCCCCTCCTGGTCCAGCTTCACCACCGCCGGAGAGTGCTCGGTGATGTCGAACAGCTCCGCCCCGGCAAAGCGGGGCCCCAGGCTCATGGCCTTTTCGCCCCCCGCCCCGTCGGTAAGCACCACCGCCAGGCCGGACAGGGGATGGGTGTCGTCCCCCTCCCGGGTGAATCCCACCACGTGCCGGTCGTCGAAGTAGCTGCGCTGGGGACCGTAGGCGCAAAACCTGCGCACCCGCATCAGCATTTCCAGCCCCTCTACCGGGGAATACCGGCTGTGGGGAATGCCGTACAGGTCGCCCCAGAATACGCAGGGGGTGCCCTGCTCCATCAACAGGATGAGGGCGTAGGCCAGGGGCCTAAACCAGTTGTCTACATAGGAGAACAGGGCCTGGTCGGGCTGGGTGTCGTGGTTGTCCACAAAGGTGACCGCCAGCTCCGGCACCCGGGTAGCCAGGGTATCGTTGAGCAAAGCGCCCATGTCGTACTGGCCGCCGCTGCGGGAGGCCTGATACATGCGCTGGTGCAGGGGCACGTCGAACAGGCTGGCCGCCCGGTCGATCTGCTCCAAATAGCTCAGCGCCACTTCCACGTCCCCGGTCCAGTATTCGCCTACGGCGGGCAGGCGCTTGCCGGTCTGCTCCCGCACGGCCTTGAGCCACCGGGCGAAGAAGGGGAAGTTGATGTGCTTCACCGCGTCCAGGCGGAACCCGTCCACTCCGGTCTCCCGGGCGTACCATACCCCCCAGCGCACCAGCTCCTCGAAGACCTCGGGGGAGCGAATGTCCACATTGGCGCCCATCAGGTAATCGTAGTTCACGTTTTCCCGGTCCACCGCCGTGTCCCATTGCTTGCCCGCCACCCGGAATACGCCGCTGGTCTTGGTGCGCTCGTCCCAGTCGGTGCCGGTAAAGCGCCGGTGGTCCCATTGAAAGGCGGAATAGCGCTTCTTGCGGCCGGGGAAAGTGAATTTCATCCAGGCGTCGATTTCCCGGGCCGGGCCGATCTCCCGGGTCCGGTCCTCCGGGTCCACCGGCACCACCATCACCGGCTCGGTCTTGTCCGCGCCCATGCGGTGGTTGAACACCACGTCGGCGAACACCTGAATGCCCCGGGCCTGAAGCGCCCCCACACAGGCGATGTAATCGGCCTTGGTGCCGTACTTGGTGCGCACCGAGCCCTTCTGGTCGAATTCCCCCAGGTCGTACAGGTCGTAGGGACTGTACCCCACGTCCCGAGGGCCGTGGGCCCCCTTGTAGGCAGGGGGCAGCCATACCTGGGTGACCCCCAGGTCCTGAAACCAACCGGAAGAAGCGGCCAGCCGCCGCCATAAAAGCCCGTTGTCGGGCAGATACCATTCAAAACATTGCAGCATGGTGTCGTTATCCATGGCTTCACCCCACTTTGGGGGCATTATACCATGCCTATGTGAAAATGCAACGAATAAATTGTTGTCACGCCCCGGAGGCCGGCGCTTGGCGTAAGGGGCGGGGCCCCTCGCCGGCCCATGCCCGCCACATCGGCGTAGGCCGGAAAGACCGGCGCCTGGAGGGCTGCGGGGGCCAATGCGGCCAGGGTCTTAGGAAAGGGGGCCGCTTTTTTCGGGCATAATTTAGTCCGACGCGCATATATCCATGAATGAACCGCGCATGGCCGGGAAAAAATAGGGAAAAACGGGGCGTTGAAGGGCCCGAAGGAGTTGAACCATGAAGGCTGTGATCATGGCGGGGGGCGAGGGCTCCAGGCTGCGCCCCCTGACCTGCGCCTGTCCCAAACCCATGGTACCGGTGCTGGACCGGCCGGTGATGGCCTATACCTTGGATTTGCTCAGGCGGCATGGGGTATCCCAGGCGGCGGTGACGCTGATGTACTTGGCCGGCCAGGTGAGCGGCTATTTTGGAGACGGGGCGGAATACGGCGTAAACCTCACCTATTTTACGGAACAAACCCCTCTGGGCACGGCGGGCAGCGTGGGCCAGGCGGCGCATATGCTGGACGAAACCACCGTGGTGCTCTCCGGCGACGGGCTCACCAACTGCGACCTGACGGCGGCGCTGCGGTTTCATCGGGACCGGGGCGCGTTGGCCACCTTAGTGCTGAAAAAGGTAAAATCGCCCCTGGAATACGGCGTGGTGCTCACCGACGGGCAGGGGCGGGTGCAGCGCTTTGTGGAAAAGCCGGGTTGGGGCGAGGTGTGTTCCGACGCGGTCAATACCGGCATTTACCTGCTGGAGCCCCAGGCCATCGCCATGATCCCCGCAGACCGGCCCTGGGATTTCGGGCGGGAGATGTTTCCCCGCATGGTGGAGGAAGGACTGCCGGTATATGGCTGGCTGATGGAGGGCTATTGGTGCGATATCGGCGATACCGCCGCCTATCTGCGCGCCCATGTGGACCTGTTGGACGGGCGCATGGGGCCGCTGCCCGGTATACGCCCCGGCGTGGTCAACCGTGCCCCCGGCGCGGTGATCGACAAGAGCGCGGTGCTGGAAGCGCCTTGCTACGTGGGGCCGGGAGCTCGGGTGGAGGCGGGAGCGCGGATCGGCCCTTATTCGGTGCTGGGGGCGGGCAGCCAGGTGGGGCAAGAGGCCAGCGTCAAGCGCTCGGTACTGATGCGGGGCGCTCAGGCAGAGGCCCGCTGCCAGCTCAGGGGCGCGGTGCTCCAGTGCGGCGCCCGGGCGGAGCAGGGCTCCAGCGCCTTTGAGGAGAGCGTGCTGGGGGAGGGCAGCGTCCTGGGCGAGGGCAGCACCCTGATGCCCGGGGTCAAGATATGGCCCCACAAGGCGGTGGGGGACGGGGAAAAGGTGGGCCAAAACGTGGTGTGGGGCGGCCAAACCCAGCGCATGGTGGACGGCGCCTTCTTCGTCAGCGGGCCCGCCCAACTGGTGCGGCAGGCTCAGGCCTACGCCGAGGCCATGGGGTTCCGAGAAGTGGTGCTGGCCCGGGACGAGTCGGCGGTGGGCCTGGCGCTGCACCGGGCCGCGCTGGCCGCGCTGATGGCCCAGGGGGTGCAGGTAATCGACGTGGGCTGCGCCAGCGTGGCCCAGACCCGATACGCCTTGGGCGTATCCGGCGCACAGGGCGCCCTTCACGTGGCCCGGGACCGGGTCCTGCCCCTGGGGGCCGCGGGAGCCCTGCTCAGCCGGGAACAGCAGCGCCGGCTGTTGGGGCTCATGGCGCGGGAGGATTACCCCGCCCCCTTCTCCGGCGTTACCCGGCCGCCCCAACTGATGTCCGGAACCGACAGGGGCTATATCCAACAGGTAATCGCTCAGGCCCAGGCCGCCTTTTCCGCCGGAGCCGGCGTCAAAGCAGCGCTGTACTGCCAGCACGAACAGCTGCTCTCCCTGGCCGAGCGGGCTTTTCGCCGGGCAGGATGTCCGGTGCGGGCCGAGTGGGAGGAGGAATTGATGGAGCTGGCCCCCGGGGAGATCGGACTGTGGCTCAGCGATTCCGGAGAGTCGGTGGGCTTTGCCGGTTCACAAGGGCTGATTGCCGAACCAGAAAGGACCCTGCTCCTGTGCTGGACCGCCCTGGAAATGGGCGAAAGAACCTTGGCGCTGCCCAGGGGCGTCACCCGCTGCGCCGGTCAGCTGGCCCAGCGCTATGGCGCGCAAGTGGTGTGGACCGCCAGCGGCGATTCTTCCTGGCAGCAGGGGATGCTGCGCCACGCCCCGCGGACCTTTCCGCTGTTTTTCGACGGCATCCAGGCCGCCCTGGCCGTGACGGCCCGGCTGGCGGAAAAGGACCTGTCCCTAAGTCAGGTGTTGGAGCAGCTGCCCCACATCGCCCGGCGCACCCATGTGGTGCCCGTTCAGCTCAGGGACAAGGGACGCCTGCTTAAGCAGCTGGCCCAATCCCTGCCCGGGTGCGACCTGTCGGACGGCCTTACCCTGGAGCGGGACAAGGGATGGGCCTGGATCAGCCCCGGCGGCGACCGGCAGCAATGCCTGGTGATGGCGGAATCCGCCGACGCTGAGTTCGCAAGGGAATTGTGCGATTTTTGCTGTGCCCAGGTGGAGAAGGCGTTGAAGGAAAAATTGGAATAGATCAGAAAAGGTTGCGGAAAAGGACGGTCAGCGTCCTAAGGCCCTTGCGCCGTATACATTGCGGCACAAGGGCCTTTTCGTGGGCTGAGGCAGCCCGCCTTCCCCACGCCCCCTCCTGGATGCCAGGCCATCCAAAACGACAGGCCTAAGGCGGCGGAGAAAACTGAACAAATCAAAATAGTTATGAAAATAGTAAAAAATGAAATACAACAAGAAAATTTATAATTTGAGCAATGAAATTATTGAAAATTTATGTATAACAGGATATAATCACTACTATACATGACGCGTATATATACAAACATACCTAATATTAGAAATTTACAAATGAAAAAAGGAGGGAATGAATAATGGATTTTAAGGAAGGCGATGTGCGGGCAATCAAGGGGTTACTGTGGGCGCTGGCATTGGCTATAGGCCTGTGGATGGGCAGTGCGTCGGGAGAAGAGAGAAAGATCATGAGCGGGGCGGATTTGGAGGCGGCGTTGCGGGAAGCGCAGCCGGGAACGGTGATGGAATTGGGGGGAAATATTACCCTGGAAACAGGCGGAGAAGTGAGGGAAGGTGTAACGCTGAAGAGCGGCGAATACTGCCTGACGGTGTGCGGCGAATTGTGCGTTGCAGGGGAAATCGCCCTGAACGCCCTGGAGAACCTGAGCGTGGAAGGCGCGGGGCTGGTCAAGATCGGCAGTCAGGGCAAAGTGACGGCAGGGGGAACGGAATATATCGGGACCGAGGGGACTTGGAGCGTAGAGCCGGGCGGGGAATTCAGGCTGGGGAGAGGCGGAATCGTGATCGAGGCAGGCGTCGTGAAGGCTCGGGGCGAGGTGCGGGAGACGGGAATTATTCAGGTGAATTCAGGAGGAACACTGGAAATCGAAGGGTGCCTGGAGGCGGAAGGGGAGCTGAAGAATCTCGGAGTGGTGCAGGTGCGGGGAAGCTGTCGGTTGGGGAAGCCAATGACCAACATCGGGATCCTGGAGGTCGAAGAGGGCGGCCAGGTATCCAACGAAATGTGGACGCTAAACAACGGGCAGATAGAGGTGAGAGGATGGCTAACGAATCAGGGAAACATGACGAACAAAGGGAGCCTGGACGTAGCAGGGAAGGGAAGAATCGACGGAACGAATAAGATCGAGGGGACAGACGTAGGGTACGACGCGATGTTGAGGGATCAAATGTACGGACTGGAAGGAGCGCTGGAGGCGGCGGGAACAGGAGAGGAAGTGATTCTAAACCGGGATGCGGAAATAAGGGGCCAAGCGCACTTGGACGGGGGCGTAAGGCTGGAGAGCCAGGAGAACAGGATTCAGGTGACGGGGATGCTGGAGGTGGCGGGTGAACTGGACATCGCCGGCCTTCTGGAGATAACGGGAGAAGTGCGGGTGCGGGAAGGGGGATTTCTCCGCGTGCAGAGCGGAGGTACGGCCCGCGTGGAAGAAGGGGGAAAACTGAAGATAGAAGGGAAAGCCGAATGGGCGGGAACAGTAGAGGGGAATGTGGGGTATATGATCAAGCTGGAAGGCGAGATACAGCTGGGGGAACAGGGAAGCGAAGGATACGCGAAAGAGATGTTCTTAGACGGGGGCCAAATCAAGATGTTGTATGCCGGCGGGGCAAACTTTGAGCAATGGGAATGGACCCCGGAAGGGGCGCTGCGCGTGGCGGTTGGCAATATAACGGACAGACAGATTGCCGTGACCCTGGGAGACATGCCCAGCGCGGCCACCCTGTACGCACGGGAAAAGGAGCAGGAGCAACCGGAGCCGCCCACGCCCACGCCTACGGCCACACCGATTCCTACGGCCAGCCCCACGCCGGAGCCTTCGCCGCAGGCCAGCCCGGAGCCCGCCGTAACGCCCACACCCACACCCGGCCCCACGCCGGAGCCTTCGCCGCAGGCCAGCCCGGAGCCCGCCGTAACGCCCACACCCACGCCCGGCCCCACGCCGGAGCCTTCGCCGCAGGCCAGCCCGGAGCCTGCCGTAACGCCCACACCCACGCCCGGCCCCACGCCGGAGCCTTCGCCGCAGGCCAGTCCGGAACCTACCATAACGCCGGCGCCGGGACAGAGCGGGGAGGGAATCGCGTACAAGAAATTCCGGGTGCTAGCGGTGGCCAAAGGGGCGCAAACGAAGCTGCCCGCCATACCGGGAGGCGCAAAGGAATGGCGGGTAGAGGACGGAGCGGTGGCGAAGCTAGTGGGCAAGAAAACAGACGAAATGAAGGTCAAGGGAATTAAACTGGGGAGCACCCGGCTATACTTTACCGCCCAGGGAGAAGAAGGGGGACTGAGGGCTGGAGAACGGTATTACATTCAGCTGGAAGTACGCAAGGCAAAGCATCTGGCCCAGGGAGTAAAGGTAAAACCCAAGGCGCTGAACATGTTGCCTGGGGAAACCAGAAAAATACAAGGACAGCTGACGGGGAGCAGGGTGCTGGACAAGCAGCTGGTCTACGAGAGCAGCGACGGCCAGGTGGCTCAGGTGGATTCGGAGGGAAACGTGAGGGCAACAGGATTGGGAAAGGCGCAAATTATGGCTTACAGCGCCAACATGAAGAAGGGAACCAGCCAAATAGAAGTGGCGGCGGTGGTCATTCGCGACGGGAAGGGAGAGGATTTGGGGGATATTGTGGAACTGAAGCGTGGTGAAAGCCTAAAGCTGAAGGTAAAGAGCCTGTGGGAAGAAGGACGAGTAAAAATAGCGTGGGGTAGCGACGCACCGAAAATAGTCGAGGTAGACCAGAATGGACGGGTGCAAGGGCTCAAAGCGGGTAAGGCCACGATTACGGCGGCAGTCAATACCCCTGACGGGCTCTATACGGCTGCCATTACGGTGTGGGTGGTCAAAGCATCTCCCGCTAGGATCGGCCAGATCCAGCAGATGGAAACGCCATGATTTCGACGGGCGCTCTTGGGCGGCGGTGGCGGACCGGTTCGCGGCGGGCTTTTCCCCAAAGCAAGCCTCCTCAGAGAGCCTAGCTATGGGGAAGGACCGGGATGCCCAGAGGGGAGGGCGCGTTCTGTGCCATATCTGTGCCCGTTTTCCGGCACGGAAGAGGACAGCCACAGCCGAAGAGCCGGAGTTTCGCGGCGCCGGCCGGAGGCCGGCGCCGTGGGGCTGGGAGGGGG